>CAVDOI010000030.1:0-19458 GCA_963610485.1 Lachnospiraceae bacterium
CCTCTGCTTTTGGAGGTGAGATGTCATATTATCACGACCGCTACGGCCTTGAGGCTGACGGTGTTCTTCACCTTGAAGACGGAAGGTATGCACTTCTTGAGTTTAAACTTGGAGGAAGAGAAGTCGATGAAGGGGCCGCGCATCTTCTCAAGATAGAAAAGCTCATAAGGGAGCACAATGAGAAGAGCAGTGCAAAACTCAGGCTACCGGATCTGAAGATGGTCGTCACGGGGACACGGTACGGCTTTCTGAGACCCGACGGTGTCTATGTCGTTCCCGTCGGATGCCTTAGGGCCTGAGTATTTTTGCAACAAAACGCAACAATTTTTGTTTACAAACCATGTTTTCCCTATTAAGATTACAGTACGTGGGCGGAAAGCCACGGTAAATGGAAAAATAATGGAGGTTCCCTTATGGATTACGCTGCAATTAAAAAGGCTGCTGAAAGCTACGGCCCGGCAATGACAAAGTTCCTCAGAGATATGATCGCCATCCCGTCTGAGAGCTGCGAAGAGAAAGGTGTTGTATACCGCATCAAGGAAGAGATGGAGAAGCTCGGCTATGACAAGGTCGAAATCGACAAGCTAGGCAACATCATCGGATGGATGGGCGAGGGCGACAAGATCATCGCCATCGACAGCCACATCGACACAGTCGGTATCGGAAACATCAAGAACTGGACAGACGACCCCTATAAGGGCTGGGAGAACGAGACTCAGATCTACGGACGCGGCGGCTCGGACCAGGAAGGCGGCATGTCATCCGCTGTGTACGGAACCAAGATAATGAAGGACCTCGGCCTCATCCCCGAAGGATATAAGATCATGGTCGTAGGATCGGTACAGGAAGAAGACTGCGACGGCATGTGTTGGCAGAGTATCGTCAACGAATATTTCAACGGCCCCGAGGATGCAAGAGAGAAGATTGCATTCGTCATCTCCACAGAGCCCACAGACGGCGGTATCTACCGCGGACACAGAGGCAGAATGGAGATCAGAGTCGACATGAGAGGTATCTCATGCCACGGTTCGGCTCCCGAAAGAGGCGACAACGCAATCCACAAGATGGCTGAAGTCATCCTCAACGTCAGGGATCTCAACGAGAACAGGAAGGACAATCCGGACATTGCAGGCCTGGAGAAGATGCTCGACCCGAAGTGGAACCCCGAGCACTACGAAGATGCACGCTTCCTCGGACGCGGTACATGTACGACAAGCCAGATCTTCTATACATCGCCTTCACGCTGCGCAGTAGCAGACAGCTGCTCGATTTCAATCGACAGAAGAATGACGGCAGGCGAGACATACAAGTCATGTCTCAAGGAAATCGAGGATCTCCCTGCATGCAGGAAGTATGCAAAGGACGTCAAGGTCAGCATGTATATGTATGACCGCCCGGCATGGACGGGACACGTCTATGAGACGGAATGCTTCTTCCCGACATGGATCAACAAGGAGACAGCTCCCCACGTCAAGGCTCTCGTAGAGGCTCACAAGGCACTCTGGGGCGATGAGAGACTCTGGGCTGACGACAAGGCAAAGTCGACACGTGTCGGCCGCCCGCTCTGCGACAAGTGGACATTCTCCACAAACGGCGTCTCCATCCAGGGCAGATACGGAATCCCGTGCGTAGGCTTCGGACCCGGCGCAGAGAGCCAGGCTCATGCTCCCAACGAAATCACATGGAAGCACGACCTCGTCGTATGTGCTGCTCTCTATGCAGCTGTTCCTTCACTCTACAGACCCTCCGAGAACGGAGAGAGTGCAACATCCTTCAGACAGGAACTTACAGGAAACGATATCAAATAAGATGCGTTTGTGCTAAAATCGGAAGGGAAGGCTCAGGCTTTCCCTTCATTCATTTATAAGGCGGCTTTACTATGAATCCTTTCGATATACTCAAAATGCAGAAGGCTTACTCGGAGTTTGCATCCGAGCATCCCCAGTTCACACAGTTTCTGTCATACGTATGCTCTCATCCCATAGAGACCGGCGATGTCATTGCCGTCTCCATAGACAGGGGTGAGGGAAGGGGTAAGGTATCGTCCAATTTGAGAGTCACCGAAAAGGACATGGATCTTATCAAGCTTCTGCAGAGCATGGGAAAGAAGCAATAATTTCAATAAAAGCAGAGAATTACACTATTTCACTTTAAGTCTGAACAAAATATTTCATATATTTTCTTGACGCTCCTCTCTCCCGGTATTATCTATACTCCTACGGGGGAAAATCGGACTATGGCTGAAAACGGAAAGAGAAAAGAGAGGGGAAAGAAACTTCCGTCGGGCCTTGTAATCCGGCATTTTCGTACGTGATACAGAATCACGGTAACTGAAGAAAAGGCGGGAACATCAGGGAGACTGCACTCTGCAGATTGGATCAGACTCATATTAAAACAGTCCGCTTCATCAGTTAATCCATATCTATTTTCATTGTCATGGAGGATCTTCCTCCCTGTCGCGTCGTCGTCCGCATGGACAAAGTGAGGTTTTTATGAAGAAAAACTCCGCCGTCGCTTTTATCACTCTCTCACGTACTGAGAGAGACGGGTTCAGAACATACCTTCGTTCTGCCTGTGAAAATGGAAAGGGACTCATAATCATGAGTTATCCCTCGGAGAATGAAGCGGCCTTCGATTTCGCCGAATTCTTCGAAACGCCGTACCGCTACAACAGGTTCAGCCACGACTATGAGGGAACCTATGCCGTCGACCTTTCGGACTACATCAGAGAGAGTTCGTCTCCCTTCCTCGGAAAGCTGAGAAAGTACACAGACGAGAACGAAGGAATCTCATTCGTCCTTTTCGCCGTCGAGGACACTCCGTCCTCGGCCTCGTCGCTGAGAAGGGAGATCGAGAGGTTTTACGAGCACTCCCGGAGGGGAATCGAGCTCTATTCCTTCAGAAACGGAAAGATGTCCGCTGTAAAGAAGAAGAGCGAGAAAAACGGGACAAGATTCGGGTACTAGGGAGGTCAATATGGCAGAAAACTACAGAAAAAGAGGCGCAGATTTCGAGAGCAGCGAACGCTTTCTCCGTCAGTGTGACATTGTCTCTGTGTCCGACGATTCCCTCAAGTCTTCCGGTATTCCGCTCGATTATCTCGGCTCCGGCAGGTATGCGGTGACGAAGGATGAGGAACACACTCTCATCATCGGTGATACCGGAAGCGGAAAGACAAGAAGGATAATCGTCCCGGCCGTGCTCCTGATGGCGGCGACGGGGCAGTCGATGGTTCTCTCCGACCCCAAGGGGGAGATCTATCAGAAGACTGCGGGGTACCTTGAGAAGAGGGGCTACGATATCGTGGTCATCAACATGCGCGAGCCGAGAAACGGTTCAAGATGGAACCCCCTCGACAGGGTATGGACACTCTGCCGCTCGAAAGACGAGGACGAGAGGGACAAGGGCTACATCCAGCTTGACGAGATAATCGACATGATGGCCTCCTCGGTACACTCCGAGAAGGATGTCTTCTGGGAGAACATTGCAAAGCAGTACCTCAGGGCCATCGCGATGACAATCATCGAATACGGCAGCGAGGGCGACCTCACATTCAACAACATCGCCGTTGCGGAGTCGAAGATCTCCACCCTTCTCCAGCACAGGATCGAAAGGCGTGAGTCGGGGGATAACGGCGAAGAGGAGGAAGAGAATGCGTTCTTCTCCTTCTTCTCCTCCCTTCCTCCGGAGAGCGACATCAGGCAGAACTTCCAGAGTACGGCATGCATCACAGGATCGGCGACCATCACGAGCGTGACAAGTGTCACACACACGATGACTATGCCCTACACGAGGCAGAGCGGCGTGAGGTATCTCCTCTCTGCAACTGATTTCAGCATCGAGGATATAGGAAGAAAGAAGACGGCACTCTATTTCATCCTTCCGGATGAGACGGCGACGCTCTATCCCCTGGCGACAATGCTCATTGCACAGATCTATTCAGTACTGGTCGACAGTGCATTCAAGCGCGGAGGGATGCTCGGTGTGAAGGTGAACTTCATCCTCGACGAGTTTGCGAACTTTCCGCGTATCCACAATATCTCGGGGATGCTGACAGCGGCGAGGAGCCGGGGAATAAGGTTCTTTCTCGTCTGTCAGGATGTCGATCAGCTCGAGTACACATACGGCACATACGGTGCGTCAATCATACGCTCGAACTGCCTGGACTGGGTATATATGGGAACGAGGAACGCGGCATTTCTGGAGATGCTCGAATCCCTCGGCGGAACATATTACGAGCGTTACACTCATGAGAGCTATCCTCTCATAAGCGTGAGCTCCCTCGAGAGGCTGGAAAAGGGGGAGGTGATGGTCTTCTGCCACCGCTGTTCTCCGAGGCTCTGCCGTCTTCCAGACTACAGCGAGGTGGAGTGGCCGGATGATGCGGAGAAGGAGAAATTCCTCCCGCCGAAGAACAGGGCCGTCCTTCCGCCTCCCGCCGACATCCTGAGGATAATGAGGGAAAGGAGGAAAACGGGGGACGAAGGAAGTGCCAGAGAGCGCATATTCGACTACTATAAGAGAGTATTCGAAGCGGGTGCTCCGTCGGAGAAGGATCTCTCTCCGACATGGATGGAACTCGTGTGGATCAAGGGAAAGATGCTTGAAATACTCAGCGACAGCATCGAAGAATAGAAAGGAGGTCTGCATGGGAAGAAGCGAGAACAAGAGAGAAGAGGACGCCGTTCTCAAGATCTATCATGATGCGGGACTGATCGTGCTCCCCGAGAGACGGACGATCTATATAAACGACGCGATAACGAGTATGATGAGTGCGCTTTTCAATCTCGCCCTCCTCGATATGGAGGCCCGCGACGGCAAGAGCGAGATCACCGTCTATATCAACTCCCCGGGCGGGGAGGTGACGGCGGGAATGTCGATGATCGACACGATGATGACGATACAGAGCGACGTCAGGACGGTATGTGTCGGGCAGGCGTCGAGCATGGGGGCTCTCATTCTCATGGCCGGAACGAAGGGCAAGAGGGAGATCCTCCCTCACTCATATGTACTCATCCATCAGCTTCTCGGCGGTACGGGGTCGATGATGCAGGCTGCAGATATCGAGATATATGCCGAGAACATATCGAAGAGGAAGAAGGAACTCTTCTCCTTCATGGCCGATATGACAGGACTCAGCGTCGAGAAGATCGAACACGACTGCGACCGCAACTACACGCTTTCGGCCACGGAAGCCGTCGAATACGGCATTGTCGATGCAGTCATCCGCCGGCATGGAGGTGACAGATGATCTACCTTACCGGCGACACACACGGCGACATAAAGCTTTTCAACGAGCGTATCAAGAAAGCCCGTCTCCGGGAGGACGACATCCTCATAGTGCTGGGAGACTTCGGCTTTTCATGGGACGGGGTGACAAGAAGTGCGTGGCTGAGGGAGAGGCGGCCGTACAGGGTTCTCTTCGTCGACGGCAACCACGAGAACTACACCTGGATGAAGAAGATGGAGAGAGAAGAGATGTACGGAGACAGCGTCGCCGTCTTCGGAGGAAACACCTATCGTCTCCTCACAGGACATATGTACACAATCGAAGGAAAGCGCTTCTTCGTATTCGGGGGTGCAAGCAGCATAGACAAGGACTACCGCACCGACCCCGCTGTCACGGCGCTCTGGGGAAAGAGCTGGTGGAAGGAGGAGGTTCCCTCCTATGAGACGCTTGACGAGGCTTTTGACACACTCGGGAGAAACGGGTGGAAGTTCGACTACTTTCTCTCCCACACGACGACTCCCGGCGAGAAGAGGAGGATGTTCGCCCGCCTTTCGCTTTCATTCTTCGATCCCGTCGAGAGCATGATCCGTGCCCTTGAGGAGGAGATAGCAAAGGAGGGAGGAGGGTGGAAGGAGAGCTTCTTCGGCCACTTTCATGAGGATGCTGACGACGGAAGGTACCACGCTCTCATGAACCGTGTCATCGCCCTTGAGGAAGCGGGGAGAAAAGATGAAGACGCCTGAGATGGTTGAAGCGATGGATGACGGCGAGCGCCGGAGGCTTGCAGCAGAGGGCTTTTTCGTCAGGAGTACCGATTCCCTCTCAGTCTTCTGTCCCTCGGGCGCTGTATTGAGGCCCAAGAGCACCAAGAAGAACGGAAGGGTGAGATATATGAAGAAGAGCGCGTGCTATTCGTGCGCCTCTCCCTGCTTTGAAAGAACGGAGAAGAAGAGGTGGAAGGAAATCGACTTCTCCCTGTCCGTCACTGTCAAGGGTGACGGGGCACTTCTCGAGAAAATCCTCACCGGTAAGTAGACAGCTTGAGAGAGCGGTGTCGTTTTTAAGCGGTGCACCGTTGACGCAAAGAGCTCTAATCACTACTTTCCAGAGAGGAGACGAAAATGACAGACGAGAATCAGCTTGGCTCAGCCCCTATCGGAAGGACACTCTTCACGCTTGCGCTCCCGACAGTGGCGGCGCAGGTCATAAACATGCTCTACAATGTAGTCGACAGAGTCTACATCGGCCACATGAAGGACACAGGGAGCCTGGCTCTCACGGGAGTGGGGGTATGTCTCCCGCTCATAATGATAGTATCTGCATTCGCATGCTTCGTATCTGCGGGATCGGCCTCCCGTGCTTCGATGTTCATGGGAAAGGGCGAGAAGGATACTGCAGAAAAGATACTCGGAGGGAGTTTCACCCTCCAGATTGTGATTTCAATCATATTGACGGTTGTCCTTCTCCTGACGGCAAGACCTCTTCTTCTTGCGTTCGGTGCCAGCTCCAATACGATTGAATATGCTTCTTCATACATGAGGATATATGCCCTCGGGACAGTCTTTGTCGAGCTGACACTCGGTCTCAATGCCTTCATAACGGCACAGGGACGGACGGTCGTGAGCATGCTCGTCGTTCTCTCCGGAGCCGTTCTCAACATCGCCCTCGATCCTCTTTTCATATATGCCTTCGATATGGGCGTCGAAGGTGCGGCATGGGCGACAATCATCAGCCAGGCTGTCTCGTCGCTCTTCTGCATCCTCTATCTGTCGGGGAAAAAGAGCATCATAAGGCTGAAGAGGGACAATCTGATTGTTCCCTTCCCGGTCATTCTCCCTTCATTCGCACTGGGCCTGGCATCGTTTGTGATGCAGAGCACGGAGAGCCTTATCTCTATATGCTTCAACTCCTCGCTTCTTCTCTACGGCGGAGACACGGCAGTCGGTGCGATGACAATATGCACCTCAGTCATGCAGATGTCGCTGCTTCCCCTCCAGGGGATTGCACAGGGAAGCCAGCCTCTCATGTCCTACAACTTCGGAAAGGGAAACAGGGAGAGGGTTATAAAGTGCTTCAGGACGCTTTTAATATCGTGCACTGTCTATTCCTTCACGGTATGGGCTCTCATCGAGCTTTTTCCCCCGCTCTTTGCTTCTCTCTTCACATCGGAGACTGCCCTCATAACCTATGTCGTTCCCGTATTGAGGACTTATGCCCTCATGCTCTGCCTCATGGGTGTTCTCATATCATGTCAGATGACGTTCGTCTCGACGGGAGTCGCATCAGCTTCGATAAGCATAGCAGTGATCAGAAAGCTTGTTCTTCTGATCCCGCTCATCTACATAATGCCGCACATCTTCACCTCGAATCAGGCATTCGCCGTCTTTGCCGCCGAGCCCGTTGCCGACCTTCTTGCGATAATCTACACGGTTGTCATCTTCGCCCTCAAGTTCCCGAAGGCTCTCAGGGAGATGAAGGTGGTCTGATATTCCAAATACCTCAAATCACACAAAGTTCATGTTTTTCACCTCCGTCTCCGTGCTATAATGGGAAAGGAGGTGGAAATGCTTTACAGACTCCGCGTTGCCAACTACAAGAGCATCATAGATACGACGCTCTCCCTTTCCTGGGACGGAAAGAGGAAACCGAAGAACTACAGCGAATATGACTCGCTCCTCTTCATCGGGGAGGGAAAGAGAAGGGCGGTTCCGCTCATCGTCATCTACGGCGCCAACAGTTCCGGTAAGAGTACGCTTCTTTCGGCCCTCGGGACACTTGTCTCCCTGATAAGAGGCGGGGTCGGGAGCGTGAAGTACACACCCGACAGATTTATCGCAGTCGACGGAACGTCATTTACGACGGATGTGGTAATGGGAGACGTACTCTACACCCATTCAATCACTTACAACGAGAAGGAGATCCTCTCCGAGAGCCTTCTCGAGGACGGAAGGACGGTATTCTCCGTCGAAAGGGGTGTGCTCAAAGAGGGATGCACCGACATATCCTCCGCACTCAGTGACGGAAGGCAGGTCTCTTCTGTTCTCTCGTCATCCTCTTCTCCCTTCAGGGAGGCGGTCTCAAGCCGCATCATCTTCTTCAATCCTTTCAATTATTCGGTGTCGGATGCATTCGACCGCTATGTCACGCTTTCGGGTAAGAGCCGGAGGGAGTGCCTCGAGAGCATCAGAAATCTTTCGCTCAAGCTCGACCTCTCCGTCGAGGACATAAGAGACGGCAAGGTGTGGCAGACGGAGCATGTGGGATGTGACAGCCGGGAGGTGTGGCTCTCCCTCGACGAGGAGAGCGAGGGGACGAAGAGACTCTTCGCCCTCACCTCGGTGATTCTGGCCGCTCTCTCTTCGGGGAGCATCCTCGTCATCGATGAAATCGACGTGTCACTGCACTCGATTGTCCTGAGGCAGATGGTCTCCCTCTTTCTGGACAAGCGTTACAACACGAGAGGCGCACAGCTTGTATGCTCGTCACACAACACCGATCTTCTCGACGCACCTTTCATACAGAAAAGCGAGATAGCCTTCTTCGAGAAGACGAAGAAGAAGGGAAGCTGTGTCTCCCGCCTCAGCGAGATCGAGGGTGTCAGGAGCCTTTCGAAGTTCCGCTGCGATTACCTCGAGGGACGCTTCAGCGGCATCCCGTTTCCATATATCTGACCATGGCAAGAGAAAAGAAGATCATCATCGTAGTAGCAGAAGGTCAGAGCGAGGTGGCCTACCTCAACGAGCTCAACCGTTACTTCAGAGAAGAGGAGATCGAGACGGTCTTCTATCCCGTGAAGGCAGTCAACGGTCAGTACAGGGAGATCAGGAAAGCCTACAATGCGGTGGTGAAGAAGAACCGGAAGAGCCGTATCGAGATACTCGTCGACCGTGACATCTACATACGTGACGAAAGCGAGAGAAACGGCTATAAAGGCCGTGAGGAGGACGGGCTTCCGCGCTTCCGGTTCCAGTACATGAACTTCGAAGACTTCCTGATTCTCCATTTTCCGCGCCACAGAGTCCTGCGCTGGGCACGAATATCGAAAGAATACGGCCATGACATACTTCCGATGACGGCAAAGGAATACCTTCCTCTTATGAGACGGACGCATATCTTCGGGAGCGTCCGCTACCGCAAGGGGGAGATACCGTTCAGGATCACGCGCGAGAGGCTGGAAAACCTCATCCTGAACGACCGCAGCCGCGACATCTACCTCCACTCCGACTTCACCGACATCCTTATCGAGATACTGCCTGAGAATTAGATGAGGAAATATGCAGAAGGATACGTTTTCTGTGATATACTCCTGGACGGGCAGAGGAACGCCTCACATGGAGGAAAGAGCATGAGTGAAGTAGAGATAATCCGGTACGGTCATATCCACGGGCTCTCCCTCTTTCTCAACCGTGTCGAATACAGGACGCCGCATCTGCACCCCGAATGGGAGCTTATGTGGATTATGGACGGAACCATCTCTATAAGGGCCGGTGACAGAGAATACTCCGTGAAGAAGGGGAGCCTTGTACTTTTTCCTCCGCTCTTTGTCCATGAGCTCAGTGCAGAGACTACCCCCGCGGTCTTTCTCTGTCTCCAGATGACGCCCTCTTTCCTGGGTCTGGCGGAGAGTGTCACCTCGGAGAGTATCCTTCCCGGAGACTTTCTCGCAGAGAATGAGATTCTGAAAGTGAAGAGAATGCTTCTCGCTGCGGCTCTCCCGTATTTCGAAAGACCCCCTTTCTTCCAGATGTGCTCAAGAGGGGAGTGCACTCTTCTGATGCACGACATTCTCGTGAGGATGCCGGTAAGGGTGCTGAGCGCGGAGGAGACCGCCGTCAGGAACAGGAATACGGAGAGGCTGAAGAGACTTATGGATTATGTCGAGGAGCACTATGCGGAGAAAATAAAGCTCAGTGATTTCGCTCTCAGGGAGGGAGTCTCGATGAACTACCTTTCGCACTTTGTCAGATCGTCCCTCAACCAGAGCTTCCAGAGCTACGTCAACCTTGTCAGGTTCCATGCCGCATGCATTCTCATCTCTTCCAGGAAATACAGGATGACCGAGGTGTACAGACTTGCGGGCTTCTCCGGTTATAAGTATTTTTCCAATACCTTCAAGGCACGGTGCGGCCTGACTCCCGAGGAGTTCTCCCTGAGTGATATGTCGTCTAAGTTCAACATGGAGGCTGAACAGAAAATCAAACCCCGTTCGAACGAGAGGAGGATGAGCGCGTACGAGAGCATTGCTTACCTCAGCGCAGTCAAAGCGGAAACCGGAAGAACATAACCGATTGGACAAATTTGTTTTTCTTATTAGTCAATGTTGTATCAAATGTTTGTATTATAAAAATTTATAAACAGAAAACTTGATTTTGTGAAATAACGGACGTAGACTCACACTGTAAATGAACAGGAGGAAAAGATGTCTGATTATTTCATCGGAGACGAAGAGTATTTCAAGGGAATCGGGAAGATACGGTTCGAAGGGAAGGGTACGGACAACCCCCTTGCCTTCAGATATTACGATCCGGAGAGGATAGTTGCCGGAAAGAAGATGAAGGATCATCTGAGGTTCGCCGTCGCATACTGGCACAGCTTCTGTGCAGACGGCACGGACATGTTCGGAAAACCGACGCTTGTTTTTCCATGGTCCGACAGCGATCCTCTCACGGCGGCGAGGAAGAAGGCCGATGCGGCATTCGAATTCTTCACGAAAATCGGCGCACCGTACTACTGTTTCCATGATGTCGATATCGTCTCGGAGGACGAGAATGCTGGAAAGTATGTCGAAAACTATCTCAAGGCTGCCTCGTTTCTCAAACAGAGACAGGAAGAAACGGGGGTGAAGCTCTTATGGAATACGGCCAACGTATTCGGCAATCCACGTTATATGAACGGGGCTGCGTCCAATCCCGACTTCGACGTCGTCGCACGTGCCGCACTCCAGGTGAAGACATGCCTGGACGTGAACGTACTCCTCGGAGGCGAGAACTATGTATTCTGGGGAGGAAGAGAAGGCTACATGACACTCCTCAATACAGATATGAAGAGGGAGAAGGATCATATCGGAGAGTTCTTCAGAATGGCACGCGACTACGGCCGCAGGATAGGATTCAAAGGCACGTTCCTCATCGAGCCCAAGCCGATGGAGCCTACTAAGCACCAGTACGACTACGATGCCGAAACGGCAATCGCCTTCATAAAGGCACAGGGACTCGAGAAGGATTTCAAATGCAACATCGAGGCGAACCATGCCACCCTTGCGGGACACACATTCGCTCACGATCTCCAGGTCTGTGCAGATAACGGCATGCTCGGAAGTGTGGACGCAAACCAGGGCGACCAGTTCAACGGCTGGGATACAGACGAGTTCCCGTCGAACGTCTATGACACTGCGCTCGCCATGCTCGTCATTCTCCGTGACGGCGGCCTCAGGGGAGGTTTGAACTTCGATGCAAAGAGGAGAAGGAACTCTACGGACATGGAGGATCTCTTCATCGCCCATATCGGGGGAATGGATGCATTCGCCCTCGGTCTCATCGCCGCCGACAGGATAATCAGCGACGGAAAGATTGATGACTTCATAAGGAACCGCTACAGCTCGTTCGAGAGCGGCATGGGAAAGAAATTCGAGCGCGGAGAGCTCGACCTTGTCACACTTGCCGATTACGGTGCAAAGGTCAATCCTCGTCTCAGAAGCGGAAAGCAGGAATATCTTAATAACCTTCTTAACTCCTATCTCTTCGGTTGAATGCGATGATTACATGCGGTATTGATAACGGCACACAGAGTACGAAAGTAATGGTTTATGACAGCACCAGTGAAAAGGTGCTGTCTCTGACTCAGTCGAAACATGATCTCATAAGCCGCAGCGACGGCACACGCGAGCAGCTCTCGTCCTGGTGGCTCGATGCCCTCGGAGACTGCTTTTCACGTATTCCCTATGAGATCAGAAGGAGAATCGAGGCTGTGGGGGTCTCCGGTCAGCAGCACGGCTTCGTTCCCGTCGGCAGGGACGGGGAGGTGCTCTATCCCGTAAAGCTCTGGTGTGACACCTCCACTACAGCAGAATGCAGAGAACTTACCGCCGCTCTCGGCGGACGGGAGTCCCTCATTGAAAAGACCGGCAATGAAATCAAGACCGGCTATACGGCCCCGAAGGTCCTGTGGCTGAAGAAGAACCACAGCGATCTCTACGGGAAAATGAGATGGATCATGCTCCCCCATGACTGGATCAACTTCGTCCTTACGGGAGAAGCCTCGATGGAATACGGCGATGCATCCGGGACGGCCTTCTTCGATGTAAAGAGAAGAGAATGGTCGGACGACGTACTCTCTGCCATAGACGGCAGCCGTGACCTCAGAGAGTCTCTTCCTCCTCTCCGCTCTCCAGAGAGCCTTGCCGGATATGTATGTGAAAATGCCTCAAGATTGTTAGGAATCCCCTCCGGTATTCCGGTAAGCACAGGCGGCGGAGACAACATGATGGGCGCTGTAGGAACGGGCACAGTCAGTGACGGTGATCTGACGATGAGCATGGGGACAAGCGGGACACTCTACGGTGCTGCCGGGACTCCGGTAGTCGACACAAAGGGGAGGCTTGCATCCTTCTGCTCGTCAACCGGGCTCTGGCTTCCGCTTCTCTGCACGATGAACTGTACTGTTTCGTCCGAAGTGACAAGAGCTCTCTTCAACAAAGATATCGCCGCATTCAACGATATGGCATCTGCGTCCCCGATAGGAAGCGAAGGTGTGTGTATGCTTCCCTATTTCAACGGAGAGAGGACTCCCGATTACCCGAAGGGCAGGGGCTGTCTCTTCGGCTTCACGCTCTCCAATATGAAAGAGGAGAACATAGCGCGGTCGGCTATGGAGGCTTCCGTGTTCGCCCTCATGTACGGACTTGACGCCTTCGTCGAACTCGGTTTCAAGCCGAAGAAAGTCACACTCACAGGCGGTGGCTCCAAGAGCGCACTCTGGCGCCGTATGGTTGCCGACGTAACGGGACTCACAGTCAGAATTCCCGAAAATCCGGAAGCGGCAGCATTCGGAGCCGCCCTCCAGGCCCTCTATGTCCTCGAGAAGGAGAAAGGGAGTGTTAAATCCATAAGCGAAATAACATCCCGTCATGTGAAAATGGATGAAGAAAAGACATGCACTTCCTCCCCGGAGGCTCATGAGGAATACCTGAAGGTATATGAACAATGGCTGGGATATGTGAAAGCTGCAGCTCCGCTCTTCTCATAGAGATGTTACAAGTTTCCGAAAAATATCGTTACAAGTTTCCGAAAAATATCGTTACAAGTTTCCGAAAAATATCGTTACAAGTTTCCGAAAAATATCGTTACAAGTTTCCGAAAAATATCGTTACAAGTTTCCGAAAAATATTGTTACAAGTTTCCGAAAAATATTGTTACAAGTTTCCGAAAAATATTGTTACAAGTTTCCGAAAAATATTGTTACAAGTTTCCGAAAAATATTGTTACAAGTTTCCGAAAAATATTGTTACAAGTTTCCGAAATCTAATATACTGTCAATATGAAGAAGTACAGAAACAGAATTGCGGACGGGCTGCTTGAGAGAAAACTGCTGGGCAAGGGTGCTGTCCTGATAGAAGGCCCGAAATGGTGTGGCAAGACAACGACAGCCACACAACATGCATCAAGTGTATTGAGAGTGGATGATCCGAAATTAAAAGAGCAGAATCTGCTGCTGGCAAAAATAGATCCTCAGAAGCTGTTGAAAGGAAAGGCTCCAAGACTTCTCGATGAGTGGCAGCTTGCTCCGCCTCTCTGGGATGCTGTGAGGTATGAAGTTGATCAGAGGGGAAAAACGGGTCAGTTCATCCTGACAGGATCTGCAGTTCCTGCTGATTCGTCCCTTATTTCTCATTCGGGTACAGGCCGTTTTTCATGGATGACAATGAGACCGATGAGCCTCTTTGAGTCGGGAGAGTCTACGGGGGAGGTAAGCCTGGCCTCTCTTTTTGCCGGTGATCACGATGTTGACGGGGAGAATCATCTCGAGCTGTATGACATTTCGTTTCTTCTCTGCCGTGGCGGATGGCCTGCAGCTCTGGACCTGCCCGATGAGGCGGCTCTTTACCAGGCTGTCGATTATTACGACGGTGTAGTCAATTCAGATATAAACAGGGCGGACGGTATAGAAAAGAATCCGGAACGGGTGAAAATGCTGATGCGGTCATATGCAAGGAATGTGGGCAGTCAGGCTTCAAATCTCACTATCGCCCGGGATATTTCTTCAGACGACGAAACAGTGAAGACATATATCAATGCTCTGAAACGCATCTTTGTTGTCGAGGAGGCGGCGGCCTGGAATCCGAATCTGAGATCAAAGACTGCGGTAAGGACCTCTGCCACACGTTACTTTGCAGATCCGTCGATTGCTGCAGCAAGCCTCGGTGCGGGCCCGGATGATCTCATAAACGACCTCAGGACATTCGGGCTCTTCTTTGAAACAATGTGCATCAGAGACCTGCGTGTCTATGCCGACAGTCTTGGCGGGTCTGTTTATCATTACAGGGATAATACCGGCCTGGAGTGTGATGCGGTGATTCATCTCCGCAACGGCTCTTATGCTCTTATCGAGATTAAACTCGGAGGAGATGAACTTATCAATTCGGGATCGTCGAATCTTCAGAAGCTCAAGAACAGAATCGATACGACAAAGATGAAGGAACCCTCGTTCCTTATGGTGTTGACTGCAGTCGGCCGGTATGCCTACAGACGTCCTGACGGAGTCCTGGTTGTTCCTGCAGGATGCCTTAAAAACTGATACCCGGCTGCAGAGTCCGATATTATTTCTGTCTGCCGTCAAGAGAGGACGGAGGTGCAGCATTCTGCCGGGGAATAAGTATCCGGAATGGAGTTTTCTTTCACTGAAGTGAAGATGAACTCCCCTTCATAACTGTCATTCGCATGTTTCGGCAATCTGATTCAGCTGCGGATAATGCTTCATTTCCCGCAGTCCCGGGCTTCTTTTCTGACGTATCCCGAAATCTGCTTTGTCCAAAGGGGAGAGGGAAAAATACTTCACACATATCTCTGTTTTTGAGGTACACTGATATGGCGTTTCCAGTACATGACAGAGAGAGGTGTTTTGTGGCAGATTCCTTCGATATCCAGAGAGCGGGGCTTCTTAAGAGGTTTTCGGCTTTTCTTTTAGATTTCATCGTAATCACGATTCTCGCCACATTCTTCATTTTCCTCATATCGAAGATAACCAATTTCGACTACTACAACACCCAGCTGACATCATCATACGAGAAATACGAGAGAGAGTACGGAGTGACGTTCTCAATCTCGTCTGACGAATACTATTCATACACCCCCGAGGAGCGGGGCCGCTACGACGAAGCATACGGCGTCCTTATCGGAGACGGGGAGGCGATGGCGAACTACCAGCGCGTGATGAATCTCACGCTTCTCTCCCTCTCCCTCGGAATCTTCCTCGCCGTCTTCACAAGCGAATTCCTCATCCCGCTCTTCTTTAAAAACGGGGTTACTATCGGCAAGAAGATATTCGGCCTGTGTCTCATGAGAAGGGGAGGATGGAAGGTGAACTCCCTCTCCCTCTTCATACGTTCCGTACTCGGAAAGTACACCATCGAGATCATGATTCCGGTGCTTCTCATAGTGATGATCCTCTTCAACGTGATCGGTATTGTCGGTACGGCGGTCATTGTCGCACTTACTCTCACGAACTTCCTTCTCGTGATGACACGGCGCGAGCACCAGGCCATCCACGACATACTCGCCGATACGGTAGTCGTCGACTATGCATCGCAGAAGATATACGACAGCGAAGAGGATGTAATCGAGGCGAAGAAGGAAAGAGCCAGAGAAGAGGCTGAAAGAAGCGGCTATTATTGAAAGGAAATAGAAAATGAAGGTTGAACTGCAGAATCTGACGAAGATTTTCCCGTCAAGGAACAAGAAATCGAATGAAGAGGTCGTCGCCGTAAACGACATGACTATCACCATCCCCGACGGCTCCCTCGTGGGACTTTTAGGCCCGTCGGGATGCGGAAAGAGCACGACGCTCTATATGATATGCGGCCTGCAGAAGGCTACAAGCGGAAGGATCTTCTTCGGAGAAGACGACGTGACGAGGCTGAGTCCGGAGAACAGGGGAGTAGGACTTGTCTTTCAGAACTACGCCCTGTACCCCCATCTCACAGTCAAGCAGAACATCCTCTTCCCGCTCCAGAACCTCAGGGGCGAGGACAGGCTGAGCAAGGACGAGATGCTGAAGAGGGCGACTGATGTTGCCAGGCTCGTCCAGATCGACGAACTCATGGAACGCAAGCCCTCCGAACTCTCCGGCGGCCAGCAGCAGAGAGTCGCAATCGCAAGAGCGCTTGTGAAGATGCCGAGGGTTCTTCTTCTCGACGAGCCTCTTTCGAACCTTGATGCGAGGCTGAGGCTCCAGACAAGAGAGGAGATCAGACGTATCCAGAGAGAGACGAAGATTACGACTGTCTTTGTCACGCACGACCAGGAGGAGGCGATGAGCATCTCCGATGAGATCGTCATCATGAAGCTCGGCGTCGTTCAGCAGATAGGAAGCCCGCAGGATGTCTACGACAACCCCGCGAACCTCTTCGTCGCGAAGTTCCTCGGAACTCCTCCCATCAACGTCTTCGATGGCGTCATAGAAAACGGTCTCCTCAAGATAGGCAGGGATGTTATAGGAGAGACCGGCGCACCCGACCAGAACGTCTACGTCGGAATAAGACCCGAGGGCTTCGTTCTCAGCGCCGGCGGTCCCTTCCACTGCACACTCAGGGCAGTCGAAGTCATGGGCAGGGACGTCTCGATCGTTGCCCATAACGACGCTCTCGTGAGTCAGACGCTGAGGGCAATCATCCCGTCCGACACCGTCATGGACAGGGAGGTGAAGGATATATCGTTCTCGCTCAAGAAGAACAAGGTCTTCGTATTCAACCGTGAAACGGAAGAACGCATTGTGCTGGAGAAATAGGCTATGGTAGAAAGCGAACACAGATGGAAGGCGTGGATCTATCTATCTCCCGCCATCATATTACTCCTCATCTTCACCGTATGGCCCATCATAAACACGGTGAGAATGGCTTTTCTTGAAAACTATTCCGGGCTCAAGGCCGTCGGAGGAGCCACATTCAGCTTCGGCATCGGCAACTTCACGAAGGTTCTGAAGTATCAGAAGTTCCTCCAGTGCCTCAAGAACACGGTGCTGCTATGCGTCATCACGGTTCCCGTATCGACAATACTGGCCCTCCTCATCGCAGTCTGCCTCAACTCGATAAAGTTCCTGCAGAAACCCCTGCAGACCATCTTCTTCCTTCCGTATGTCACGAACTCCATCGCCATCGGCATGGTCTTTGCGGCGATGTTCAACATCGTCGGATCCTTCTACGGAACGAAGAACGAGATAATCGTCACGGCGGGAATCATAAACAACATAATCGAGTTCTTCGGGGGGAGGCACATCAACTGGATCAATGCCGGCTCGAGCTACACTGCGAATATGACAGTCATGGTCATCTACATCGTATGGAATGCACTCCCGTTCAAGATCCTCATACTTCTGGGAGGTCTCCAGTCCGTCAACAAGCAGTACTATGACGCCGCGCGTGTCGACGGTACATCGAGAAGACGTATCTTCACACGCATAACTGTGCCTCTTCTCAGCCCGATGATCGCCTACGTCGTAATCACGGGCTTCATCGGAGGCTTCAAGGAATATACCTCGATCGTGGGTATCTTCGGCGAGAACATGGGGCCTGCGGATGCCGCGGGACGCCTCAATACGATGGTCGGCTTCATCTATGACGCCCTCAGTACCAACAACCAGGGACGTGCCTCTGCCGCGGCTCTCATTCTCTTCTTCATCATTCTTCTTGTTACACTGGTCAACCTCCAGGTGAGCAAGAAGAGGGTACACTATTAAGGAGGCCGGACATGGAAACAATGCACGTTCAGGATATGCAGAAGGTCTCCGTAAGACAGAAAGTTGTCTTCGTTCTCGTCCAGGTCCTTCTCTACACATTCCTTATCTTAATGGCGGCAGTGGTGCTCTTCCCGTTCTACTGGATGATAATATCGTCTTTGAAATCGCTGGATGAATACCGCATGAGCGTCCCGACATTCTTCCCCAGGAGGGTGCTCTTCTCGAACTACGCCACGGCCTTCACTACAGCAAACCTCGGGCGTCTCTTCTTCAACACCTTCTACGTCGGAATCGTATCGACGGTGCTCTCGCTCATCATCACGATACTCTCGGCATTCGCATTCGCGCGCCTTGAGTTCAGGGGTAAGGACGCACTATTTGCGGCTCTCCTTGCGACGATGATGATCCCGGGCGAGCTCTTCACGATCACCAACTATTCGACAGTCACGAAACTGGGATGGATCAACACCTACACCGTCCTCATAGTCCCGTTCCTGGTATCTGTATTCTACATCTACCTTCTGAGGCAGAACTTCCTGCAGATTCCGAACGAGCTCTACCTCGCGGCGAAGGTCGACGGTACAAGCGACTTCAAATATCTCATAAAGGTCATGATCCCGCTCTCCCTTCCGACACTCATCTCCATCACGATACTCAAGATGATGGGTGCATGGAACAGCTACATATGGCCGCGCCTGGTTGCAAACGATGCTGCCCACCGCCTCATAACGAACGGACTGAGGAACGCATTCACGGAGTCTACGGGCGATGTCAACTACCCTGTGCAGATGGCGGCAGTCGCACTTGTCTCGGCACCTCTCTTCCTGGTCTTCGTATTCCTTCGTAAATACATCATGAAGGGAGTATCGCGCAGCGGTATTAAGGGTTAACATTAAACAAAGGATATAAAATAAGGAGAATAATATGAAAAAATTACTGACAGTTGTCCTTCTTTCGACACTTGTCATACTTTCCGCATTCTGCGGAGGCGGCAAGGAACAGAGTTCAGCTTCTTCCGCATCCCTCTTCGAGGTACCGGAAGGCGGCTATGACGGAAGTGCTGTGACAATCACCTTCTATCACACGATGGGCTCTAACCTCTCCGAGGTGCTGAGTCAGTACATCACTGAGTTCAACAAGGTCTATCCCAACATTACAGTCGAGGCTACACAGATCGGCGGTTATGACGACGTGAGAGACCAGATTTCGACGGAGATCACAGTCGGCAACCAGCCCAATATCGCATACTGCTATCCCGACCACGTTGCACTGTATAACCT
>CAVDOI010000031.1:0-19119 GCA_963610485.1 Lachnospiraceae bacterium
GTGTTGACAACACGTTAAATGGGAAGGTAAACCACGATTAAGAGGAGACCGAATCACGATTAGAAGGAGACGGTTGATTATTGTATGGGTGCTCGAAATGAGCCCCGTTTGAATCAGTATTTTCCTACTATCCTCAAATCTGAACCTTGAAGATGTATGTTCTTGCAGTGCTCGAGAATACGCTCACGAGAAGACTCTCCAATACGTGAGTAGCATCATCTTTCGGTAATCTAACATCGTTAGACCTCCTTAGAATAAATTTCCTTAATTCTAATGGAGGACTTGATGTGCATCCCCGGAAATTAGTCACAAGAAGACAGCTCATAGAAACGGCCAATGATATATGAGCCGGGAAATAGATATGTCCAATCATGCATTTGTGTGTATGCCGGCTTGAAGCCAGCCATGTAGTGTTGCACATGCCATGGGTTTATACCCTATGTCTTATAGCAATTGACGGCTTGGTTTATGGAAATAGGGCTCTCCTGTTAATCGTGTTGGAGTTTCCCTTGAATCGTGGTCTGGTCTCCTATTGAAGGCGTTATCAACATGAGCGTGTTCCCGTCTTCCTTTCCTGTGAGTTTCCTCTCTCCGGCAATAGTGGAGTATTCACCGGTAACAGCGTTATCGGGAAAGTCTGTGATGAGATTCGAATCCACCTCGATTCCCGAGAGCTTCTCAACAAAATATCTGCTGTCATCGTTCATTCCCGTTCCTCCTCAGCGACGGCTATGACATGATTATCTATCACATCCGTACTTATTTTCCACTTTCTTCTGTCTTTATCCTGCTCGAGACGGATCGTTTCCCCGTCCCCGGATACGCTGAAGCTCTGCATCCCGCCCCCGAGTCCCAGGCCCAGAGCCTTGAGAAAGCTCTCCTTCATACACCACAGGCGTGTGAACGCGAGTGCGCTGTCCTCTGCTTTCATGACGGCCTCCCTCTCCCCGGGAGTGAAACATAATGCCGCAACATCCTCGTCATAGGGCCTTATGGGCTCGATGTCACAACCGACTTCCCCTGTGGAGAATGCAGCTGCGGCCATCGAGCCGCTGTGCGACACATTGAAATGAATATCCGGGTAGTCCTTGAGATACGGCTTACCGTATCTTCCGTATGAGTAGACGGCGTCCCTTTCCCTTATTCCGTATTCCGCAAGTCCCCGTGCAATCAGCAGAGACGCCGCAGTGGAGAGCCTTCTGTCTTTCTCGAATGTAAAGCGCATTGCCTTCTCCCTCCTCTGGGGGGAAAGAAGAACGAGGTCACCGCTCACGACGCTGTCGATGTTCATTAAATAGAGCTTCGCCATCGTTAGCACAATACAATACCGACGGGATGGTTATCAACGTGAATTTCAGGATGAATTGAGAAAAAAGTCCTCTCTCTCCAGTATACACATATTACCGTAAAGATGCGAAGAGGCAGTAAAAAAGGGGCCGCCTTCCTTCTGGCAGTCCCTTTACCTTGTTTGTGCGGCAGGTGATTACTCGCTGACGAGTGTTCCTCTTGCCGAGGTGTCAACCGAGATACGGCCGCCGTTCTCAGCCGCCTCTTCTCTCAGAAGTTCGATGATCGTCACGTTGTCGACGGGAGCCTCGGTTACAGGGTAGACGGGAGTCTTGTTCTCGAAGACACCGCCCTTGAGAGTTCCGCTGTAGCTCGATGTGCACACAAGATATGTCGTCTCCGTGTCATCGGGATCGACGACTGTGCCGTCCGAAAGCGTGATGGAGAGAATCTCGTAGTCGTAGCTCTTCCCTCTGCCGCCGCCGGGGCCGCCGGGACCGCCTGCCGCGCCGCCCTTCTCCTCTTCACCGGAAGATTCCTTCTCCGTCTGGGTGTATGTGAATGTGAGGCCGGACATCTGGTCGCCGTAGTTACCCATGTTCGTAAATCCGTTGATGAGCTGCTGTTTCAGTTCCGCCCCTGTCACCTCATAGATGTACCATGCGTTGCAGAAGGGGTTGATCTGATAGATGTCGCCTGCCGTGATGACTCTCCCGCTCTCACCCTCTGCTATCGTGAGGCTTGTCCTTATACCGCCGTTGTTGTAGAAGGCCGCCACCGCGCCGCATTTCTCTTCGGCATATCTGAGCATGAGACCGGTAATCCAGTTTCCGGCATATGTTGCGCCGTTGTCGCTTGCCTTGGTCCTGTCGATGGAAACGGTGATGGTTCCCAGTTCCTCCTGCATGTCACCCTTTACTTCGTTCCATGCCTCGCGGGAGATTGCGAGGACGACAGGATCGAGGGCAGTGCTGCCTTCCGTGTCGAGAAGGACCGATGTGTCGACGCCGCGTCCGGTGATCGCCTTTGCGCCTGCATCCTCGATTGTGACTTCACCTGTGCTGTTGTCGACGACGAGTGTGAGATATACATAGCCCTGTGCATAGCATGCGCTCTCGAGATACCCCACTCCCGTTGATGATACGCCCGCGGAGCCTGTTGATGCCTGGTTGTGTCCGCCTGTGACGAGGTCGACTTCGCTCTTGTCGAGTTTCTCTGCAAGTGAAGATGCTCCGGAGAAGGATACGACGACTGTGATGTCGGGGTTCTCCGCCGCCTTAACTTCGCTGATCTTGGCCTTGAGAGCGTCAATGTCGTCATCGATTTCATAGGGGGCGATCTTCGCTGTCATGACCTGTGACGAGAAGTCGGAGATGTAGCCGATGAGTGCGATTCTCTTTCCGGCCTTCTCCACGATGACGTAGTCCTTTGCGAAATCTACACGGTTCTTAGTTCCTGCATAGTAGAGATTGTATGCAAGTACGGGAATCGTGCTGTCAGAGGAGAACTCTCCGAGTGAATAGGGAGCGATCGTTCCGTCACTTTCGAAGTTGACGGTGTCGATGCCGTAGTCGAATTCATGGTTCCCGATCGATACCGCATCATAGCCCATTGCGTCCATAGCAGCCTTCACAGCGCTGCCCTGTAAGAGGTTCGATACCGGTGTCCCCTCGTAGTTGTTGCCGCCGTTGAGGAGAAGCACATCGTCCCATTCTCCCGAGTCGCGTGCCTCATTGATGTCGTTGGCGATGTAGGCGAGTCTGTACTGGAAGGTACTCTCATCGCCCGATGATGTGTCCATCAGATATCCGTGGATATCGGTTGTCTCGAATACGCGGATTGTTGTAACGCCCTGCTCTGTCTCTTCTGCTTCAGACCCCGCCTTCACAACCTCTTCTGCAAGCCCCTGTGAGAATACAGATGAGAGAAGAACAAGAGAGAGCAGTAAAACAAGTGCTGTTTTTTTCATGTCTACTCCAATGAAAGGGAAGTTTATTCTCTTCCGGGAATAACAATAGAACCGATGGCAGAGGCCGTTCAAGTAACTTTTTGTGAACAGATTGTGTATTTTTTACCTGGGTTGACTTCTCCCGGACCGGGAAATCTGCGGCCGGGCATTAATGAAAACTAAAGATATGGTTCAAGGGCACGATCAAGTCCCAGACCGAAATTCGTATGACGTTCAAGCGAATGAAGGCCCTCCTTGATAAAATGCCATGAGCTGACGTAATCAGTTTTCACTGAAAAATCCGAATCTGAAATGAAGGATATGAAATCCTGTGTTCTGTCTCTGTATTTTCTGGCGAACTCCATTGAAAACTTTCCCTTCTCCCTGTCTGTGAGATTCAGTTTGTCATAGAGAACATGATCAAGATTACAGGACATATAGTATGCATGATAAGGAATACCGCATAATGCCTCCGTAATTGATAATCTGTCGAGGCAACTCCTTTTCTGATGATTTCTCTTGATGAGATTGCTGACCCTGTCTGTCAATATCGATGTCGATGAGTAGAATGGAGACTTCTTTTCTCCGCTGTATACAACTGCCTCATCCGGAATGCAGGCCCCGTCCATGTCGATAAGATGAATGATTTCCCGGAAGTGTTCTCTGCTGAAATGGTTTGAGCTCATGTATGTACGGACAATTTCCGAAACCTTACGGCAGATGGACGATCCTCTGACATAAACTCCCGCAGAGTCACGGGAGGTGGTGATGTCACAATGAGCAATATAGACATAGACATTTTCCCTTTCATAGATTCTTTCAAGAAGAAGAGAGAGTGCCTCGTCATCACTCGGTCCTTCGACGATGACAAAAACTATCTTACGCTTCATTTTCTTCCCCCGCCTCTCTGAACGCGAATGCGATTTCGGCGCTTCTCGTCTCGTCGTAGAGTTTTTCATTCTGTCCGCCGAGCATTATGTCTCTGTAGTAGAAGTCTCGGAGATTGTTTGTAGCCTTCACATTCGAAAGCCTTATGTATCGTTTTTCCTCATTTGTCGTCGTGAATGCAACAAAACCCTTATCGAGAGTTTCGAGAGGTCTGAGATTATGAGAAGTAAAGATCAGCTGTCCCTTCCCTTTTTCCGAGATGATTCTCACAATCTCCCCCAGAAGGTATTCGAATATGCCACAGTCAAGCTCATCAACGGCAACGGTGACGGAATCATCATTGTAGACGGCAATCAAAAGCTGAAGTATGGATATGATCTTCTTGATTCCTTCGCTTTCGTATTTAAGAGGTAAGGTATGGGAGTAACGATTTCTCATCAGTACGATGCGGCTTCCATTCTCCCCCGACTGCATAACCTCCGTTCCTGTTTTACGGATAGAAAGAGTGAGGCCGGGAACGAGGACTGTCAGAACAGTGTTCATGCTTCTTATGACCCGTTCAACAGCATCCAGCTGTCTTTCGGGAACAAGAGCACTCTCTTCCAGCGGCAGCATCAGGACTCCGCATAGAGCGTCTCCGGGAAGAGAAGCAATTTTCATTACTTCATTTGATCTGCTGTTTACGATGAACAGTAAGCTTTTCCCGTAGTTCACAAGAGACTCGAGAAGATCAGAGCAATATCTTATTTCATCCCGTTCCGACTGAGAAAGATCCTTCCTTCCGCTTCCTGCCGCGATAAGGGATTGCAGAGAAGGAGAGAAGAGGAAAGAGAGAGACTGCTGGAATGTTATTTTCTTTGTAACAATCAGGTCCGTCTCGTTCTCCTTTGCGAAGAATAAATTCTTTTTTACTTGAGGACCGATGACAGCGGGCTGTGTCGTGTCGAGAATGCGGACGATTCTCCCTCTCCCGGAGGAGAAGGATGAACATCTGATGACTTCGTCACATATCACAGGCCTGTATGCTCCGCTGCTCTCATCATTCTCCCGTCTGAGAATGAATGAATAAGACAGAAAGATACCTCCGTTTTCCCTGTCCAGGAGAAACTCATACGTGAACGAGGAAGACTCCGCCTCGACGTTTATCCAATCAGCCTCGTCTGACGGAAGAGGTGTAGAGGAAAAAACGTACTTCAGAAGCTGCAGGGCATCAATAAGGACTGTCTTGCCGCTGCCGTTCTGGCCGTAAAGACCGAGGACGCTTGCACAGAACGGTTTTCTCGGATTTTCGAACGAAAGCGTTCCGTTAACTACATTCTTGTAATTTGTGATGGTCAGACCCGTAAGACGGACAGAATATCTTTTCATAATCGTATGATATCAAATATTCCGATTTTCTGCAAATATTTTAATCAATTCTATATTTTTTATACCGATTTTATTTTTTTGTTTCTTTATTTATTCTAAAATCATTCAGAAAAGGAGCCATCTATACAGAAACATAGAGAATGCCGTTCTCATTCCTGTAATCTTTCGTGTGAACGAAGTATCTGTCCTTTATCCTACGGGAGAACTTTGCACTGAATGCATCAATCGACTCGTGACTGCGGTACGAGCCTGACTTCACTAAGACAGGAGAAATCTTACTTCCGTCCGAAAGAAGGAAGTCTATCTCATGAAGATGGTTCGACGTTTCGCTCTTCATCGTGTAATAAAAGAGATTGTGTCCCTTTGCCGTCAGAGCCTGAGCCACCATGTTCTCATAGACATAGCCGAGGTTCATTCCGCTTTTTTCGGAAAGAAGCTTGTTATAAATCTCATTACCGGTATATTTCTTATCCCTGAAGCAAGCGTGATGAAAAGACCGGTATCTGAAGTGAAGAGCTTGTAGCGTCCGCTGTCCTTTTCGAGGAAAAAGCCGACAGACGGGTTGTTCGCATGCCAGGCTATATTCACCGCAAACGAAGAAATCATGTCGGGAAGATGCAGTGAGGCTTCCTCCTCTCTTGTTCCGGCCTTTGCAGTGGAAAGGACATACCGCGAAGCATTTTTGGAGAGATTCGAAGGGATGGCGTCATACATATCGGCGGCAAGCCCCTTCCCGTCGACCTTCATGAAATCATCCTCATAGAGTTCTATTATCTTTCTCTTGACCGGATCCACACTTTCCAGGTTGTTCTTTTCAACATATTCATCGACGGCCTGCGGCATCCGCCCCACGAGCATATAAAGGCGGAAAGAGCGCATGAGACTGCGGTGAAGTGAATTCCCGGCCTCTCTTCCACTCTCAATCAGACTCCATATTGTTACGGATGTCACATCGTCACCAGTTGCCCAGAGGAACTCTTCATAGCCCATCGGATACATGCGGATTATGTGTTCCTCGCCGGGAATCAGTATATCTTTCGTATTCTTCCTGATTGAAAGTAGCAACCCTGTCTCTATATACCGGTAACGCCGTCAGCCACGAGGTATTTCACAGCCTGTCTTGCAGGCGGCATAAGCTGCACTTCGTCGAAGATTATGACGGACTCTCTCTCGTAAAGTCTCACATGAGTCAGCTGCTGGAGCTGAAGAAAGAAATAGTCCAGATCATATGTATCATTGAACAGCGATTTAATTTCACGGGATGTATGTGCAAAGTCGATCATGATGTAGGATCTGAATTCGTTTCTTGCAGACTCTTCAGCTACGGTGGACTTCCGGTACGTCTTGCGTCCGTCAGAAGAAGTGCGTATCTGTCACTCAGATTGTTCTTCCAGTCCAACATCGCAGCGTTAATATTTCTTTCAGAGATAATCCTTCAATTACAATACCTCACTTCACTGTCATATAAAGGCAGATCCCCGTTCATGAAAATGGAAAATTACGCAAATCCCAGTTCATGAAACGAGAAATAATACGCAGATCCCCGTTCATTGTACCATTTCAATAAATATCGGGTCCGCTATTGACAAACGAGATTAAACGTATAAAAAATTATAGATATAAAATGAACGTGTTCATAAAAGCACGGGGAGACCGTATGCCGAAGGTGATCGAGAAAGTCAGAGAGCAGCTTCTTGAGGAAGTGAGAAGGGAAATCGAGAGCCGCGGATACTCAAAGACGACGATAAGATCGGTCGCCGAGGGATGTTCCATCTCTGTCGGTACGGTATACAACTATTTCAGATCGAAGGACGAACTTGTTGCATCTGCTGTTGCCGAGGACTGGAAGGAAAAGACCGGAAAGCTTTCCGCTTCCCTTCCCGCCTCTGCAAAGAATACCGTCCGTCTTGTCTATGAGGCTCTCTCGTCATTCGAGGACGAGCACAGGGCCCTCTTCACCGACGAGGAGGCCGTGAAGAAATTCGCATCAGTCTTCACAGAGTGGCACTCTGTACTGAGACATCAGACGGCGGCCTTTCTCCTTCCCGTATGCAGGGATGCCGAGGATCCGGATTTCCTCTCCCTCTTCCTTGCGGAGGCACTGCTGACATGGGTGACTGAAGGCGTTCCCTTTGAAAAACTCTACTCTGTAATGAAAAAACTGATATACAAGGAGAATGACAATGAGCAGCTTTGAAAATCTGCGTATTGTGGACAACTTCTACCAGACATCGCTCTACTTTCCGATGCCGACGGTAGTCATAAGCACTTTATGCGAGGACGGTTCGACGACACTGGGGCCCTACTCCCTGATCCAGCCCTACTATGTTGCAGGAAAGGACTATTATGCAATGCTCCTCTCCTGCCGCAACTCCTCCAATACCGCACAGAACATCCTCCGTAACGGAAAGTGCGCGATCAACTTCATAGACGACAGCAGGAAGAGCTTCAGGGAAGCCGTGAAGCTTTCATGGCCGGGGGACAAGCCCTCGGACAAGATGCCGAAGTGCCTCTTCCGTCTCGAGAAGAGCCTTCTGGAGGAGGAGACAGGAGAGAAGAGGCCGATGGTCCTTACCGATGCCATCCAGGCTGTCGAATGCACATGGGTCAGAGAGCTCGACAATGCTGAAAACGACAGGGCCGGGGAACTGAACGGCTATGAGCCTCCCTATCACGACTTCAACGGAATAACGAGCAAGTTCGGCGCCCACTTCATACTACGTATCGAGAGGATACTGATGAAGAAGAAGTACAGCGACGCCATCATCAACGGCGTCAGGGCCTCCTCCTTCCCTCCTCTTCCCGTCGACTACGGCTACAGGGACTCGAAGAACTTCTGGTACCATAAGAAGACGAGGATGAGAGCAGAACTCCTGCAGGTGAGAAAGGCATCGCTGGAGTCTGTAAGGTATGCGGCGGACAGGGCGGACGACACAGTCAAGTTCACCGACGACGCACTCGAGACGATTCTCGGTGTCCCGAGAGTCTTCCTCTCCGTGGTCCTGCGCGGCTGCGTGCAGTGGGCGAAGGAGAACAACGTCACACTCGTTACGGCCGAGCACATGAAGATAATCAACGACAAACGTTCAAAGGAAAAGAACAGGAAATAACAGGAGGCAGAATATGAAAGTGGTACTTGCAGGAGCATTCGGAAATCTCGGCGGCGAAATACTGAAGGCACTCGTCAGAGAAGGACACGAGGTAACGGCGGCGGATTTAAAGGAAAGGAAAATCGAAGGAACAGAAGGTAAATACAGGTTCGTCCCGATCGATGCGACGAATCCGGAGACGCTCAGGGGACTCTGCGACGGAGCCGATGTCGTCATAACGACGATGGGACTGACGGGGGCATCGACACGCTTCACGTCCTATGACATCGACTACAGGGGGAACATGAACCTCTACAGGGAGGCGGAGAAGGCAGGCGTGAAGAAGTTCAACTACATCTCCGTAATCTCGTGCGACGAGAGCGGCGCGGAGAAGGTTCCCATGCTGCACGCGAAATACCTCGTCGAAGAGGAACTCAAAAAGGGAAAGACGGACTGGGTCATCTACCGCCCTACAGGCTACTTCTATGATATAGCAAAGGTATTCAAGCCATACGTCGACAAGGGCGAGATGCAGCTTCTGAAGGGCTACGGGGATGTGAAGGCCAATGTCGTCGACTGCCCCGACTTCGCATCATTCATCGTCGACCATATGTGCGACTGCAATAAGACATACTCCGTCGGAGGAAAGGAGACCTACACCTACCTCGAGATGGCGAAGATGTGCTTCGATGCGGCGGGAAAGCCTCTTAAGATAAAATGGGCCCCCATATGGCTCTTCGGAATACTTGCAAACCTTCCGAAGATAAAGAAGGCGGGAAAGCATGATATTATCCTCTTCTCGAAATGGACGCTGAGCCATGACCTTGTAGGAGAGGAGAAGGTCGGGGAGCACAGCTTCAGTGAATATATAAAGTCGTACTTCGGCAGGGAGGAAGAATGATATGCCGTGGAGTCTGATAGGAATTCTATACATAGTCTGTGCCGTCCTTTCGTCAGTCGGCTTCTATAAGTTCGTCTACTTTCTTTCAATAGGTTACGGCTTTGCAATTGCAGGAGGCTCAGTCGCCGTTCTCGTCATGGCACTCGTGAACGGAACGACGGCTCCCCTTTTCATCCTCGTTGCCGAATGCGCACTCTTTATCATCTACGGCTCGAGGCTTTCGTCATTCCTCCTCAGAAGAGAACTCAAAAATGCCACGTTCAAAAAGACGGACATAGCAAAATCGACGCTCGGAAGCGACCAGAAGAAGATGCCTTTCTTCGTTCTCGTCGTCATATGGATCTTCGTCGCCGCACTCTATACGGCGCAACTGAGTCCGATGCTCTTCAGGGCTGTGAACAACTCCGGCGATGTCGTTCTTCCCCTTATCGCAATGGTGATATCTCTCGGGGGGATAATACTTGAGGGAAAAGCCGACAGGGAGAAGTCCGAGCAGAAGAAGAAAAGGCCGGATATGGTTGCCACCGAAGGTCTCTACAGAATCGTGAGATGCCCCAATTACCTGGGTGAGATCATCTTCTGGACGGGAGTCTTCATCGGTGGTATCACAACATACAGGACACCCGGAGAGTGGATAACAGCAGTCATTGCTTACATCGCGATCGTCTACATCATGTTCAACGGAGCACAGAGACTCGAGAAGAGGCAGATGGAAAGATACGAGGGCAACAGGGAGTACAACGACTACGCCGACAGAACCCCGATCATCATCCCGCTGCTTCCCGTATACCATCTGAATAAGAAGGGAGGAGGAAAATGAAGGAATTCTCCCTCGCGATGTCGCTTCTCGACTACATCCCCGTCTTTCTCTTCACCGCGGCCGTCGTCATCCTCATACGCTCTCTCTACAACAAGATGAGCAAGGGCGCCTTCGCGCTCTTCGCGGCAGGCACGGTCGACGTCATTGCGGCGGGGTTTCTCAAAGCGTCATATAAACTCCTCTACGCCCTCGGTATCTGTGATTTCACATCCCTGAGCTCTCTCTTCTTCCCCATGCAGGCGCTCGGCTTCATGCTCGCGGGACTGGGTCTCTCGGCCCTGATTCTCCACAGGCAGACAGAGAGGGAGAAAAGGGATGAAAAGGACTCAAGAAAGGCGCTCTTCATCACGATCCTCGTCTTTGTCCTCTTCATCGTCCTTCTTCTCATCATCGGAATGAATAAGGACAGGAGCTCGGCTCCGCCCTATTTCAGCGGCACCTTCGTATTCGTCACACTGATGGTTCTCGGCCTTGCGGCAATGGATGCAGCGCTGTCGGTACTCTCGGTGAAGCTCGGAAAGAAGAGCCTCATCATCCTCTTCTCTCTCTCGTTCGTCTTCTCCCTCATGATGGGATACCTCTCATCGCGTTCCTTCGACAAGGCATCGATGAACTGGATAGCAGAGGGCGTGAACACCGCAGGTCAGCTGACACTCCTACTGGGCTCGCTCGGACTCGGGAGAAACGGACTCGAGGCTCTCAGACTCCACGGAGAGGAGAAGGTATGATCGAAAACCTCATATCCACTGTCCGTGAGAGATACGGACTTGAAGAAAGAGATGCCGGCGAGTTCTCTGAAATGAAGGTTTCGGGAATGAAGTTCAATATCCGATCGTACACGGCAGCCGGACTGGGGCGTGTCTCCCTCATGACGGCGAAGGGATTCTTCGGCCTCATGAAGATGGAGAGCCTCATCATCGTTCCCCTTCTGAAGGACATGCCGCTCTTTTCATACGACTATGTGAACGCCGCCGGTAACGAAACAGTGATATGCGAACTCTACGACACCCTCCTCTCACCTTTCGATGCTTCAGAGATTGAAAACGTGAAGAAGAAGTATGCCTCCGTCCCGGACGGAGACGCGGGGAAGCACTGGTATGATGACATGAAGCTTCCTCAGAGCATATACAAGAAGGACAGGAAGAACGCACTCTTCTCCTCCCTGTCATACGACTACCTCAGGGCTTACCTCGACTCCCCTGCGGCCGTGGTGACTGAAATGAATGCAAAGAGGGAAAAGACGGAGACGTATGTAAACGGACTCATCAGCCACGGCGGCCCGTCGACAGATGTCTTCAAGAAGAAAATCGGAGAAGAGAAGACGGCGCTTCTCTTCAGGACCGTTCTCTTTCCGACAGAAGGCTGAGAGAGCACGGAGAAAGAGGAGAAAAGGAAACGGCCGGAGGTCATTCCCCCGGCCGTCCTCAGGAGTGCGCCTTCTACCTGTATTCGAAATAGCCGATGACAGAGTTCTCTCCGTCACGGACGGTTATCTTTCCGTCCTCAACTATGAGCGATAACGAAATTCCGGCTGCCACAATATCTGTCGTATCGTTCTTCTCCACGACGTATTCCTGATCCCCGTAGTGAGCCGTGAGACTCTCCCCGTCATCGTTGACAGTGAAACTCAGATTCTCATACTCCACCTTCCCGGTGTATACCCACTCCTTCTGAGCTTCATTCTTCTCCGGTGTCTTTATGTCACAGGAGGCGACAACGACAAGCGTCAGAACAAGAAATGCGATGATGAGTATCATCTCCATAAGGTAATGGCGTCTGTCGCATCTTTCAAGCGCGCTCGTTCTCTCTTCAAGTCTTACAAGACTGAAGTCTTTCTTCTCTTCATTTTCCATATCGTATTTCTCCTATAGCCTCCGATGGTAAGGGAGAAAGAAGAGGGACGGCAGTTGGCACTGTAGAGATAATCGGGTATGTAGGAAAACTCCCCTGATGAAGGAAAAAAGACAATAATTGAAATACAATTTCTTTCAACGCAGAGAAAAGATGAGAGCCGCTGCCTGTTGCGTCATATTCTGCCGGAAGAAAGAGTAATACCGGAAGCCCGATTATTGACAATATCAGGAGCGGAAAGTATCTTTTCCCGGGGGTGATAAGATGAGAAAAATACTATTGCTGGCATTGTTTCTTCTTATTCCGGCAGCACTCTCTTCAGAGTCGTTTCTCGATGTTTACGGGGGGTTCGGCATAGTTCACTTCTCACACACCGGTGAGGACGGAGAAGGAGAAGGAAGTTCCAGAGACAGAGGTGTCAACCTCTCACTCGATTACGGCTGTTTCTTCACCGGGAATCTCGCACTGCAATGCGGCGTCGACTTCGACCTGAGTACCGTCACTTATATCGACGGAGTGAAGAACTCGTCATTCCCCGGCATCGTCCTGAAGGCGGGACTGATGTATGAAGCCGGCATGGTGAGGCTCGGAACAGGCCTTCACTACAGAGTTCTCAACGGAGAAGATAACAGAAAGATAAACAGCGTGAAGGCCCTCCTCTTCTACGTCGACAGCGCCGTCGTCATCGCCACACCTTCCCCGTCCCTCATCCTCGGCATCGAGTACGCCTGTCCTCTGACGGCATATGTGGTAAAAAGCGGAGAGACGAAGAGAAAGCTGGAACTCAGGAACAGGATTTTCGACACAGGCTCGCTCTACGTCTACGGCGGCATGGAGTACAGCCTCTGACCTTCATCTGAACATATCCATGAATGCGTTGAAGAATCTCACGTCGACACTCTTTCCGTTGATCACCGCTTCCTTCATCACGCCGTTTTTGTTGTCGATCACAGCAGAGAGGCTGAATGTCTTTCCGTTGACAGTAACCTGTCCGCTCTCTCTTATGAGCCCGTCCTTCTCCTCAATCATGGTTGTCCCGCTTATCTCAAGCGTTCCGGACCTGCGCTCCTCGATTTTCTCACCCGTATCATCATCTGTGATGTCGTATGTGAAGGCTATCCTGATGCCGTTCATCACGATGCTATAGTCATCGCTGCCGCTGTACTTCCCCCGGAGTTTCCCCTTCACCTCTGTTACAGCGACATTGCTGTAATCCCTCCCCCTTTCAAGAGGATTGTACTTCGCCCACAGTCTCTTGACACCGGATGCGGAGAAATCGGATGTGTTTTCAATCGTGTAGTCGACATCGCCGCCCGGCCATATGCCGCCTTTCAGTATGTCACCGATAAGATCATCGACGGCACTCTTACGCGAGTATGATCCGAGAAAGTCCGAATAGACCTCGAATACCTTGTCGGTATTGTCGCATGCGACAAATGAAAAGATGACAAGAACGAGAGATAAGACAATGAATAGTTTTTTCATAAGCTGCTCCTCTTGACCTCATGATAAGAGAGAGCCGGCGACTGTGAAATGTCATTCTTTGTCATTTCGTCCTGTCATTTTCGTCAGCCCGCAGGAATCATGCCGTATCTCAGCGGTATATGAGAGGTATTTCCCGTAGTCCCGGGCATCTTCTTCGATGCGGATTCACGAAAAGATATTTCTGTTCATCATCAGGAGAGTTTCTTCTCTGCCGTGATGAAATAGTACGGAATCTCGAAGAGGAGCATCACTGTCCAGCCTGCGGCACATGAGAATGCTATTCCCTTTATTCCGTAAACGGGTGCAAGGATGTATGTGCAGAGAGTGCGCACCCCCGTCTGTATGAATGTCCCGAGTGCCGTCGTCTTCATCTTTCCCATTCCCCTGTAGAATCCTTGGAAGCCGTTCGTAAGGGACGGAAGTATATAGAAGAAGGCCATGTACTTCAGATAGCCTTCCCCTGCCGCTATCACCTCACCGGCATTCTCCCCGCTGACGAATAGAGAGATGATGTATCTTCTCAGCGTGAACGTGATGACGGCAATGAAAACCCAGTAGCCGGCTTCGAGCATGAGGCCGCGTCTGAAGCCCTCCCTGATCCTCCCGGTTTTCCCGGCTCCTCGGTTCTGGGCAGTGAAGGTCGCTATCGCAGTTGCGATCCCCTGCTCGGGGATGCACGCGAAGTCATCGACTCTCGTGGAAGCGTTGAAAGCAGCTATCGCATTGACGCCGAGAGTGTTGACCGAGCCCTGGATCAGGACCTTTCCGACAGGCTGTATGGCCTGCTGGACGGCTGTGGGTCCGGCATAGAGAAGTATCTCCTTCAATATCCTGCCGTTGAAACGGAGGTTCTCCGCTGACGGACAAAGAATCTTCTCCTTCCTCATCATGTGTACAAACGAGAGCGCTGCGGACACGGCTTCCGCCACCACGGTGGTGACGGCAGAGCATGTTATGCCGAATCTGAAGATGCCGAGAAAGACAAGGTCGAGCACGGCGTTGAGGACGGATGAAAAGGCAAGGAACATAAGCGGCGTTCTGGAATCCCCGACGCTCTTGAGTGAAGACGCAAAGGCGTTGTAGAGGAATGTGAACGGCGTTCCGAGAAAGATTATCCTGAGATAGATGTTCGTAATGGAAGCTATCTCTTCCGGGCACTTCAGGGCTTTGAGGATATATGGAGATAAAAGAAATGCAGCGGCTGTGACGACAAGGGAGGAAAGCGTCCCGAAGAGGATAAGCGTTCCGCTCGCGCTGCGGAGCCTCGTGTAATCCTTTCTCCCGAAAGCCTCGCTCATGAGGACGCCCGAACCTATGCAGAGGCCGTTGATGAAGAGGATGATGAGGTTCATGACAGGAGCTGCTATCCCCTCGGCGGCAAGGGCGTCACGCCCGATGAAACGGCCGGCGATTATGGAGTCGACGGCATTGTACATGAGCTGGAGCCAAGAAGCGAGAAGCACGGGAAGGGCATATCTCCAGAGATGTCGAAGCGCCCTGCCCTCAGTCATATCAACCATGAAATGCCTCCGTGAGAATGATAGGAGTTTTCAATGAAACAGGGAAGATACTGCCGCCGGAGAGGAGAATGCATCTGCACAAATACAGATCTGAAACAATAAGAGAGCAGATTTCTCTGCTCTCCTGTACAAGTCCGGAGTCCCTTCCGCAATCAACCCTTTCTCGATTCATATACCGCGGCACCGCCGAGGAAGTATTTGCTGAGAGTGAAGAAGAGGATGAACATCGGAATGGATGCAAGAAGCGCGCACGCCATGAGGGCACCCTCGTCCGTCTGCTTCTCTTCGGCGAACTTCGATATGTAGAGCGGAATCGTCTTCATCTTCTCCGCCTGCGAACACAGAAGCGGCCACAGGAGGTTGTCCCACTGGTTGCGGAACGAGAGGATTCCGAGCGTCGCGATGACGGGAGTCGAGTTCGGAAGAACGATGTTCGAGTAGATCCTGAATTCACTCAGACCGTCGACTCTTGCGGCATCGAGGTATTCAGACGGGAATGTAATTAGGTACTGCCTCATCTGGAAGACGCCGAATGCGCTTACGAGGAACGGGATTATGAGGCCCGGTATCGTATTGATGAGCTTGAGCTTCGATGCAACGAGATAGAGAGGAATCATGATGGCTTCGAAGGGAATCATCATCGTACTCATTATGGCCATGAAGACGGCAGTCTTTCCCTTGAAGTTGAACTTTGCAAGCCCGTAGCCGGCAAGGGATGAGAGAATGACTGTCGTGACGGCGCACGTGACGGCGACGATGAGCGAGTTGAAGAGATTACGGAAGAAAATGTACTCCCCGTGGTTTCCTGCAATCGCCTTCTTGAAGTTCGTGAAGAACGTCCTCGATTCCGTTGTGAAGTATTTGCTGGAAGGTATCCAGGAGTAAGGCATGCTCATGATCTGCTTTGCATCCATGAATGCCGCCGTCAGCATGAAGGCAAGCGGCATGAGGGTGAAAATGAGCACCGCGATGAGTACGATATATGTCATGACTTCGGCAAAAGACACCTTTCCGACGAATTTGTTGTTGTTCATACCGCCCTCCCTCAATACTCAGTGTCGTCACCGCGCTTCTGTGCGGCGAACTGCAGATAGGTGAAGACGAGCATGATGACGAAGAGGATGATCGACATCGCACTCGAGCGTCCGAGCCTTCTGTTGACGACACCTGTGTAGTAGATGTTCATCGTTATGACGTCGATAGGCTCCCTCGCCGTTCCGCCCTGGACGAACATGTACTGTGTGCTGAAGGTCTTGAGACACTGCAGCATCGCCATGATCGAAACGAGCATGATTGTCGGTTTCAGAAGAGGAAGCGTTATGCGCCAGAAGGTATGCCATCTCGAGGAGCCGTCGACTATGGCAGCCTCGTAGAGCGTCGGCGGGATGCTCGCCAGTCCCGTGATGAAGAGTATCGTGAAGTATCCTATGTACTTCCAGAAGTAGACGATCATCGTCGAGATGCGGAGCATGTTGTCGCTTGTAAGCCACTGGTAGTCCTTTCCGGAGGTATGCATCACCCAGTTCGAGACCTGGTTGAAGAGTCCCGTGGGCTGGAGAAGGATCATCCAGATGGTCGCTGCTACGACGGAGGAGAGAACGGCCGGTGTATAGTAAGCAAGCTCGACAGCCTTGGACTGACCGGGTTTGCGCAGCTGCATGATGAGGACGGCAAGGATGAGGGACACCACTACCATCGGAATGAATGTGCCGATGGTGAATATCCCGGTGGCCTTCAGTGAATTGAAGAGCGAGAAGCCGCCGTTCGACTGAGTGAAGAGATATTTGTAGTTGTCGATTCCCACAAAGTCCCATGTGCGCCTGAGGGCATCACGGTTAGTCAGACTCGTGATGAATGCGCTGATAATCGGATAGAAACTGAAAACGGCAAAGAAGAGGAGACAGGGAACCGTGAAGGCGAAGCCCCACCTTGCCTGTTTGCGCTCAATGCTGTATCTGACGTGTTTTTTCATCGCGTATTTCCATAGAGCGGGCCTCCGCGGCCCGCTGATTCATCTGATGTGAGAACTAGTCTCTCAGGATTTCGAGTACTGTCTTCTGGAGAGCATCATATGCATCCGACGGGCTTGTTCCCTGGAGCATGACCTGCTTGATGGCACTGTTGATAGCACTCTGGATTTCGGTTGCGCCCTTTCCGTAGTAGACGATGTGAGAGCGTGCGAAGTCGTTCTTGAAGACTTCCGAATACGGCATCGAAGCGTATGTCTCGCCTTCCATGAGAGCCTTTGTAGGCTGGATGAGTCCGACCTGTGTCAGGTACTCTTCAGCATGTCCCTCGGTAAGGAGGAAGTACTTGATGAGTTCCCATGCCATCTGCTGTTCTCTCTCGCTCTTGTCTGCATTGACCATGTAGAAGTGGCCGTAGTAGCAGCCTGCAACGTTGTTGACGGCATTCTCGAATACCGGGTAAGGAACGACCATCCATTCGCCGCTGTTGTAGAACGTCGGGTTATCGGAAAGGATTCTTGCTTCCTGATAGAGACCCGTGTTGCACATTGCAATATCGCCGTTGTCCTTGTTGAAGAGCTTGCGTGCAGCCGTGAGAGTCGGGTTGCCGAGGTTCTCTCCAAGCGGTCCCCAGTTCTTCATGAACTCGAGAGCCTTGACCCATGCGTCCTTGTTGACACAGCCTTCTGTCTCGCTGAGAGATCCGCCGAGCTGCTCGACCATCGGGACGAAGTATGTGAGCTCGTAGGAATATCTGAAGTCGAAGCCTCTGCGTGTGATGATGTCGCCGTCTCTGAGAACGATCTTGCTGGAGATTTCAACCATGTCCTCCCAGGTCTTGGGATAATCTGTCTCGGGGTCGAGGCCAGCAGCTCTGAAGACGTTCTTGTTGATGAAGATGGACCAGTTCGTCAGCTCGAGCGGGAGTCCGTATACTTCGCCGTCATAGACGACAGCGTCGATCATGCCGTCCTGGTAGTTTGCGATGAGATCTTCGGCATTCTTGAAGCCGAGAGTCTCGTAGTCTGCAACTGCGACTCTTCCCGCCTCGATGTACTGGAATTCATTCTCGATGGGGAGGTTGAAGAACGAGGGGCCTTCGCCGGAAGCGAAAGCTGTCTGGATGAGCTCTCTGAGCTTTTCCGCACTCTGTCTCGTGACGTTGACAGTTACATTCGGATGAAGGGCGCAGAACTCTGCGATGTACTTCTCTTCAAGAGCCTGTCTCGAAGCATCCTCGTGAGTCCAGAATTCGAGAGTGATCGGGCTGTTGTCGTCAGCCTTCTTCGATTCTGTTGCACCTGCTGCGAAAACCGGGATGAGCAGAGCAAGCATCAGCATTATTGTGATAATCGTTTTTTTCATCGTTTCCCTCCAATGGAAATTATGATACAGAGCATTATCTCACACTTTGGAAGGGATATGTTACTAAAATTTCTGGTCATACCAAAATTTTCATGAAGGCATAAACCGTCTTTATGGCAGCTTTCCCCTGCCTCTCTTCCGCTTTTTCAAAATCAGGCTCAACGTCTGCATATTCGATTACGAACACGTACAAAACGGAGTGAATCATCACCACTATTGGGGGTTGCAGCTCGCAGACACTCAAACTCTTAAAAGGAAAAATGTGATTACAATCTTAAAAACAGCCGGAAAAATGTGAACCGTCAAATACGTCGAGGGTCAGGATAAGGCAAAGGTTCAAGCGCAATCTGCAGGTCTTTCCTGCAAAGAATAACAAACGTTTCCAGATTACGAAAGTCAGCCCAGGCGCCGGAAACAGGGAGTATTTTTGAAACCAGAATCTGAGCATCAGCCAGCAGCTTGAGGCAGAGAGCTGCAAAAGTCAGATGATGAGATTGAAGTTCATTGAAAGGGTTCCTGCTTCCGCTACGATAGATGTTCTTCCTCTCCAATGCCTTACGCTCCAAGCAATACCGAGTGTCAGTGAGGTTCGGGCATCCCGGATAGCTACACTGTTTCTTTGGTCTGTAC
>CAVDOI010000032.1:0-19031 GCA_963610485.1 Lachnospiraceae bacterium
CTGTAATGCCGTCTTGTCTTCAAGCGCATGTATGCACTTGACCACCATCTCGTGATACGGAACTGCGATGTTGAGGTCGTGGGCAGCTTCGACGACGGAGCCGCTTATCGTATCGACTTCGCTTCTTCTTCCGTCGCGGATGTCTGCATAGATTGACGTGTAACCGTTCGGTGCGTTTATAAGGACAGTCTCAACGTCGTTTACTACTTCCTCTTCGTCGAAGTCGAGGCCGAGGGCATTGGCAACTGTTACCGCCTCGTGACACAGCTCGCGCATTATCCAATTGGCATTCTTATCCGTGTGGATGAATCCGAGGGGAACCTGAAAGAGAGCTGTGAGTGAGGAGGCTGCCGTGTTTGTGAACATCTTCTTCCAGATCTGCTTCTGGACGTTGTTCTCCGTATGACATTCGAGGGAACAAGAAGTGAAGTTATCTGCTATCGCCTTTATGGCCTCGCTGTTGCCGTCAAGCAGTCCGATACTTGTCATCCCCGAGCCTCCGTGATTGACGAAGCCCGGCTCTATTACCGATGAGTTATGCTGAGTGGAACCTATGATAACATGGAGTCTGTCCGCAAACTTTAACAGTTTGCTTTCATGTCCCGCTCCGTTCTGGAGTGTCATGAGATATGTATCCTCTCCGATGAGATTCCTGTTTGTCTCCAGTGCAGATACCGTGTACATCGATTTGACGAATACTATGACAAGGTCCTGCTTTCCGAGACTGGAGGCATCCGTTACGGCTTTCGGTCTGCAGACTGAAACGCTGCCGTCCTTTTCTCTGATTCTCACGCCGTCTGCATTGATTGCGTCTACGATAGGCTTATAAAGGTCTACGACTGTGACGTCGTTGTTCCTTGAAAGATATCCCCCGAAGAGGGAACCCATTGCGCCTGCACCTAAAACAGCGATTTTCATTTTCTTGAGGCCTCCAGTTTCTGAAATCGGTTTCAACGTAAAATTATTAAATCACAGCTTTCTGCGTGATGCAATAAAAAGTTTTAAATTTGGATAAAAATGGAATTATTTAAAATATCGTGTGGTATAAAATGTTTTATTATAACAAGATAATAATACGAAAAATCGGTCATGGTTTTGTAAAGTCTTGTAAAAATGTTGTGTTTCTGCAAATTATATTTGACAGATTCGGGGCTATATTCTTAGAATACTAACTGAAATCGGTTGCACTTGTTGCATGGCGTTGCAGGCACTGTTTTCAGAATTATAAACAAGAGGAAGTTGAATATGGTAAGTTGCAGAATCGGACTGGAGTACAAGTATGATTTCAGTGCTCCGAAGTTCAGGGCGGCTTTTGCCTTCCTGGAGAGGAAGGATCTGATGGATCTTCCGCTCGGATGGATCGAGCTGGAGAACGGTGTCAGAGCTTCGGTACAGAGCTATACGTCTATCAATGGTGATGAAGGGTTCTATGAAACACACGAAAAGTTCTTTGATATCCAGTATGTGGTGAAGGGCAAGGAATACATCGGTGTTACAGTAAGGGACGGTCTCTCTGTTAAAACTCCTTATGATGAATCCGGTGATATTACTTTCTATAATGATCCGATAAGAAAGGAGAGCATGGTCTACCTCGAGGACGGTGATTATATCATCCTGGCACCGGAGGATGCCCATAAGCCGCGTCTTGCTGCCGGAGAGAAAATGGAAATCAGAAAGATCGTCGTCAAGGTACCGGTCTGAGGAGGATGGTATGGTAAGAAAGTCAGATGAGAAGCAGGTCGACACGTTCGAGCATAAGTTCGGTGCCGACGGTTATATTACGATGAGGAGCCTTATCAACAACGATAAGGAACTCAATGACAAGGGCAGGGTATTCGCCCACACGACGGTCGCTCCGCACTCCGGCATCGGATACCATGTCCACACTGGTGATACCGAAATCTACTATGTACTTTCCGGCAGGGCCGAGTACAACGACAACGGGACGCTTACGACAATCGAGGCCGGAGATGTGACATTCACTCCCGGCGGAACAGGGCACGGAATCAATAACGACTCCGACGAACCGCTGGATATCATAGCGCTAATCATCTACTCGTAATTCCCCCGGTTAACCGGATCTGGCACCCCGCAGGCCTGCAGGCTTACGGGGTATTTTCTTTACCTGGCAGGAAAATCTGCGGCAAAAGAAAAGGCTTAGGCGGAGGGGATCCAGCCTAAGCGCAATGGGGGAGAATACTTAATTTATAATCGGACAATACAGTGGCACTGTTATACATCTATAGGAGGAGATTACTGAACAAACCATTCTCCACTATATTGCCATATAAACCTATGTTACGAGAATTCGCTGAGTCCTTCGATGGCGTAGACTCTGACAGGACACGAATCGAGGCCCTTGATATACATCGGGGCAAAGGAGATGAAGAACGTGTCTGATTTGAGTTCGTCGAGGTTCTTCAGCACCTCGAGGAATGTGATGTCCTTTGCCATGCAGATGTCGTGGAAGGGCTTGACGTCCTCGTTGCTGTTCTCGATTGAGACGCCGTCACCGAAGCCGACACTCTTCACGCCGTGGTCGACACACCACTGTGCCGTCTCTCCGTTGACGAGAAGTCTCTTGTCATTGGGACCGTTTGTCTCGGGTGTGAAGGGATTGAGCTTGTAGACCGAGTCGATGATGATCACATCCCCCGGCTTGATTCTCGAGCCGAAGGCCCTGTCGAGATCCGCTGCCGAGATATGAGAAAGGGGAGCGAGGTCCTTGAACTCATAGTAGAGAGCTCTTCCCATGAAGGAAACGACCGGGAGTGCAGATACATCCTTTCCGTCATCGAAGTGATGATAAGGACACTCGCAGTGTGTTCCGAGATGTGTCATTATATCTACATTCGTATGATAGTCGGGGATGGGACCGCCTGTATTGAATCTGTCCAGCTTGCATCTTCTTGTCTCTGTAGCCGGATTAACTTTCTTCGTCAAATCAACAACACGTAAATTACCTAGCTGATAAACACTCATGATAGTTCTCCAATTTATTTGCAATCGATTTCAATTGCACGATTCAATAAATAACACGGTTTTTGTGGGAAATCAACTGTGAAAGTCGCTTTTTACACAAGTTTTTCCAAATTCTTTTGAAACCCATTGCAACAAAAAGACAGTCATAGGTTAGAGCTTTCTAACTGCAGTTGTGTAACTCTTTTCTTCTCTTTCATCCACGATTGTTAAACCCGCTATTGAAAGACTATGGAGAGAGGTGGAAAATGATGGGGAAGGAGCGTGCTGTGAAATACGTCAGATTCGAGCTTGATGACAAGTCAGTCCATTACGGTTTACTTGAAAACGAGGGCATCCGGGAGATAACAAACCCGTTCAGGGGCGATATAAGGAGGCTCGGGGTCTTCTATGAAATTGAAGGAGTGAAGCTACTTGCGCCCTGTGAACCGACGAAGGCACTGTGCATAGGCCTCAATTACCGCGACCATGCTGAAGAGTGCCGTTATGATATTCCCTCCACGCCTGTCGTCTTCATGAAACCGTCGACGGCTGTGATAGCTGACGGGGACGACATTGTGTATCCTTTTCAAAGCAGAAGGGTGGATTATGAGGCGGAGCTCTGTATTGTTATAGGGAAGAAGGCTTCTCGTGTATCTGAAGAGGAGGCTCCTTACTATATTCTCGGCTACACTTGTGCCGACGATGTGACTGCACGGGACCTCCAGCCCCATGACGGGCAGTGGACGATAGCGAAGGGCTTCGACACATTCCTCCCTCTAGGGCCGTACATCTCCGACGAAGTGGATCCGTCCTCTCTTGATATCGAGAGCAGACTCAACGGCAAGACGATGCAGAAGTCCAATACATCAAACCTCATCTTCGGTGTAAACTACCTTGTGAGCTGTCTCTCGTCTGTCATGACACTGCTTCCCGGTGATGTAATCTGTACAGGTACTCCTTCCGGCATAAGCGGTATGAACAGGGGTGATACTATCGAAGTCATTATCGAAGGGCTCGGGGTTCTGAGAAACACTGTAAGATGAAGAAGCTTCCGGCTCTTATTGCTGTCATATCTGCTGCAGCGGCGCTTTATTCTTCCGTTGCCATAGCCTACAGAGAATCCTGGGATGTCCCTTTAATGGAGACGCTTGGAGAGTGCAGGATTGAGTATGAGCTGCTGGAGCCTGTGGAGCTCTACGTCAATCATGCCTTCATGGAGACGGAGAACGGAGGGCTCTCTCTCGCCGATGCTTCTTTTCTTGAGTCTCTCGATACTTCATCCACGAACGCTGCTCTTCTCATGGAAGACGTCGATTATCTCATTATACCCGGCGGGAGGGATATCTCCCCCTCGCTCTACGGCAGGGAAGATGTTTCTTCATATCCGAAGTGCATCGAGGAAGACATATCGGACTATATTCTCCTGAAGTATGCCATAGAGAATTCAATTCCCGTCCTTGGTATCTGCAGGGGGATGGAGATGATAGCCGTATATTACGGAGGAACGCTCATCGAGGACCTCGGAGAATACATACCCCATTACAGCGGCATTCACCAGAGTGACGGTATGCCGTATGCTTTCCACTCCATTTACATAACAGACAGGAGCTCGCGTCTTTATGAGGCATTCGGAAAAAGTGTTGTTCCGGGCCTTCCATCCAATCACCATCAGGGTGTGACGGGACTTGGGGAGACGCCTCTGACGGTTACCGCATACACAATGACCGACGGTGTTGCTGTCATCGAGGCTGTCGAGTACGGGGATGTGACCGGTATTTTGTTCCACCCCGAGAAGGTGCCCGGGATGGTGATGGACGGCATTGACGTGTCATCCTGCATTGACGTGGAGGATGTCATATCTTTCTTCAGATCTGTTCTGGAGAAGAAGTAGCTGCAGCCTGCAGCTCTCCCTCCTGCGTGTCCCCTGTGTAGCGCGGGAAGGAAAGGGTGAACGTCGTTCCTTCTCCCGGCTTTGAGTCGACTGATATCGTACCTCCGTTTGCAAGGCATGCGTGCTTGACGATTGCAAGTCCGAGTCCCGAACCTCCGTTGGCCTTGCTTCTCGATTTGTCCACACGGAAGAAACGGGTGAAGATCCTGTCCTGGTATTCCTCGGGAATTCCGATTCCCCTGTCGGAAACTCTGATGTATGAACAGCTTTCGTCCTCGTCCGTCGTTATGTTCACCTTGCCTTCGCTGTCGGAGTATTTTATTGCGTTGTCCACGAGGTTGTAGACGGCGCTGTAGATCATGGATTCACTTGCGAGGATTCTCGTGTGAGTGCCGCTCACTGTTATCGTGATCTTCTTTTCTTCAGCGATCTGTGAAAGGTTCTCCTTGATTGTGCGTGCGGTTTCGTAGGTGTCGATTACGTCCTTCACGATCTCTCCAGAGCTTTCCTCGATCTTCGAAAGTCTTATGATATCCTCAATGAGGGTCTTCATGTGCTGGCTTTCGGAGTATATCTGGTTGATGAACCTTTCCTCATCCTCCTTCTTCGTCACGACGCCGCTCTTGAGGAGTTCTGCGCTTCCGCAGATTATATGAAGCGGAGACTTGAGTTCATGCGAGACGTTGGCGGAGAATTCACGCCGTCTGTTCTCCATGTCGAGCTGGCGTGTTATATCGTAGATGAGGACGGATGTGCCGCTTCTGACGCCGTTTGAAATGAGGGCCGTCGCCTCCAGGCGGTATGTGTGCGAGCCTTTCTTATAGAAGGAAGTATTCTCATCTCCCTTTATTTCATTTCTTACCGTGTCAACAACTTCCTCCGGGAGTATCTCCATCTTCTCATGCATGACGGGGATGTTCTTCATCCCGAGAATCTTTATCGCGGCCTTGTTGATGAAGGCAATGGTGTCATCACTTCCGATGAGGATGAGCCCTTCCCTGAGGGAGTCGGAGATGGCCTGGAACTCGTCCTTGCTCTTCTCGAGCTCTTCCGACTGTTTCGAGAGGTCTATCTTCTGTTCCCATATCTTCTGGAGAAGGGGCTTTATCTCCTTGTAGGCTCCTGCCGGGTCCGGGGTTTCGATATCTATCTCGTTCAGAGGTTTCAATATCTTCATCGTCAGTATCCGGGCGATGACTGCGGCCAGAACGAGAGAGAGGAGGGCTATCGCGATGATGGGGTAGCGCATCTCGAACATCGTGTCGCCGAAGGTGAGCATCGTGTTCGTCGCGACGATGACCGTCCCGTCGGGAAGGCATTTACCCGCCATTATGAGCTCGCCGAACATGAACGGCGTATGGGTGCTTATTATCGTATTGTTCTGGATGACCTTCGAGAGAAAGTCCACGAGTTCCTCGTGATCCGTCACAAGGTACCATACATCCTCGGATGAATCGTTAATGATTTTGCCGGTGGGGGAGATTATCGTAATGCGGTAGTCATGTGTGTTGAACCGTTCGACGAAGTCCTCTCCGCCGACGGTGTAACCGCTTGCTATGATATCGACAACCTCCCTGAGAAGCAGTTCCTGCCTCCCCGTGAGGATGTTGAATGTGGCGGAGACTGTCAGGAGCACAGATATGATCATGATGCAGAGCATCGCGATGAGAAGTGACCACAGAAGTCTTTTTGTCATTATTCAACAGTCTCCCTTATCTTTCGCCGCATCATTCGACCACGAATTTGTATCCTATCCCTCTGACAGTCTGTATATAACCCGCGCATTCACCGAGCTTTGTCCTGAGTGCGCCGACGTGGACGTCGACTGTACGCGACATGTCGTTGATATCCTGTCCCCAGATGGTTCTGAACATCTCCTCGCGTGATACGAGGACTCCCGGATTCATGATGAGGATCTTCAGGAGTTCATATTCCCTCAGTGTGAGCTTCAGCGCTGTGCCGTCCAGATATACGGAGTGCTCCCTGTCGTCGAGCGTAATACGGCCTTCGGTATATACGGTCTTTATCTCCTCTCTAGGAGTATATCTTCTCAGAACGGCCTTCACTCTCGATATCATCTCCATCATGCCGAACGGCTTTGAAAGATAGTCGTCGGCTCCTCCGTCGAGACCCAGCACCCTGTCGAATTCGCTTCCCCTTGCCGTCGCTATTATCACGGGTATGTCACGGGTATTCTTATCGGAGCGTAGTTTGCCGAGAATGGAGAGACCGTCCTCGCCGGGGAGATTGAGGTCGAGGATTATGAGAGACGGTGTCTCGCTTTTCAGAGCGTCCCAGAGAGCGATGCCGTCATCGAGGCCTTTGGCCTCCAGACCCGCCGAGTTCAGGCTGTACACAACCATCCCCTGCATGGATTTGTCATCTTCAACACAATATATGACCGCCATTGTCTCTTTTCTCCTCAGCTTATTATACTGTTTTTACCTTAATGCATAAGAATCAGAAAGTAAAGAAATAGAAAAGCTATCGAACTGTGACGACTTTGTATGTCCGAACTTCTTTACATATCCTTTACTCTTTCTTTGTCTAAAACTCTCGGTTTTGCAACAGAAAACAACAAAAGAAAAGATTCTGCAATGAAATTGTAAAGATTCTGTTAAAAATAAGTTGCAATCCCGCAGAAACCGCCTTACAGTTTATTCAGGCTCTACATTTGAGCCGGAAAAAGGAGAAATGATGAAAAAAACAACTGTTGTTCTGCTTGTTGCAGTTCTGCTTTTCTTTTTAGTTCCTGCCAATCTCATGGCAGCCATCACAGGCGCTTCTCTCAAGACCTATGATTGTCCGTTCCTTCTCACCTCCGGTGGCCAGGGCGCAGGCTCCAAGACACTGCGTCTTCTTCTGAACCAGACAAAGAAGTTCACTTACGGTGAGAATGCCGACTTCTACCTCGAAGACGAAACTCCCGCACGCTACAGCCTCATCGACAGCGGCAAATATACGACGCTTGTCATCGTCATGTCAGTGACGGAGAAGGGCCTCGGCGCATCGGGTATCACAATCGAGGATGAAATCAAGTACCTCAAGGAAGTCATTGCAAAGGCAGAGGCACAGAACATGCCTATCGTCGCCGTCTCCATGGAGAAGGATGCAAGAAGCAAGATCAGTACTAACGGCAACGAACGCGTCATCGACACAGTCTGTCCGCATGCCGACTGGATCATCACAATCAAGGACAACAACACAGACGGCAGATTCACAGCTCTCGGAGAAAAGTACAACATCCCCGTCACCACAGTCGACAAGCCTCTTGAACTCGTAAAGGTTCTTCCGTCGATTTTCATCAAGAAGTAAGAGAGGGTAGAGACCGATGAGTGTAACCGCTTTGACACTTATACTGCTCGTCATAATGATAGCTGTCTTTATCCTGAGCAGTATCAAGCTGAAATCTCCCGACATTTCGATGGTTGTCGCAGCTGTTGTGATAGCCGTTGTCGGTATGTTCATGTTCCCCAATCTGGGCTCTCCGATCAGATATCTTGTCGAGGGACTCTTCGTGAACCTCGATCTTGCAATGCTCTTCATCGCAGCTTCGATATTCGTCAATATCTATTCGTACTCAGGTGCCGTGACGACCGTCACACGCTCGATTGTACAGCGCGTCAATAATAAATGGCTGCTTATCACAATCATGGGCGTCCTGATGCTCATCCCCGGTGCTCTTACGGGAGCGGGCAGTGTCTCCATCTTCGTCCTCGGCGGACTTGTGAACACCGTCCTTGAATCGCTGGGTATCTCGAAGAAGAGAAGAACCGTGTTCATATTCTTCTTCGCCATCCTCTCCGCTGCTGCTCCTCCGATCAACCTCTGGACGATGCTTATGACAGCACAGGCCAACATGCCGTACGTCGGCTTCACGTGGCTGCTCCTTGTCCCGATCTGCATCGCCGGTGCCGTCTGCATAGTCTTCACAGGCTGGGGTGCTGTTCCGGAGCCCAAGGAAGAGACGCTGAAGAAACTCCCCGGGAAAACAGAGGGAATGACATGGTGGAGAATCCTCCTTCCGGTTCTGACGATCATCGCACTCTTCGTGCTTGCACTCGTCTGCCCGTGGAACCTCCCTGTCATCGGACTTCCGCTGATGTTCGTCATCGCCTCGATTGTCGCTCTTCTCTGTAATCCGAAGAAGACGACAGGCAGAGAGTATCTCGGCATCCTCGACAACACGATGGAGCAGGTATTCCCGCTCGTTGCGAACGTCCTCAGTATCGGGGTGCTGCAGAGTGCAATGGCAGCAACAGGTGTCAGAGGTCTTATCGGAAGCACGTTCGTCGGTCTCCCGCTCGTCCTCATCTACTGTCTCATCCTCGTTATCGGACCCATCTGCCAGGGATGCTTCAACTACGGCTGCTCGGTTGTCCTCGGCGGACCGCTTATCTTCATGTTCAATACGCTCGGCATGGACGTCACCGTCATCTGCGCTGCTCTCTCCCTCATATTCCCGATCGGAGACTGTCTGCCGCCGTCGAGAATCGTCGGAAGACTTGCATGCGAAGAGACAGGGTACACCGAATCCTATATGGACTTCCTGAAGTGTGCTCTCGTCCCGATACTCGCAATCGGACTGATTGCGGTAGTAATGATTGTGAAACCCGTATGGTTCACATTCCTGTATTAATTGGAGGATAGAAAATGATGGTATTCTGGGAAAACTTCATTCATATCCTGTACTTCGTTATGGCGGGGCTGATTGCTCTCAGCTTCATCAAGAGTTTCTTTAAGAGAAAGAAGAATGACAATATCGTGTTCGATATCATGTACGCTTACTGCATCATTCCGTTCCTCCTTAGAGTTCTTTACATAAAGTGAGGCAGGGTATGGCAAAGAGCAAGAGATTAATAATAAAGATAGTCATTCTGGTCATAATAATGGCGTTTGCGACAGTCGCCGCATGTGAGTTCTGGTACCTCAGACACTACAAGGAGACCATCGTCACAAGCGAGTATCTGACAGAGGTGAAATGGCTCAGCGACTATGTGCCGTCGCTCAAGGACACCTGGATGGATACCCCTGTCTTCATCTTCGACAGCGGTGTCGAAGGCGGAACGGTCTTCATCAACGGCTGTCCTCATCCCTATGAGCCGGCGTCCACAATGGCTGCTTACCTTATGATCGAGAACATCAAGGTCGAGAAGGGAAAGGTCATCATAGTTCCGAGAGCAAACTACTCCGGTTCTACAGAGGGCATGGTCGGAGACGCATATCCGATGACCTTCACAGTTGAAACCGAGTGGGGCGGACAGACCTTCCGTATCGGGGACAGATATACCAACCCGCTCGACCAGTGGCCCGATCCGTTCACATACATCAACTATCCTTCGGGACAGAACCTCGCTTACCAGGATATAAGAAACCTCAACAGGGTATATCCGGGAAGAGAGGACGGAACCCTTACGGAGAGAGCCGGTTATGCTGTCATGGAAATCATCCGCCAGGAAGGTGTCGATATTGCAATAGACATGCATGAAGCCGAGATTCTCTATCCTGTAACGTCAACTTACGTCGCTCCTGCCAAGGTCCTCGACAGAGAGACTTTCCTCGAGACAGGCGAGATGAACTACGTGGAACCCGAGAGAAGCTCTCTCGATATCGCGATGATGGCCGCCATGAGCATAGAGGACTTCTTCATGAAGTGTGCTTCCTCTCCGAACACGCTCCACGGCCTCAGCCACAGAGAGTGGGCCGACTGGTCGGACTCCCTCACGTTCCTCATGGAAACACCGGAAATCTTCATCGACAAGATTACCGGCCCAAGGACCGAGGCTCTGATGTACGAAGGCAAGGACGAATTCCTGCAGCGCGTCACGGACAAGGGTCTGACGTACTTCCCGTATGACATGGAGTTCGGTACTCCTATGTGGTATAGGACGGCAAGACAGCTCCAGGGCGCTCTTGAAATTATCAACTGGGCCGGAATGTTCTACGAAGACCTTGAAGTCATCGTCGAATGGCCGACATACACGGAAATGGAGGAGCTTGAGAACGAAGGAATCGATTCCATCGGATACTTCCTCAAGAACCCCGATGCCGAAGAAAACAAGGATAACAGATTCGTTGTTTATCACAAACCTGTAGAGGTTGAATAAAAAAAGGAGAAATTGATGAAAAAAGCAATCACTATTTTACTGGTGGTTCTGTTTATTGCAGTACAGAGTGCTGCTGCCTGTACGATTTTCGCAATCGGAAAGGGGGCGACGGTAGACGGATCCACAATGAGTACACACTCATGTGACTCAACATCCGACGATCTCAGGGTCTGGCTTATTCCGTCAATGGAAGCCGGCACCGAGAGAGACGTGGTTCTTGACGGACGTGCGGGTGCCGACTATTCGGAGTTCCCGCTTGTCAAGGATTACGGCGAAAACGGTATGGTTCTCGACACATACACGACAGAGAGAGATACGAACCGCTACATCCATGCAATGTATTCCTTCATGAACGAGAAGGGGCTTGCAATGGGCGAAAGCACATGTTCATATGACAGAAACAGTGAACAGGGCAAGCTCGTGAAGGCTGCTTTCGACGGCAAGGAAGGTATCTACGACTGCTATATGCTCCAGGATATCGCTCTCGAGAACTGCGACACGGCACGTGAAGCTGTCGTCTTCATGGGACAGCTTGTTTCCGAATACGGATGGAACGGATCGGCAGAGTGTATCGACATCTGTGACGGAAACGAAGCATGGGTCTTCGAAGTCTACGGCGGAAACATCTGGGTTGCTGCAAGAGTCCCCGATGATTCGATCTTCGTAGCTGCAAACAGAGCAAGAATCAACTTCTTCGTCGAAGATGATCCGGACAACTACCTCTATGCTGAAGGAATCAAGGAATTCGCAATCGAGAACGGCCTCTGGGACGGCGAGGGCGATTTCATCCCCTGCTATACTTTCGCACCATATCCTTACAGACCATACTCGACAAGAAGAGAATGGGTTGCAATGATGACTCTCAATCCGACATTGAATCTTGATCCGGAAGAGAAGGACACAGACCGCAACTGGCCGTGCTTCGTAAAGCCTCTCGAGAAGGTCTCCGTACAGGATATCTTCGAGCTCTACGGCAACTACTATCAGGGAACGGAATATGACACGACAAAGTCCATCTGGGCAGGTCAGTTCGGCGATCCTCTCAACCCTGCACAGGACTTCACACAGAGAGCTATCAACAGCTACAGATGTACGTATGTCCAGATTGCAAACGTCAAGGGATGGCTCCCGGCAGAAGCAAGATGTCTCGTCTGGTTCGGATGGGGTGCTCAGAGCATCACATATCTGACTCCGCTCTTCGGCTCACAGCTCTCGCTTCCCGAGCACTTCGGTATCGGAACAAGAGATGAATACAATTCAGAGTCCGGCTGGTGGAATGCACTCCTCGTTCAGCAGCTTGCACGTATCAACTACACTGCAGCCATCGAGGATATCAAGGCGGCAAGAGACGAGAAGATGGCAGATCAGTATGATGTGACATTCGCTATCCAGAACCAGGCGGCGAAGATGATCAAGAACGGTCAGAAGGATGCTGCACTTGAACTTCTCACCAACTATTCAAATCAGCAGGCTCTCAGCTGGTTCGAGACATATGAAGACCTCAGCGAGACTCTTCTTACCAACTATATGCTCGGCGCAGTCAAGGGTAAGACATGGGGCCTGACATATACTGATTTCTGGAACGACCTCTCTTCTTCGGAGTGGGGACAGTACAAATAAGGGATTAAAGAATGAAGAAAGTATTAGTTATATTATTAGCCGTTCTTCTGATATCGGCTCAGAGCATCGCAGCCTGTACAATCTTCGCAGTCGGAAGGCTTGCAAGTGCTGACGGTTCGACAATGATCAGCCATACATGCGACTCCAACAGCGACGATGTCAGAATCTGGCTTATCCCTTCGATGGAAGAAGGCAGTGAAAGAGATGTTGTCCTCAACGGCAGAAAGGGTGCTGACTATTCACAGTTCCCGGAAGTCAAGGACTACGGTGTAAACGGTATCGCTCTCGATTCATATGTAAATGAAAAGGACACTAACCAGTATATCCATGCGATGTATTCCTTCATGAACGACAAGGGCCTTGCAATGGGTGAAAGTACATGTTCCAGAGTAAGAAGCGGAGAACAGGCTGACAAGCTCAAGGCTTTCTATAGTCAGACTGAAGGTATCTGGGACTGCTACATGCTCCAGGATGCAGCTCTTGAGAACTGCTCATCGGCGCTCGAGGCTGTCATATTCATGGGACAGAAGGTAGAAGAAGGCGGATGGAACGGAGCTGCTGAATGTATCAACATAACAGACGGAACTGAAACATGGATCTTCGAAGTCTACGGCGGCAATGTCTGGGTTGCAATGCGTGTTCCGGATGACGCTGTGTTCGTAGCTGCAAACAGAGCAAGAATCGACTACCTCATCGAAGACGATCCGAGCGTATGCCGCTACAGTGCAAACATCAAGGAAGTCGCTCTCGAGAACGGTCTCTGGGACGGCGTAAGCGAATTCCAGCCCAACAACATCTTCGCTCCCAACAAGGACGAGAACATGGGCTGCACACTCCGTGAATGGAGAGCCATCTCCCTCCTCAACCCGGAACTCTACGGCGACCTCGATCCGTACGGCGACCCCGACGAGTATCCTCTCTTTGTCGTTCCTTCGGAGAAGGTGAGCGTCAACACGATTCATACACTCTCCTCCGACTACTATGCGGGAACAGAATTCGACCTTTCGAGAACAGTTGATGCAGGTGACTTCGGTAATCCGCTCAGCAACTACAACAACAACCTCAAGAAGGCTACGAGAGAAGGTGTTGCAAGACCTATCAACATGTTCAGATGCACTTACATCCAGATTGCCAACGTCAAGGCATGGCTTCCTGAAGAAGCAAGATGTCTTGTCTGGGTAGGCTGGGGCGCTCCGAGCACGACTTATCTGACACCGATCTTCGCCAGTCAGCTCTCCCTCCCCGAGTTCTTTGGAACAGGAGTCAGAGAGACATATGACGAGAATTCCGGTTTCTGGAATACAGTCAGAGTCCAGCAGCTTGCAACCATCAACTACAACTCCGCTATTGAAGATATCAAGGCAGTAAGAGACGAAAAGATGGAGAAAGTCTATCAGCTGACAAGTATCGCGCAGGATGTTGCAGCATCGATGATTGAAGTCGGACAGATCGAGAGAGCAGTGAAGTATCTGACAACATATGCAAACCAGACAGCTTCTGACTGGTTCAACACATACAGCGAGCTCGGCGATATGCTGACAGCGAAGTATATGTTCGGGAACGTCAGTATGAAGGTGCCCGCACGTTCGGACTGGTGGAAGAATATCGTTCTTGAAAACATGGGTGACGGCCTCAAGCCTGTTGAGTAATGGAGGCATAATGAAAGCAATTAGAATCTTAGCTGCACTGCTCGTTGTTCTCTGCCTTGTCGGTTGCACCTCCACGGGGAAGGCATCCGCCGGGACCGGAGCATCAAGCTGTGAAGAAACTTACAGCCTGGTCGGCTACGACTACCGCTTCATCCTCGAAGGAAACAGCGTGACATTCAAATATGTCGATGCTGTCGGTGACGAGGAGATCAAGGTCATCGCAACGACACTCATGGGTATCATCCCCGGTGCTGAAAGTTACACAAACCCAAAGGCGGGAGAAATTGTCATCCTGACAAAGGATAACCTGACTCCTGCTGAGTTCGGATTGTTCGTCGAGGAAGCAAAACTCCTGATTTACGATACAATTTACTAATAATAATCTCCCCTCATTCTGGAGGAAGTGGTTGCTCGCTTCCTCCTTTTGATTTTACATTGTGCATTCCCGGTTGAACTGTCATATAATCTGATAAATGTGTTCAAACCGATGGAAAACCCCTGTGTGGGTACTGCTGATTGTCCTCCTCTGTTCCGGAGCTCTCTCTGCGAGAGTATACGGTGATGTGGATGGTGATTTCGATACTCCGTTTCTGCTGACAAGCGCCGGACAGGGAACGGGGTCGAAGATGCTCAGGGTCCTTATCAATCTGAAAGGTGAACTCGAGTACGGAACGGACTACTATCTCGAGGATGAACCGGAGGAAAGGCTGGCCGAAATCGAGAGCGGGAAGTACAGGACGCTTGTCGCCGTCATCGGTATCTCGGACAAGGGGCTGGCCGCTTCCGGTATCACGCTGAAGGAAGAGCTGGATAACCTCAGAGCTCTGACAGCCGAAGCGGAGAAACAGGGCATCAGGATTGTAACGGTGTATCTGGAGAGTTATAAGAAGTCGACAGAGGAACTATATTCCAACAACAATATGATCATAGATCTCATGTGCCCCTATTCGGATTGGATTTTCTACAGGAAGGATACTTCCCTTAAAAAACAGTTCAACGACATCGGTAAGGAGTATTCAATCTCTGTTACCCGTTTTGACAGTGTCAATGACTTTGTCGGCATACTGCCGGATATGTTCAACTGAATATGATAACTGCATTCATCCTGTTTATTATTCTGCTCATACTGGGCATCTTCGAGTACGGACGTCATAAGGCGAGAGTCGAATCCGTCAGGCTGCGCATCCTTGTGAACGGGACACGTGGCAAGACGACTGTCACGAGGATAATCACAGCCGCTCTCCAAAGAAGCGGGATAAGGACAATCGGACGAACCACAGGAAGTGAGGCAGTCATTGTTCTTCCTGACGGTTCGACTGAACCGGTGAGGAGAAGAAAAAGCGCAAGTATCCTTGAAATGAAAGACTTCTTCAGAAGGGCGGAAAAGGAGAAATGTGACTGTGCCGTCGTCGAATGCATGGCACTCCTTCCCGAGAACCAGAAGATGCTTGCCTCGACGCTCGTGAAACCGCAGATCGTTGCCATCACAAATACATACCGTGATCATACCGCGGAGATGGGAAGGGGGAAGGAGGATGTAGCATATGCTCTTTCTCTTTCCGTTCCGAAAGGAGCGAAGCTCTACACGATCGAGGATCATTATGACACTCTCGATGCTGAAATAGTTCATGTTGAAGAGGATGCCGGCAGTGTTCCTGACTGCGGTTTCCCTCTTCATCCGGACTCCTGGCGGATTGCAAAGGCCGTTCTCAACGACCTCGGAATCTGTGATGAGGACATCATTTCCTCACTCTCTGCTGTCGAACCCGATATCGGGATGAAGGAGAGGATTGGAGATTGTTTCTATCCATATTTCAGCGTCAACGACGTCGAGTCAATGGAGAAGAATCTTGATGAGATATCCAGGAAAGAAGAGGGGAAGGAAATCGCAGTAATCTTCAATAACCGCGCTGACAGGGAGTACAGAATCGGCCTCATGAAGACTGTCCTTTCTGAAAGGAAGGACATTATAAGCAAAGTCTATGTAATCGGTGACTACCCGGCGAAGGTCGTCCGTGCATTGAATAGGTGTGTCCCGCCTGAAGTGTCTGATGTGGAAACACTGCACAGATTGATCAGGAACGGCGGAGATACTCTGTATGTCGGGCTGGGAAACATAAAGGGGGAGGGTGAAAGGCTCATCGGGCTTTTCGGAGAATGAAATGCTTTATTCGAGTGTCGCTTTAAGTATTGTTCTGAGTTTCATATCGACCGAGTTCATCGGCGTCTTTACCGGCGGCATGATAAGTGCCGGGTACCTGGCCTACTATGCCTCTGAGCCGACGAGGATTCTCTCGACTCTTGTCGTAGCCTCCTTGATATGCCTGATAGTGAAAGCCCTTCAGCATGTTCTCATAATCTACGGCAGGCGGAGATTCATCCTCTGTACCCTGATATCTGTATTTTCGGTCTTCATTCTTGAAAGATGTTATTTCTATCTTTCTGCTGTTTCAGTTGACCTCAGGGTTATCGGATACATTGTTCCGGGCCTTATTGCATCAGACATGCTGAAGCAGGGGATTCTGAAGACTCTTCTCGCTCTCATAACTGTGACTGCCGTCGTATATCTTGTGATACTGTTCGTCAAATGAAAAAGAGACTTCTGATCCGACCCGTATTTGCCGTACTTCTTATACTTATCGCCGTCTCCGGTGTCCTTGTCGTTGTCATCTCTGCAGAAAGGGAGAGCGACATCATTTCATCCGAAATGAAAGAGGCCGCCGTAATCATGGAGAATATCGAGGAATACCTCAAAAAGGATATTCTGTCCCGTGGTATTGCAATCGAAGATGAGGACATAAACAGGACGGCGCTTCTCGGACCGGAATTCACAGAGCTAACATCAACACCCGGAGAAGTCGGCGCAAAGAGATCCTCCCTCAATCCTCATTTTGCAGCGGCAATAGTCAGATATTTCATCCTGGCAGGGCTCGAAAGAGGCGATAGAATCGCTGTCAGCACATCAGGTTCCTTCCCCGGTTTTCTCATAGCCGTTCTCAGTGCTGCCGAAGCGTACGGTCTTGATGTATATCTTACTGCCAGTGCCGGGGCAAGCATGCATGGTGCAACAAGGGTTGAATACAACATTTTCGATATCCTGAAGGGAATAAGGGACGGAGGTTTCGCCTCTTTCCGTCTTGTCGGGGTAAGCTGCGGCGGGGCCAACGACCAGGGCGGCGGGGTCCTTGAGGGAATTCTCTACGAGGGGACGGCGGAGCTTTCCTACCAGCTCTGCGAAAAAGCCTGTGAATGGAGCGGGGCAAAGCTTATTTACCATGAAAACCTTGCCGATTCGATAGCCGAACATCTTTCGCTTTTTCCGGATGATGTGAAGCTCTTTGTGAACATAGGAGGTGCTTCCGTCAATGCTGGAACAAGCAGTTATACTCTCGATTTTCCGCAGGGGCTGGTTCTTGATCCTCCGAGAATTCCGGAGGGCAGGGAGATAGGACTCAATTATGAGTTTGCATCCCGGGGTATTCCTGTTCTCAATCTTCTAAATGTGAAGAAACTCTGTCAGGAGAATAACCTTCCCTTCGACCCCGTACCGCTGCCGACGGCGGAGAGCGTTAACAGTTCGGTTGCTGTGAACTATTCAAAGCCGCTGATTGTAACCTTCCTGTCTGCGTTTGCTGTCGTTCTGATTGTTGCTGTTATTGATTCATTAAGGAGACAAAGGCGCATCTGAGAACACTGTGGTAATCATCTTCATTCCCCTCAATATCCTTATTATTTCTCTCGATGCCGGATTCTTCCACCCCTAATACTTCAGACATCCTATCGGGACGACATAGACGCCGTCATCTCTTCTGTGGGCATACCCTGTTGCCGTGATGACAAGAAGAAAGGACGGAGCCTTCATTCCTGCTCTTTCTATTTTCTTCTTCAGTTTTTTCAATGTGGCGGCTCCCTCGTCTTCTCTTGCCTGGCTGATTTTAACCTCTATAAGTGCGTAACTGCCGTTCCTGAGATGGAGCACCGCATCGCATTCAAGACCGCTTGAATCTCTGTAGTGGTATATGGTCCCGTCAAGCATGGCCGAGTAAGCCTTGAGATCTCTGATGGCAAGTGTTTCGAAGACAAAGCCGAATGTTTCGAAATCATTGAGGAGATCTCCCTCCCCCGCACCAAATGCGGCTGCAGTGATGGACGGGTCTGTGAAATATCTTGTATTGCTTGTCTGTATTGCCGATTTGGAGCGGAGGTTCGGGTTCCAGGATGTTGTTTCATTGGTGATGAAAAGTTCATCCAGTACTTTCAGATAATCTGCCAGAGTGTTTTTGCTGATATCGTTAACATCTTTCTCTATCGAAGTGTCCGGGGCGTTCGATCCCGAGAAACGTGCATAGGAGCGCAGTATCTTCCGCATCTTCTCTGCCGACCGTCTGCGGCCGTCGACGGAGCGGATATCACTCTCGCAGAATTCTTCGAGGTAGAGCTCCGCCTGCCTCGAAGCAAGCTCTCTGTCGATGCCCAGTACACCCGGCCATCCTCCTCGTACCGAGAGAAAGGCAATGTCCTCCAGGGTGTGAGGGGAATCAGAATGGATATGACCTGGATTATCAAATAATGATGACAGTGACACTTCTCCGTTTGAGTCGCATGATTCCCACAGACTCATTGTCAGCATTCTCATTCTTCCGATTCTTCCAAGCCCCGAATGCATTCTGAGGCTCTCGGCCGCCTTTGTCTGACTCGTTGAACCTGTAAGAATAAAAGCTCCAACTTCCTGATGCTTGTCGATATGGTTTCCTGACTTCAGGACTTCAAGCGGCCTAAACGCATAGTTAAACCTCGTTCCTG
>CAVDOI010000033.1:0-18284 GCA_963610485.1 Lachnospiraceae bacterium
AATATGTAGGCGTAATCAAGGAGAAAGAGGGACTTATTACCGCAAAGGAGAGAACGAAGACCAGAATAAAGGAGGAAAGCAAGGGGCACTATTATCTCGAATACGGGTACTCGGAGATGCTCTATAGGAACTTCAAGCGTTCACTACAGAGAAGCCTCTTCAATGTTACAGGAAGAAAAGCAGAAATAGAAATCCGTCTGGCAATAATCAGAAATATCTATGGATCCGACTCGAAAGACATGCTTTCCCTCTCGTGGTGGACGGAGAGAAACAAGGAAGAAGTCCTGAAAGAATCAACGTCAATCAGCGAGAAACGCAAGAAGACGCTGGATGCAAAACTCGTAGATCTTCTGAAGTCAAAGATTGCCGATGAGAGAGACAGATACATATTAAAGGAATGGCTTCTACTGGCAGTTGTACGCGAAGATGAGAAAACTCCTTCTCCTTTGTACAGTCCGCAAGTTCTCGAGATAGCTGAAAAATGGAGGATTACGCTCTGATGGGAAAGATGCCGGAGAGAAAGATCACCATCGCACAGAACTTGTTTGCGTTTGATGATCTCATCAAGAAAACCGGCATCACTTACATCGAACTTCAGGCTTACCAAATCAGAAAGCTCCTCAGTTCATTCTCCCATCTGGAGGACAAGAGACAGAAGCACAAAATAAAATATTCCATCCAGTCGCTCTTCATAATCGTAATACTTGCCAAGCTCTCCAATTTCGGCCATAACTGCTGCGAAATCGCCGGTTTTGCCAAATCTTACCAAAAGGTTTTGCTTGAGGCCGGAGTTTTGAAGGGCAAGAACACCCCTTCCCATGACACTATTCAGCGTTTTCTTGAGAAACTCGACACCCATAGGATCCGCTCTCTCCTTGTCAAATTCAAAGAATTCTATAAAGGAATACAACGACTGGTGTCTAAAAACAGACAGTACACACATGTTGCAGTAGACGGAAAGGAGTTCAGGGGCTCCGGAAGGAAAAAAGGAACAAAGAATTCGAAAAGAAACACGGCGACGCTGAATATCTATGATTCCTCCTCCGGTGTATGTCTTTATAGTATCCCCATAGACGAGAAAACCAATGAAATCCCGGTTGCTCAAAAGAAACTTAACCAACTTGATCTTCGTAATACAATCATCACTGCCGATGCCCTTCACTGTCAGACAAAAACGGCAGAGATCATCAGAAACCGCAAGGGCAACTATGTCCTTTGTGCCAAGGACAACCAGGACAGTTTAAAGCAAGAAATAAAAACATCCTTCGAAAAGCAGAAGCCACAGCAGGGTTCTCCTCTGTTCTTCCCAAGGGACAATAGGAAATTCTGGGTAATAAAACTGGGCGATAAATATATCGGAGAGGACTGGTCAGGTCAGAAACTTTACATAAAGATGGTCTCATCAACTACCGGTGGAGAAGCCGAACCCATGTACTTCCTGACGAGTCTCTCCGATCCGGTTGCCGCCATTGAAGCTGTAGAAGTCAGATGGACAGTGGAGAATGGACTACACAAGAAGAAAGATTTCTACTGCAGTGAAGACAAGTTTTCCTCTACCAATACGGGTGCAATCGAGAGCATGGCCTACCTGAATAACCTTACAGTGGCCATAACGCAGCTCATGCAAGTAGTACTGCAAGAGCCTAGGCTTAAGACCATTTACCAGCACTTTGCTGCCGATCCTATTGAAATGTTCGAGAAGGCCATGGAAATTATCAACCACCCGGACAAATTCATCAATCTTCTGCAGGAACGACTCAAAATTCCGAAAGCTTCCTAAATGTCATCGAAACAACCCGCTTCCCAGACATTGTTGTCAATGTTTTTTGACTTCTACAGCCTTCAAGATATGCTATTTTGAAATTCACCCTGAAAACACCGACTCAACACCTTAAAAAGGCCTCTACAATGCTTGCAACGACGTCTAGCCCTCCTAAAAATGGATTTTTCCAGGATTCATGCGTAACGACTAGAGAAATTTTTCCTCAACTGTTCTTGAAAGCCCTTACTCTCGCCGATGCGGTGAGAGTATCGCCGTCAGAGAAGCCGTCCGAAAGATAGCGGTACCCCAGTCCCGCTATCATGGCGCCGTTGTCGGTACACAGCTTGAGCGACGGGAATGTGACTGTGTAGCCGCCCTTCTCGAGCTCCTTGAGCTCCTTTCTCAGGAGCGAGTTCGCGGCAACCCCTCCGCCGGCGCTCACGCGCCTGAGGCCGCTGTCACGGAGTGCAAGCTTCACCCTCTTCATGAGAATCCCCACAGCCTGGCGCTGGAAGGATGCGGCAATGTTTTCGAGAGTATCGGGAGCGTCTCCGTTTCTGAACTGGTCCTTCTGGTTGATTACAGCCGTCTTGAGGCCCGAGTACGACATGTCGTAAGGGTGCGCCGTCCTGTCGAGTGTCGGACCGGGAAATAGAAAAGCGTTGCTGTCGCCCGTCTTACTGAGGCGGTCGATGACGACGCCTCCCGGGTATCCCATATCGTAGAACTTGGCGACCTTGTCGAAGGCCTCGCCGATGGCATCGTCAATCGTCGTCCCCATGACAGTCACATCGGAGTACGAGTCAACACGGCATATGACGGTATGTCCCCCCGAAACAAGTACCCCGAGATACGGGTACTCGAGAGGATTCTCGATCTGGGAGGCATAGAGATGCGCCCTTATGTGGTCTATTCCTATATAGGGAATGCCGAGCCCCTCGGCAAAGCCCTTTGCAAAGTTGACGCCGACGAGAAGAGAGCCCAGAAGCCCCGGACGGTTTGTGACGGCAACGGCATCGAGGTCCTTCTTCTCGATTCCCGCCTGCATAACGGCAGCTGCGACTACCTGCTCTATCCACTCCGTGTGAAGTCTCGATGCCAGCTCCGGCACCACCCCCTGATAGGGCTTATGGAGCTCTATCTGCGTTGCTATGACGTTGCTCATGATCTCGCGCCCGTCCCTGAGGACGGCTGCCGAGCATTCGTCACAGCTTGTTTCTATACCAAGAACAATCATAATGAATTATCATCCTCCGGAGACGGGAAATAGCCGAATGTGGCGAACGTCATGATGGCGTTTATCTGATCCTCTGGAAGTCCGCTCTCGAAGAAGTATTCGAAGACCCTGCGGTTCCACGGGAGTCCTATCTCGGCTCCTTCTCTGGATTTTTTTATCAATTCATCGAAATCCGCACTGGTCAGTCTGAGCTGTTCCACCTCGGATGGATCTATTTTTATCTCTTCCATATATTCCATCTCCCTTCAGATATTCCTTCTTATCCATATATAAAATAAGCCGGAAAAACATAAAGGAAAAATCTTATTAATAGAATAATCAAAAAAAGGGACAGATAAAAGAGCCAAATGCGAATTCGGCTCTTTCTCGTTCCATCCTGTCTAATTGCCGCTGTTATCCCCGCTGCCTTTTCTGAGGTATTCCCGGCTCTCCTCAGCCCAGCTGCTGTCGAATAATCCCCCCGACCTCACCGATCTCACCGCCCTCGACACACTGTTGTAGGATCTTCTCGTCCCCTCTCCGTCCGCCCTGTAATCGGCAGTGCGGGAAGCGTCGATTCCGATTCCCCCAGCAGCCATGACCGAGTCGATGTTGGCACCGAGGAAGATAAACTCCCAGCCGTACTGTGACTTCTCCTTCTCGATAAGGGCCTTGACATCTGATGTCGACCAGCGCCTGCTTGCATTCTCCATGCCGTCGGTAATGATGACGAACAGTGTCTTCTCCGGTCTCTCCTCGTCCTTAAGAGCCCTGTGCACACCGATGATATGAGTCACGGCATCTCCCACAGCGTCGACAAGAGCCGTCGAGCCTCCGACAAAGTAATCCTTCTCCGTCATGAGAGGGACATCCTCGATTTTCATCCTGTTGTGGATGACAGTCGAGAGATGAGAGAAAAGCACCGTCGAGACAACGGCCTCGCCCTCCTGGTTCCTCTCCTTCTCGATGAGGGAGTTGAACCCTCCGATTGTGTCACGCTCAAGTCCGCTCATCGAGCCGCTTCTGTCGAGTACGAATACGATTTCCGTCAGATCTTTCTTCATTTATCTTCCTCCGATCTTTATACTTATATGATACGGAAAACGGAGGAAATAAAGGTCGCCCGGAAAGCGACAACTGCTACTTTTTATAGCCCAGGGGAACAAGGTCGAAGCCGAAGAGAACCTCGTTGAGCTCGAGAATGTCGTACTCGCCGTGTTCGACGAAATATCTTATCACGATATCTCTCCTGTCGGCGGGGGAAAGGGCGAATCCCGCGACGGCGAGCATCTCGGAGAACTCCACGGGCGGCAGTTTCAAGGCCAGTGCCAGTGCTATCGCCGTATCCCGCCCGGGCCTGTAGTTCCTGTCGCACATTATCTTGGAATAGAGCTTATGGCTGATGTTTGCCTTCTTGTAGCATTCGACTCCCGTCATCCCCTTCTCGAGAACCTTGTTTCTGAGGTAGTCCGAATAGCCTTCTCTGCATCTCTTCTCCATCCTCTCGAGCTCGCTCTCGTCATAGCGGGGATAACCCGGCTCTTCACCGGAATCACGCATGTCGTAGATAACAGAGGAAACGGCGCGGCTCTTTCTTGAAGAAGGATTATACTTGCTCTTTCCCTTCACCTTCTCCCATGCCGCAACCTCCTCCTCGTCGATGAGCTGTGCAACTTCATGGAATATACCCTTCGAGAGGTCGAATGCAAGACGGTTGTAGACGACAAGATATACTTCGGCGTCGTAGGAAGAGAGAAACCTGCGGATTACCTCCGTCGCCGTTCTGAGCGAGAGCGAATCGGGAACACCGTAGTACCCTGCAGATATCAGAGGAACGGCTACAGAGGAGAGCGAAAGCTCTTCAACCTTTGTGAGGCTCGATCTGTATGCCTTTTCAAGTACTTCCTCCTCACCTTCTCCTCCCCCGTTCCAGTGGGGACCGACAGTCATGATTACGTATTTCGACGGGAGGGAGCAGCCGTCGATGACTACGGCGTCCCCTTCTTCAAGGTGGTCTATCGAAACACACCGGCGCGTGAAATCCCTTCCGGCCTTCATATGAACGGCGTAGTCTATGCCGGAGCCCGGAAGAAGGCGTGTGTTCGTCGGACAGACGATTGCGTCCACCTCAAGTGTTGTGATATCTGCTCTGATGATCTGAAGCGGCATCAATAATCCTCCTCTGTCCTCTCAATCGTGTCACTCTGCCAGTATTCCATGGTGTCTGTGTCCATGCACGTGAGTCTTCCGCTTTTCGAAGCGGCACCCGTGTCGATTGCCGTTATATGAAAAAACTCCGAAGTAAAGGGCCTGTCTCCGACGATGGAGTGGCCGGTGAATATCATCCCGTTCTTGACCGCAATGTAAGGCTCTCCGTTTCCCGTCCGGCTTCCGAGTTCTGAAAAACGCCGTCTCATCCTCAGGGAATAACGGGAGAAGTCCATACCGTCCTTCTTCTCGTCACTTTTCAGCCACTCTTCGTACAGCACTGCCGTCCTCAGATACGTACGGTCCCATAACTCGTCGGGAATATCCTCAGCTTCGCTCTCACTCTCATAGTCTCGCGGCCTCATGATATCATCGAGGCTGCGTCCGACGGGACCTCCGTGGATGATGACCATCCCCTCCTCCTTTCTGCAGTAGGGAATGGAATCAAGCCACAGCGAGAGCCTCTTCCTCACCTCCTCTGATACTCCGTTGAATGATGCAACCGTCATATAGCCGCCGTTGTTGCTGTACCAGTTGTCGCTGAGGCCGTATCCAGTTCTTAAAAAATCCTGGAGCCAGGCGTCATGATTCCCAAGTACGGGGCGGAAATCCCTCAGTGATGAAAGATACTCGAGTACGCTCAGATTGTCCCTGCCCCTGTCGCAGAAATCTCCGACGGAGTAGAGAATGTCCCTCCCGTCGTCATACCCCGCCCTGTCGAGAACCTGCCTCAGGGCATTATATCTTCCGTGCACATCACCTATTATGAGTCTTCTTCTCTTCACCCTGAAAAACATCCTGACTGAATTATTGTAGCATAAGTGGAAGAAAAAGATGAAAACTCTCTACCAATTATTTCAACTTTGAGTTAATATTCATGTCAGTGCCAGAATAGCTCAGATGGTAGAGCGACACCCTCGTAAAGTGTAGGTCACGGGTTCGATTCCCATTTCTGGCTCGTAAAGCTTCCAAAAAAGGGAGCTTTTTTTATTGATAAAAGCTATCAAGATTTTGTATCATCTGGCAAACTTGGACAAGGAGAAGCAGAATGAAGAAACTGATTCCGGTTTTATTGATCCTCTTTACTCTCATCGTCCTCGCAGGATGCGAGAAGGAACCCGTCATTGAAAAGTTCACAGTGACATTCGACCCCGACAACGGAAAGGAAAAGACAGAAGTGACTGTTGAAAAGGGAAAGACCGTCGAAAAGATAGCTGACCCCGAGAAGGACGGATGCGTCTTCATGGAGTGGAGAACGCCAGACGGTGAAGAATATGATTTCACGAAGGCTGTCGTGAGCAATATCACACTCAAGGCTGCCTACTGGCTTGATATGCCCAAAGATATCCAAAAGAAGGCCTTCACTTATGTGACAATTGCAAGGAACCTTACCGGAGAAACGAAAATTGAGGATCTCGAAGATAACGAACTACAGGAAGCCTTCGTTTCGTTGAACACCAACTGTAAGGCAGACCTTTCCACTGCGGCTTTCTATTATGAGCATGACGGCACAAAGTATTACTACTATGATGGAACAATCACTCATGAAAACTATGTCTATGTCGATCTCGACAAAACTGCTTTGAATGCTGATGAATTCAAGACGACGACAGGTGAAGATGGAATAATGACAACTGTAATCAAGAACCTCGTAATCAAGGCAACCTGTTATGAAGGGAATTTGGACGGTACTGAAATGAAGAAGAAGGATGGCGCTTCTGCTTTTGTTGCTGACGGAGAGAGTGTGACAATCACAGGAACGGCTTTCTGCGCAGCGGAATCTTCATCAGCAGCCCTTTACGGCTTCATCAACGCCGAAGGTAAGTATTCCGATTTCACAGACGAAAAAAAGGGAACGATAACTTACTTCTTCGAGGACAGCAAAGGATCTTATATCAAGACAGTCGATATCCTGAAAACAAGCGAATAAAGATATCGCCACACAATATCCGCCTCCAGATCCGGGGGCGGTTTTTCATCTCTTGTTCTCCCCTACACGTTCCATTTTCCGCCGAGGCTGATGTCATAATAGATGTTCCTCTCATAGAAGCCGTATTCGACATCGAGACCGGCATAGATGAGGAATATCCCCTCTTTTGATATGTCGAGGCTGAAGTCGAGGGCGCCGCCGAGTGAAAGGTCGAGTGCGCTCGGATGATCCTTGAGGTTCGATATGAACATTACAAAGCTTGCAACCGGGCGGAGGGAGAATGTGAGAGAAGACTCCGTCTTCAGCATGACACCGGAAGAAAGAGATGTGCGGAAGAGTATGTAATCGTTCTTTCTGGCATCGACTCCGGTCTCGATACGGAATGAGGAATCGGACTTCACATTTCCGCTTTTCGTAATATCGACAAGGGCTCCCCCTTCAAGGTAGCCCCCCGGGAGGAAACGCATGGATGCAGAATCCGTGTAGGCCGAAGCTCCGCAGCCGAGTGTCAGCGATGCGCCGGCACAGAGAGCAGACAGTGTGAGTGTGATGAGTAAGAGGACGGTGAGTTTCTTCATAGTTTGGAATTATACTTCATAATTATCACTGACAGGAACACGGGGGAAGTAAAAATCCTCTCCCGGATATGAGAGAGGATTCAATTGAGGCAGAAGATTTCTTATTTCTTCTCAGCCTTTATTGCTGCCTGTGCAGCGGCAAGGCGTGCGATAGGCACTCTGTAGGGAGAACATGATACGTAGTCCAGTCCCGCCTCCTGGCAGAATGCGATGGTCTTCGGATCTCCTCCGTGCTCGCCGCAGATACCCATCTTCATGTCGGGTCTGACGCTGCGTCCAAGTCCCACGGCCATCTTCAGGAGCTTTCCGACTCCGCCGAAGTCGATTGTCGCGAACGGATCGTAGTCATAGAACTGCTTGTCGGGATCGTTGACGTAGTGTGTCAGGAAGCGCGCAGAGTCATCACGCGAGAAGCCGCATGTCATCTGTGTAAGGTCGTTCGTACCGAATGAGAAGAACTCCGCACTGCCTGCAATCTCGTCTGCCGTCAATGCCGCACGCGGAACCTCTATCATCGTTCCGATCTGATAAGGAATGACAAGATTCTGCTCGCTGAAGACCTTCTCGATTTCGTCTACGGCGTTCTTTCTGCAGTAGTTGAACTCCTTCCAGATACCTACAAGCGGAATCATGATCTCGGGGTGCACCCTGAAGCCCTTTCTCTTTGTTGCAATGGCTGCTTCCATGATAGCCCTCACCTGCATTCTCAGGATCTCGGGATAGACGACTGCAAGTCTGCACCCTCTGAAGCCGAGCATCGGGTTGAACTCGTGGAGTTCGTTGCACTTGCGTGAAATCTCCTCTACGCTGATTCCCATCCTGAGAGCCATCTCGTGACGTGATGTATGGTCGTTCGGGAGGAACTCGTGGAGAGGCGGATCGAGCAGTCTGATGACGACGGGAAGTCCGTTCATGGCCTCGAAGATGCCCTCGAAGTCATCTCTCTGCATCGGAAGAAGCTCATTCAGTGCCGCCTCCCTCGCCCTTGTGTTGTCTGCAAGGATCATCTTTCTCATGCTGAAGATTCTGTCTCCGCCGAAGAACATGTGCTCGGTACGGCAGAGGCCTACTCCCTCGGCTCCGAGAAGGATTGCCTGCTTTGCATCCCTGGGGGTGTCGGCATTGGTTCTGACAGACATCGTCTTCAGTTCGTTCACGTATTCCATGAACTTCTTGTAGTCCTGGTAGAGAACGCTCTCGCTTTCGTTCATCGTTCCCTCGAGAACCTGCATGATCTCACTGGGCTTGACGGCGATCTTCTGTGCATAGACGCTGCCTGTGAAGCCGTCGATTGCCATGTAGTCACCTTCCTTGAGGAGCTTGCCGTTGACTGTGAGCGTCTTCTTGGGCTCGTTGACTATGATTTCACCGCATCCCGAGACACAGGGGCATCCCATGCCTCTTGCAACTACCGCCGCATGGCTCGTCATACCGCCGCGGCATGTCACGATACCCTTGCTGACTGCCATTCCCCCGATATCTTCGGGAGATGTCTCGACTCTTACAAGAAGGACATCCTTGCCTTCCTTTGCTGCAGTCTCGGCATCCTTGGCGTTGAAGTAGATCTGGCCGCATGCACCGCCGGGTGATGCGTTGAGTCCCTTCGTATCCGGTGTGATTCCGAGGTCCCTTATGACCTTGTTGTCGAGAATCGGGGCAAAGAGCTTGTTGAACTCGCCTGCAGGAACACGCGAGACGGCCGTAGCCTTGTCGATGAGTCCCGCCTCCACCATTTCAACCTGGCTTCTGATCCAGCTGAAGATGGTTCTCTTTCCGTTTCTCGTCTGGAGCATGTAGAGCTTCCCTTCCTGGATTGTGAACTCGAGGTCCTGCATATCCTGATAGTGATGCTCGAGCTTGTCGCGGATGGCGCAGAGCTCCGCATATGCTTCGGGGTTGACGCTTTCGAGTGTCGTGATCGGCTGGGGTGTTCTGATGCCTGCGACGACATCCTCGCCCTGTGCGTTCATGAGATACTCGCCGAAGAACCTGTTCTCGCCTGTGGAGGGGTCACGTGTGAACGCAACACCGGTGCCGCTTGTCTCGCCCATGTTGCCGAAGACCATCGCCTGTACGTTGACGGCCGTTCCGAGGAGGCCGCGGATATCATTCATCATCCTGTACTTGATGGCTCTCTCGTTGTTCCAGCTTCTGAATACGGCGTCGATCGCCTTGAAGAGCTGCTCCTGAGGCTCTGTGGGGAACTCCTCCCCCGTATACTTCTTGTAGATTATCTTGTAGCGCTTGATGACTTCCTTGAGGTTGCCGACATCAAGCTCGGTGTCGAACGTCTTTCCGTTCTCGTCCTTGACGGACTGGAGGGCGTCCTCGAACTTGGCATGGGGAACACCCATGACGACATCGCCGAACATCTGGATGAAACGGCGGTAGCTGTCCCATGCAAATCTCTCGTTGCCGGTCTTGTCGATGAGTCCCTGGAGCGAATCCGGGTTAAGGCCGAGATTGAGGACTGTGTCCATCATGCCGGGCATGGACTGGGCAGCGCCGCTTCGTACCGAGACGAGGAGAGGATTCTTCTTCTCTCCGAGCTTTGCGCCCATGACCTTTTCAAGTCTTTCAAGGTTCTTAAGAACCTGTTCCTTCATTCCGAGGGGGTAACCGCCGTTGTGCTTGTCGAAGAAATCACAAGCTTCCGTCGTGATTGTGAATCCGGGAGGTACGGGAAGACCGATGCTGGTCATGTCCGCGAGGTTTGCGCCCTTGCCGCCCAGAAGATTCTTCATGTCGCCTGTTCCTTCGGCCTTTCCTTCACCGAAGAAGTAAACATACTTTTTCTCTTCCATTGCTATTTCTTTTCCTATTTCAAGTTTTTATACAAATGCTTGAATATGTTACTGTTAAAACAATCTCTGGTCAACGAAAATGTAATACGGGTTTTTTAACTCACTTGAATACAAAGAAAAGGTATTATGAAAAATAAGAATAACTTATCAAAGTATAATTTCTACTCATTGAGTTTTAACTCAGAAAAAAAGAGACGGGCTTCTCTTTTCATTAAAACCCGTCCCGTTATTTGCTTGATATGAAAGAACTCAGCAGGCTGTGTAGTATCTGATGCCCTTCTCTTCGCCGTTCTTCTTCAGCTTCAGGAGAGCTTCCTTCTCTATCTGTCTGATCCTCTCCTTCGTGAGGTTGTATTCGTTTCCGATCGAGGAGAGAGATCTCGGCTCTTCGCCGGAGAAGCCGTAACGCTTCATTATGATGTCCCTCTCCTTCTCATTCAGGCATCCCAGGAGTTCTCTCACGTCCTCTGTCATTGCAGATGATATCATACTCTCTTCGGGAGACTCGCTTTCATCCTGGATGAAGTCCGAAAGTCTTGCGTCCTCGTCTGTGCCTTCACCGACAGGGGAATCGAAGGAGACCATCTCCCTCGAAACTGTGAGGAGCGTCTTCACTGTCTCCTCGTCGAGACCGCATTCGTCTGCAATCTCCCCCGTCGTCGGATTTGCAATCCCCTTGTCGTGGATAAGGGTATTCTTTGCCTTGTTGATGGCGTAGAGGTCGTTCGTCCTGTTGAGGGGGAGTCTCACCGCGCGTCCCGTGTCGCTGAGAGCCTTGAGGATGGACTGCTTGATCCACCATACCGCATAGGAGATGAAGTGATAACCCTTCTCGGGGACATAGCGGTCGATAGCCGTAAGAAGACCGATGTTGCCTTCGTTGATGAGGTCCTCGAGTGGCAGCCCCTGCCCGCGGTACTTCTTTGCAGTCGACACAACGAATCTGAGGTTTGCAGAAGCAAGTTTCTCTCTTGCCTTCATATCGCCGCTTCTGGCCTTCAGAGCGAGATCGTACTCTTCGTCATAGCTGAGAAGAGGAATTCTGTCGATCTGCTGAAGATACTGTGCAAGTACCTCACTGTCCTGGCTTGAATAAAGATTCGATTTTGTCTTTGACATCATTTGTCTCCTTACGATTTGATAACTTGCAAAACACATGCCAAAAGATAATAATTACTCAAAATACAAGTAATTAGACCAAGATTATTAATTTGTAGATTCTGTAATAATTGTGTCAAAACGGCACTTGAGACGGAAAAAGCCTCATCTTTGTGTCATTCTGCCACACATCTCCTGTTTCGTCTCACTTCTGTGTCCTTCTGACACGGAAATACGATTTCCACGGATTCCAGGATATTCATCCTCCCGTCAGGAGAGACGGGGATCTCGCTCTTCTCGATGGCCTTTACAGTCTCGTCGTAGACAGTCTCTATCAGGTCGGTTACCATGTCGCCCTCGGGAATGGAGAGCATGACGCTCTTCTTCAGAACGAGGTACGACGCCATCTGGAAACGGTAGAAAGAGAGGAACTCCCTGCTCCTCATCCCTTTCGGCAGGAATAGAGAGACGTAGAGTTCGAAGGCTTCCCTGATCCTGTGTGCCTTCACTGCCGTAACGGCGTTCTCGTATTTCTCCTTTCTTATCCTGTCCATGTTTTATCCGTTCTTTACAGTTAAGATAATATTTCTCCCATATTCGGCAAGAGGAAAAAAATAAAGATTTAATTTCATCTTTTCCTCTTGTCGCCTCCCCGTACTTTACTTATATTCATCTTTGTGAACATGTTTCACCCTACACATCAGATTAAAGAGGTAAAGATATGAAGATTGTTCCACTTGGAGAAAGAGTTCTGCTCAAGGCTAAGGAAGCAGAGACAAAGACGGCAGGCGGCCTTTTCATTCCGCAGACCGCACAGGAAAAGACACAGTTCGCAACAGTTGTCGCTGTCGGCGATGACGAAAGCATCAAGGTCAAAGTCGGTCAGACTGTCCTCCATGACAAGTATGCCGGCACACAGATCAAGGACAACGGAGAGACTTATCTCATCGTCAATTCCGGTGATATCCTGGCTGTGATCGAATAAGAATAACAATAGTACAATACCGGGAGCCGGAAGGCTCCCCTTCTTTTTGCGGATCCCCCCTTATTCCGCGCTTCTGTTAAACCCTGCGTTTTCCAGAAGGTTACACATCTTTGTGTATTTTTTTCATTTTCTGCAGTAAGGGAGCAGTCTGTCGTAGGCATCCTTGTAGAGGCGGAACTTCTCCTCTGCAAAGCGTGTGTACTCGCTGTCGAGATCGAGGCCCGAGAGTCTGTCGGGATGGAAGGCCGCAGCTTTCTTTCTGAAGGCCGAAGCGAGTGCGGCGGCCGAGGGAACGGTGTCGAAACCGAAGAGGGAGAGCGCCTCCCTTATATCGTCCTCTTCGTGGACTGTCTTCTTCTCCCCCGAGAAGGCGTTGTACCAATAGCCCTTCCTGTCCCTGATGAAGAGGCTGCACGCCGGGGACAGTCCCCTGTTCCAGTTCTTTCCGAACGAGATACGTCTGAAATCCTCTTCTCTTCCGTCGTAGAATATGGACTCCATATATCTGCATGAAGAGAGAGCCGAAGAGCCTATGCTCTTTACACTCCGCGGCAGATAGAGTGACCTGAGGCCGCTCGACATGAAGGCCCCTTCGGGTATGGCAGTGACAGCTTCGGGTATTTCGATGCTCCTCAGGGCAGTACATCCCGAGAATGCAAGGATCCCCAGCTTCTTTATGTTCCTGTGGAAGACGACGCCTTCGAGCTTCTCGTCGTCCATGAAGAGACGCGGCGGGACATATTCGAGCGCAGGCGGAAAGACGAAGCTCCTGAGAGCAGTCTTCTCGAATGCCCCCTCCCCGATTTCGTAGAGCGTGTCGCCGAATGTGATTGAAGAGAGCATCCTGCATCCCTTGAAGGCATCCTCGCCCACGATCTCGAGGTTGTCGCTGAAGCTTATCTCCCTGAGCTTAGTACACATGGAGAATGCCCCCTTCCCGATTTCCAGTATCTGGATATCCTCAGCAGTCGGAGGAATCTTCGCCCAGAGCAGTTTCTCCGGGTTTGTGACTCCGGTTATGGTACCCCTGCCGTCGGTGACTATCTCGGTTTTGGTACGGAAGACAGACTTCGTGTACTCGGGCCATCCGGTACGGAAGGCGGAGAATCCGTATTCGTCGCTCCTTATACTGTCCATATCATCTCCTAGAAGAGGAAGCTCTCTATCTTGCTCTCTATATTATCAACCATAGTGTCCTCGGGATAGTAGCCCTCGGGAATCGAGGAGAAGAGAAGCGAGGAATAGAACCTGCGGCTTATCCTGCCGTCGAGGATGAGCACGACACCCTTGTCGCTTTCGCTTCTTATGAGCCTCCCCACCCCCTGCTTCATCTTTATCATGGCATTGGGGAGCGTGAGTTTTACAAACGCACTGTTCTCCTCTGTCCTGTTGATGTAATCCGATCGCGCCCTCATGACGGGGTCTGTAGGAACATCGAATGGAAGCTTCACGATGACAAGAAGTCTCAGAGTATCACCCGGAGCGTCTACTCCCTCCCAGAACGAGGAGACTGCAAAAAGCGATGAATCCTTATGCTTCTTGAAGCGCGAGAGAAGTGCGTTCCTGTTGGTTCTGTTGTCCTGGACGAGGAGCTCCATCCTGTCACCGATGTCGGCGTTAACTATGCTGTAGACCTTCCTCATCATATCTATCGACGTAAAGAGGATGAGTGCGCCTCCCGAGGAGGAGAGAATCGCCTTCTCGGTAAGGGACGCAGCGTAGTCTATATACGAGCTGTCATTGAGAGAGTACGGCTTGCCGTCCTGCGGCACAAGATACATAAGGTTGTGCCTGTAGTCGAAGGGTGAATAGTAGACACCTTCCTCGAGGCTGTTGTCACCGTTGATTCCCATCCTCGTCTTGAAGAATTCGAAATTGCCCCCGATGGAGAGCGTTGCCGAGCAGAAGAGGTATGAGGAGAGCTTGTCAAGGAGCCTCTCCTTTACAAGAGGTCCTGCAAGAAGCGGAGAGAGTACGATCTCATACTCTCCGCCGTCAAGGGATTCCGCATAGGCTATGAGCTTATCGAATGAATTGAAGCGGATGAAGGCCCTTACGGCATCGGCATAGGACTGGAGCCTCTCCCCTGCCATCTTCACCCTTTCAACGTAGGGAACGAAAGCTTCGTTATCTGTTTCATAGAATGAAGCAAGATCGAGCCCGAGGCTCTTCATCTCGTCCGTGAGCATCTCCGTCTTCGAAAGCTCATCCCTGAAGGATGAAAAGAAATTCTCGTCAAGGAGAATCGAACGCTGTGCCGAATACGACGAGATCAGCTTCGAGTAGTGCATGAAGGCACGGGACGTGAGGTTGTGTATGCGGCTTCTGAGATTTTCGAAGTTCTTCGTGAAGTACCTCTCCTTCGACGTGTCGCACGGAGACAGGAATTCGATGATTGTCTTGTTCCCGAACCCCTTTGACTTGAACGAGAGGAAATCGAGCTCCTCGTTTATCCTGTCGCGCGATATCCTCATGGAGAAGAGCTCGGTCGCTTCGCTCTCGAGGTGATGGGCTTCATCCAGTACAAGATGGGTGTAGGAAGGAAGTATGACACTTTCGGAGAAATCCTCGTTGTTCTCCCATCTTATCTGTGCATCGATAAGTACCATGTGATGGTTCGTGACGACGATCTTCGCACTCTGGGCCCTGCGGCGTGCATTGTACATGAAGCACTCCTGAAAGAAGGGACAGTGTCCCCTGAGGCAGTCCTTCTCGTCGCAAGCCACCGTAGCAGCGAGCTGCGCAGTCTCCCTGTCGTGTATGTCGTTGCGGCTTCCGCTCTCGGTTTTGTCACACCACCTGACAAGCTTGTACTCGGGTGTTGAGTCGTCGAGTGAAAGAAGCGGAACCTTATCCCTGATTTCGGTGAGCCTGCGCTTGCATATATAGTTCGAGCGTCCGTAGAGGATTGCAGACCGCACAGGGATTCCGAGCATCCCCGAAAGAAACGGGATGTCCTTGTCGAAGAGCTGTTTCTGAAGTGTAATCGTACTTGTTGCAACGACGACTCTGGCATCGGGGTCGTTATCGGTGAGAAGGAATGCCGGCACAAGATATGCAAACGACTTTCCGATTCCCGTTCCGGCCTCTATGAGGCACCCCCTCTCCTCCTCGAAGGCCTTCTCGACCTTCTTCGCCATCGCCTCCTGTCCCTCGCGGTATGAAAACGACGGGAAGGATTTCTTCAGCATTCCGAACGGGGAGAAGATATCTTCACTTGTCATCTTCGTCGTCTCTATCATCTTCTTCGTCATCGGAAACCACGTTCCATTCCCTGAGCCTTCTGTGAAGGGTCTTCCTCCCGATTTTAAGGACCTTGCTCGCCGTGCTCTTGTTGCCGTTGCAGTAGTCGAGGGTTCCGAGTATGACATCCTTCTCTGCGTCGGCAAGGGTCGAGGGAAGCGTTATGGTGACGCTGGTCTCCCGCTTTCCCCTGCTCTCCGTTATGTACTGCGGAAGGTTATAGAGTTCAATTGTGCGGCCGCGTGCAAAGACCACTGCCGATTCGATTGCGTTCTTGAGCTCGCGGATGTTCCCCGGCCAGGAGTATGAAAAGAGGGCGTTCCGTGCCGCGGCGCTGATTCCGTCTATCTTCTTTCCGTTCTCCTCGGCAAAGCTCTTCACGAATGAGAGAGCAAGGAGCTCTATGTCCTCCTTCCTCTCCCTCAGGGGCGGGACTGTTATGCTGACGACATTGAGACGGAAATAGAAATCCTCGCGGAACTTACCCTCCTCCACGAGTTTCTTGAGATCCTTGTTCGTTGCCGCAATGACCCTCACATCGACCTCTATCGGCTTTTCGCCTCCGACACGTGTTATCTCACGGTTTTCAAGGACCCTCAGGAGCTTTATCTGGGTCTGCTCGTCTATCTCTCCGATTTCGTCGAGGAAGATCGTGCCTCCCGAAGCAAGTTCGAAGCGTCCCTTAGCCTCCTTCACAGCCCCCGTGAAGGCACCCTTTTCGTGGCCGAAGAGCTCGTTTTCGAGAAGGGATGAGGAGAGAGAAGCGCAGTTTACCTTGACAAAGGGCTTCTCACGCCTCTGCGAGAGTTCCATTATGGCGTCTGCCACGAGTTCCTTTCCCGTTCCCGACTCCCCTTCGATAAGGACGGTCGCCTTCGTCGGAGCGACGGCGCGTATTGTGTCCATGAGCTTCTCGACCTTCTCGCTGCGGCCGATTATCTTCGAATACTTCTGCTCGCTTCTGAGTTTCTCGATTTCCTCTGTAAGTACTCTGTTCTGCTCGGCAAGCGAGGAGTTCTCGAGGCACTTCTTTACGACAAGAAGGAGTTTGTCTATGTCGACGGGCTTCGTGTAGAAGTCGACGGCTCCGTCCCTCATCGAGTCCACGGCGTTCTCTATCGTACCGTGTCCGGTGAGGACGATTACGGGAAGACGGGGGTATGCGGCACTTATTCTGCGCACGAGTTCGTCACCCGTCATCACTGGCATTCTGAGGTCGGTTATGACAAGATCGATGTCGTTCGAATTGACGGCATTCCATGCCTCGAGTCCGTTTTCGGCCGTTATTACTTTGTAGTTTTCAAGTTCGAATGTGGCTTTGAGTCCGCTGACGATGTTCTTCTCGTCATCTACTACGAGGATTGTACTCATTTCACACCCTCCCCTATGGCCTTCCTTTCGCTTACCGGAATCGGGAAGTCAAGCTGGAATGTCGTGCCTCTGCCGATGCGGCTGGTAACGTGGATGTCACCGTGATGTTCCTTCATTATCTTGTAGACAAGTGTAAGTCCCAGCCCCGTTCCGCTGGCCTTTGTCGTATAGTAGGGTTCGAAGATCTTGGCCATCTTCTCCTCCTCTATTCCGCAGCCTGTATCTGAAATGCGTACGGATACATAGTCCCCGTCGAGCTTTGTGGATACCGTAAGCTTTCCTCCCTCCTCCATTGCGGCGAATGCATTCTGTATTAGATTGAGAAGGGCCTGCTTGACAAGCCTCGAATCGAGCTCGATATTCGGAATGAAGGACGAAAGCTGTGAGATGATCTCTATCTTCTTCTCCTCCGCCTCCGGTTCGAGGAATGAGAGAATCGAGCTCACTATCTCGTTGAGGTTCTCCTTCTTGAGTGTGACGTCCATAGGCTTGACGGCGAAGAGAAAGTCCACGGCGATCTTATTCAGGTGTTCGATCTCCTCTTCGATGACACAGAGGAATGTGTCGGCCTCCTCTTCGTTCATGCTCCCGTTCTTCTGCAACGTCTTACGCATGAGCTGGGTGTGTATCTTCATCGCGGCAAGGGGATTCTTTATCTCGTGTGCCACCCCCGCGGCCATGGTCGTCATGCTTGCAAGCGATTCGCTCCGTCTCAGTCGCGTCTCCTTTCTGATTGAATCCGTTATCTCACGGATGATTACATCGACATAGCAGTCCCTGTCGGTATCTATCTTCATGAAAGATACACGATAGACCCTCACTTCGTTACCGCTCTGTATGGAGAAGTCCCTCTCCTGGGCCTTCTCCTCACCTCTCAGCACACTTTTGACGAAGCGTGATATATCCTTATCGGAAATACACTCCTCGACCCCCAGGCCTTCTATCGAGCGCGAGGAACGCTTATACGGAATCGACGAACGGGCCTTCTGGTTGGCAAAGACGACGTTGCATTCCCTGTTCATGATGAGATGACCCTCCGAGAGAGAGTCGAAGAGTGAGTAAAGGATATCCTCCTCCTCGACAGCCTTT
>CAVDOI010000034.1:0-17847 GCA_963610485.1 Lachnospiraceae bacterium
ATCAAGGCCCAGGATGGAAAGGTCTCCTTCATCTCCACTATAGATATCTCTACAGTAGTTCCGGGATCCACGACGGTATTCTGCGACAAGCTTGTAGCCGTCCTCAAAAATCTTCCGGACGAAGATCTGGAGTTCAATGAAGAGGACAACAAGCTCACAATCAGACCGGTCAGTGCCGAAAAGAACATAAATACCAACCTCAAGACTATGGATGCTTCGAAGTTCCCCGAGATAAAGGAGTGTCCTGACGAGTATTTCTTCTCACTTCCCCAGAAGGCCTTCAATGACATGGCTGACAAGACGAGCTTCGCCGTAGCCGAGGAGATCACACGCTTCTTCCTCACAGGCGTCCATATCGAGAAGAAGGACGACAAGATTGTCATGGTTGCTACGGACGGAAGAAGGCTTGCATACGTAGAAAATACCTTTGAACAGGAAATTCCCGATTTCTCCCCGTCTATTCTCTCGGTGAAGTTTCTGCAGCTTCTTTCGATGATTTCGACAAACGAGGGACTCTTCTCACTTGCATTCACACCCGACATGTCATATGCAAAGGTCGACAACAGGACAATCAGCTCGACACTCATTTCCGGTAATTACCCCAATTACGAGAGGGTAATACCGACGCAGCTGGATTATGAATGCAGACTTTCTGTCGAAGAAATGGTCAAATCCATCTCCCTCACTTCGATTTTCACAGAAATAAAGTCGAGAAAGATATTCGTCGACATCAACGTCGAGGGTGTCATGATAAGCGGCGAGAACAACGATTTCGGCGATTCCAAGCAGATCATCAAATGCGAATACAACGGACCTTCGATGAAGATATCATTTAATGCAGGGCTGCTGCTTCCCGCTATCAAGAAGATAGAAACCGAATACATGAAGATAAAACTCAGGAACCAGAACGGTGCCATGATTTTCTCACCCGAGCCCGAGAAGAACTACTTCTACGTTCTTATGCCGATGCAGGGATGAGATTCACATCTTTAAGTTACAATGATTTCAGAAACATATTCTCCGGCTCTGTCACCACGGACTCGGAGAATATTCTTCTCTACGGCTCCAACGGGCAGGGAAAGACCAATATACTCGAGAGTGTATACATTCTCTCCTACGGTTCTTCCTTCCGCACTTCCATGCTCAGGGAATGCATAAGAAACGGAGAGGAGGGTTTTTCTGTAAGCGGAACATACTCCGACGCCGGAGAAAACGGCAGAATAACTGTTTCATACTATAACAAAAACCGCAAGATAATACTCGACGGAAAAGAAATAAAAGACAGGAAGACTCTTATTTATCAGTTTCCATGCATAGTTTTCTGCCATGAGGACATCAATTATATAAAGGGAGAGCCGGAATACAGGCGGCGCTTCTTCGATCAGATGATGTGTCTCTACTCCCCGTCGTTCTTTGACAGCCTGCGTTCCTACCGCAGTGTTCTTTCGCAGCGCAATGCCGCAGTCAAGGACGGTGATGAGACTATAATAGCACTATATAACGAACGTCTTGCCTCCTACGGCCTCGAAATTATGGCCGAAAGAAAAAAGGCGGTTGAAGAGTTCAATACAATATTTCCCTCCCTTTTTGCTGATATATCGGGAACGGATTATGCCCTTTCCGTTCTCTATCAGCCGTCGTGGAAGGAAGAGACTGTCGACGGTGTCGTACAGAATCTTCTCGAGACAACTGAAAGGGACATAAGGATGGGCACTACAGCCGGAGGTCCCCACCGCGACCGCTTTACGATAATGAGTCAGTACGGTCCCTTCAGCCAGATGGGCTCGACGGGACAGCTCAGACTCTGCTCCCTCATTTTCAGGATTGCGGAAGCGGGGTATTTCACGAAGATGACAGGGCGATCCCCCATACTCCTCATCGACGACGTACTGCTTGAACTTGACAGTACGAAAAGAGGGAAGGTTCTCTCTTCGCTTCCTCTTTACAGCCAGGCTTTCTTCACATTCCTCCCCAATGAAGAATACAATGAGAAGATGAAGGACAGGATAAGCTACGAGGTGAAGGAGGGTATAATAAATGAAGGGTGAGAAGAACCTCTGGGATGCCGTACTTGAATTTCTGGAGGAGAGCAACATAGACCTGTCGTTCCAGGAGTATTTCCGTTCCTGGCCGGTAATCGCCGGCGCCAGGCTCAGCTCCTGCACGAAACTTTCTTCTCTGAGAGACCTCGACAGCGGCAGAATATATGTCACTCCTTCATCTCTTTCTGCAAAATCGCTCCTCAGGATGGAGGAAAAAGCGGTGATAGAGAGATGGAACGAGAGGTTTCCCGACAAAAAGATAAAAAAGATAGCGGTTTTGAAGACAAAGCCTTGAAAGAGGTTATTGACTATAGGCCATGAGATTGCTACACTTTTGAAACTGGACAAAGGTGTCCATATTTTTTGAAAATTCATCGCTGAAAAGCGTAAAAAAATTGGAGTTATAACATGAGCACAAAGGGAATTAGACCTTACCAGCCAAGTAAGACTAAGAGAACAAGAAAATTTGGATTCCGCGCTAGAATGGCAACAAAAGGCGGCCGTAAGGTATTAGCAAGAAGAAGAGCTAAGGGTAGATACAGCCTTACTGTCAGCGATGAGAAGAAGCCTTACTAAGACTGAGATTATTAGAAAAAAAGAAGATATTGATCGCATTTTTAAGACAGGAAGGGCATATTCCTGCCTTGGAATGCGATTAATCTGTCTTGAAAACGGACTTGGCTGGGACAGGATGATCGTCATCCCCGCGAAGCATTACGGCAGGGCTGTCGACCGCAATCTTCTGCGTCGCAGGGTTAAGGAGATATTCCGTAACTACCCCTTGCGTCATTCCAGCCAGGAACAGACAGAAGAAATTACTAAGGACTATGTCCTCATTGTATATCCTGGAAAGGTTTCCGGTTTTTCCTTGCTTGAGTCCAACCTGATTATGCTGCTGGACAGGTCAAACAGGAAATAGTTCCTTTTCAATCTCATCAGCAGAGTTCCTATTCCATCTTTCCAGGCACTGAGAATAGATCCATTTGGGAGTTAAGAATGGATAGGAATACTATCATTGCAATTGTCCTCTGTGTAATCGTCATCACAGTAGGTATGACATTCCAGCAGACACTGCTTGCGACAGGCGACAGCACAACGACTGTTGAATCAACTGCAGAAGCAGTTCTCCCCGAGGAGAATGCAGGTGCAGTCTATACGGCAGTCGGCTCAGTCGGCGACACATCACCTTTCACGATAAAAACGCCGTCGCTCAGTTTGACGTTCAATCCTGCCGGAGCGACGATTGAAAGCATCCACGATGAAAAGAACGACGTTAATCTCCTTCTGAAGGAAGAAGGTGACGAAGATGCGTTCATGCTCTACTGGGGTGAAGACAAGACAAAGCCCATCGACGACGCCTTCACATACACTACGCAGGAGAAGGGTCTCAGCGGCAAGACAGACACTGTCACGCTCGTTGTCTTCTCCCGAACTTACAGAGAGGAGTCTACTGGAAGAGAATTCACCATCGAGAAGAAATACGCCGTCCCGAACAACGACGAATACATGATTCAGATGGCAGTGACAGTTTATACGAACGACGGCCTCGAGATACCTGTCAACGAGGGAAATACGATGTATACCCTCTCTGTAGGCTCTCAGGTAGGTCCCGAGTTCGATTCGCTCAACGGCAACTACGACTACAGAAGGGTCTACTACAAGCTTGCTGAAAAGAACAAGAGAAAAACCGTCTCGAGCGGCAACTTCACATCGACTGACAATATAGGGTGGGTCGGAGTCGTCGGAAAGTATTTCGCATTCCTCGTAATCCCGGAGACGGAGAATACGGTGACAAAGGTCCAGACAGTACAGGAGACAGGAGAGACCATAAGCCAGAAGAACACAGTCTATCTGACAAGAGGTGCAACCAGTGCTTCAAAAACAGAAGATATATACTCGTTCTACTGCGGCCCTCAGCTTTCATCGACGCTCGGCATCTATGACAATGCTTCCGACAACGTCTTCGGCCTCAAGGATCATAACCTCAAGAAGGCTCTCGATGTTTCGTGGCTGAGCTGGCTCGAGACAATTCTCAAGTGGGCGCTTGAAGGCTTCAACTTCATCACTCACAACTACGGAATATCGATTATCCTTCTGACAATCCTCGTCAAGCTGCTTCTGATTCCGCTTTCGAAGAAGGGAACGGAGAGTACGGCTAAGATGAGTGCAATCCAGCCCAAGCTCCAGGAGATCCAGGAAAAGTACAAGGACGATCCGCAGGCACAGAACATGGCCGTCTCTAAACTGTATAAGGAAGAGGGAATAAATCCCATGGGATCATGTCTTCCTCTTCTCATCCAGTTCCCGATCTTCATCGGCCTCTACGGCCTTCTGAACAAGGACTTCTCCCTCAGAGGAGCAATGTTCATCCCCGGCTGGATAAACGACCTTTCAATCCCGGAGACGATCTTCACCCTTCCGTTCAACATTCCTTTCCTCGGAAACAAGATCCATCTTCTGCCCATTCTTTATACATTCTCGATGATTTTCTCGATGAAGATCACGCAGAGTGCAACGACATCCTCGCAGGGTTCGAACAAGGGAATGATGTGGTTCATGACATACGGTATGCCGATTATGTTCTTCTTCATCCTTTACAATGCACCTTCGGGACTTCTCATCTACTGGTCGATGTCCAACCTGCTTTCAATCATCCAGCAGGTCTACACCAACAAGAAGAAGGTTGCAGGGTATAGAAAGGAGATTGAGGAAAAGGATGCATTAAAGGCTCAGAAGAAGGCCGACAAGAAAAAGAGAAGATAATCAGAGGTAATGAATATGTATAAAGATTTTGAAGGAAGAACAGAAGAAGAAGCAAGAAACAAGGCTATAGAGGAGCTCAACCTCAGCGGAAGTGATTTCGATGTCGAAGTCATGGAGGTGGTGAAGAAGGGGCTGTTCAAGAAGCCCAGCTGCAGAATCCGTGTATATTACGGAGAAGACGGCGACGAGCGTGATGTCGAAGAAGACGTTCCGGAGAGCAGGGGGGAAGCCCTCGAAGCCGAGAATGATACGGAACGCAAGGTCATCGAATTCCTCAACACCCTTATCGAGAAGATGGGCTACGAAGGAGAGGCGACAATCAGTTACCGCAGGGAAAGCAAGATTGGCATCGACATCGAGTCTCCCGATTCATCATATATAATCGGAAGAAAGGGAAGAAACCTCGATGCAATCCAGCTTATAACAAATGTCTATGCCGGGAATATCGATCCCGATATCAAGATAGTCGTCGACAGCGAGAACTACCGTATGAGGCATGAGGAGCAGATCATCCGCAATGCATACAGGGTCGCGGACCAGGTGAAGAGATCGGGTAAGAGCAGACTTCTCGACCCGATGAACCCGTTTGAGCGAAGACTCGTTCATACGGCGCTCAACGAATATGACGGCGTAGAGACGAAGAGCGAGGGCGAAGGGCTCTACAAGCAGGTCAGAATTCTTCCCGTACGAAAATAGGCAAGCAAAAAAAGATGAGAAACCACCTGAAAAAAGGGTGGTTTCATCTTTACATGAAGGAGAATGTGGGTTATTATCACTATTAGGAATGTTTACTAATTAGGTAGGCAACACTAACTCCAAGGAGAACACAATGGAACTTAAAGGATCAAAGACAGAAAAAAACCTGATGACAGCATTTGCCGGTGAAAGCCAGGCAAGAAATAAGTACACATACTTTGCATCGAAGGCAAAGAAGGAAGGCTATGAGCAGATTGCCGCAATCTTCCTCGAGACAGCCGAGAACGAAAAGGAACACGCAAAGATGTGGTTCAAGTACCTCGAAGGCGGAGAGATCAGATCCACAGTCGAGAACCTCAAGGCTGCGGCAGAGGGCGAGAACTATGAATGGACAGATATGTATGCACAGTTTGCAGAAGAGGCGGAGAAGGAAGGCTTCAAGAAGATCGCTTCCGAATTCAGACTTGTCGCAGGCGTCGAGAAGGAACACGAGAAGAGATATCTTGCTCTTCTGAAGAACGTCGAGGAAGGACTTGTCTTCTCACGCGACGGCGAGATGATCTGGAAGTGCCGTAATTGCGGTCACATCATGGTGGGAAAGAAAGCTCCCGAGAAGTGCCCAGTCTGTGCACATCCCAAGGCTTACTTCGAGCTTCTCGCAGAAAACTATTGAGTCATCACAGAATGATACAAACGGCTCCGGTTTTTCCGGGGCTTTTTTATGGTTAAAAACTTCTGTGATGGCTTCCGCCACTGGCGACGGTTGTGGCGCATAGAACGGAATGAGGTAGAAAACGCCGTTGCAGATTATTCGAAATCAAATCTTAAGAGAGGTTCTGTTCACTTCCCGGCCGGAAAATGTTCCTCGATGTAAGCTTTGACGCTCTCAAGCGATTCCTTATCGAACTGTGCACCTATGCGGGAGATGATTTCTCCTGCAAGGTATGATGCGATATTGCATGAGTCGACAATGCTGCGGTTCGTGATATATCCATATAAAAAGCCTGCCGCATATGTGTCTCCGGCACCTGTCGTATCGACGGGAACGACGGATCCGTGGCATGCTATCTGCGTTATCTTGCGGTGATCGGATATGTATGAGCCTTTCTTTCCGTTCTTGACGATGGCGATGGGGCAGAGCTTTCCGAGGCTTCTGCAGCACTCATAGGCATCGTAGTTGTCCATGAGATATCTGGCTTCTTCGCTGTTTGCGAATACTATATCACAATAGTCGGAGATGAGTTCCTGGAAAGTTGAGCGGTAACGTCCGACGGCGAAAGGATCGGCGACGTCGAATGCTACGAGCTTTCCCCTTTCCTTGAACATCCTTAGAGCTTTTCTCACAGCATTCTTCTGATTCTCGGTATCCCACATGTATCCGGTGAAGTAGAAGATATCGGCCCTGTCGACAACGCTTTCGTCGACGTCTTCGGGAGTGAAGAGTCTGTTGGCACCGAGGTAGGTGTTCATGGTGCGTTCCTTGTCATCTGTGAGGAGGATTATCGAAGTTCCGGTGACTCCTTCCTTTTTTGTTACAAGGTGGTCTTCAACGCCGCTTTCCTTGAGGCGCTTGCGGTACATCTCTCCGAGTTCGTCATCTCCGATGCTGCCCTGCAGGATGGTTCTAGCTCCGAGAGAGGCGAGTGTGACCATAGTGTTGGGGCAGGAGCCACCGCAGGAATATCTGACAGACCTGTCCTTTGTATGTTCGACGATTTCCTTCTGCTTTTCAGTGTCGATGAGGAGCATCGTGCCCTTGCTGAGCCCGAGCTCGTCCAGGTCCTTTTCCGTGACGGAGCAGATATAATCTATAAGAGGATTACCGATTCCATAAACATTCAGCATGCTAGAATTATAAGGCCTCAATCCTCTGATAACAATATGAAACGCTTTCTTTTTCCCCGGACACTAGATATGAGTTTTTAACACGTTTTTAACAATTTTGCACAATAAGGAATTAGAGTGTGGAAAACCGGGATGAAAAGAGGGATGAAACAAGTTTTGTATCATATATAACACTTTAAGATAATTTGTTATATCGAAAAAAGATAATCAGTCGTAATCTATTTGAAAATCAATAGAAATTATATAGGTTTTTAATACTTTATATAGGGTATCCCGGAGTGTGTAAAACGAGAAAAACTGAGGGTTTTTAACAATTTTTTAACATTTAATTTTACTCTTTCAGACGCTTGTGTAATTCTCTGAATGATATGAAGTTGTGTTCTGACGTACCGGACTTCTCCCTCTCGCTCTCTAGTGTCTCAGCTTCATGAAGACGGAGTCAAGGTAGTGGAAAAGCTCTCTTACGTTGCCGTTCCACTGGCGCTTCATAAGGGGGGCGGGATCGAGAATGAACGACGACGGAATCTTTTTGTCCTTCATGTATTTTTCGACAAGAAGAGGGATATCCTCTGCGTGTCTGTTTAGGGGAGGAATCTCGATTGTCTGGGAGGATATCCTCTGATAGAAGTCATGTCTCAGCCTTCCTTCTTCGAGAAGCTGTTCCTGTGACTTCTGACTTGCCGTTATAAGACGGAAGCTCGAGGTCGTGAATGTGTCCTTTCCGAGGGCTCTGTATTTCCCTCCTTCGAGGGTATCGAGGAGCTTTGCCTGGTTGTCGAGACTCAGGTTTTCGACTTCGTCTATGAGGAACGTCGATTCGTGTGCACAAGCAAGAAGTCCGGCTCTCTGTGTGCCTGCATTGGTGTAGGCCCCTTTCGAGTGTCCGAAGAGGTCGGAGTCGGAAAGAGAAGTGTTGAGACTTGCCGCATTCAGATACACAAGCTCCTTCACGCTTCTCAGACTCAGGAGGTGGATGGTTCTTGCGCTCAGGGTCTTGCCTGTTCCGGTAGGTCCGAAAATATGTACGGGGAGTGTCGAGCGTGAGGCGTTGATGACGGCTCTCCTCAGGCGGCACATCTCGGCGCTCTTTCCGACAATCCTCTCTTTGAGGACGCGGTACTGGTTCAAGGCCTCCCTGGTTGCATCGATACGCGTGCGGAGCAGGAATGATGTTATTTCCGGAGAGAAGAACGATACGTTCTCGAGGTCTGCAAGGTCGAAGATATTGCACCTGCTTATGAGGAAGAGAGGCACTTCGGGCGACAGATGATCATGAGTCTTCCGTATAAGGGACATGTCATCCGACATGAGAACTACGACATCTTCGAAGCCGAAGCTGTGTTCAAGGGGTGAATCCTGACAGAGAAGACAGTTGTCCTCACTCCTGCAGGCCGATCTGAGCGTGTCGTAGACAGCGCTCTCATTACCGAAAACATAGGTGTTCATTCCCGCTCCATTTCCCCAACAGGGTTTTCAGTATCAGACGGGAAATATGAGTCGTCAACCTCCTGGCAGAGGCCTTATTCATGCATAAAAGTCTGAATTACAGCTGCCGTATAGACACTACATGTCTCTGCTCTGAGAATGTTGGTCTTGAGAAGTACCGGCAAAACGCCGTTTTTTTCAGCAAAGAGACACTCACTGTCCGAAAAACCGCCTTCCGGGCCTACAAATGCAGATATTACAAAAATTTTCTCTTTTTTTTCTCCGAGAGCCTCTTTTATGGATAGAGTACGCTCTCTGACGGCCTGATGAAGAATGATTTTCCGCCCTTCGGCCCTTTCGACGGCCTCTTCGAAGGAGACGGGGCCCTCGAGAGAAGGTTTTCTTCCACCGCACTGCTGAACGGCTTCGGAGATAATCGTCTCGAGTCTCTCCTTCTGGTGCTGGGAGAAGGTCTTTTCCTGACAGAAGGTGCTTTCGACGAAGATGATTCTCCTTACTCCTATTTCAGTAAGAGCCCTTACGACACTCTCGTTCTTCTTTCCCTTGAGAACTGAGACATACATGTCAACGGGCGCAAACGGCCCGGAGTAGCCGGAAAGGCTGTCGAGCAGTGTCTTTTCGGGGTTTTCTGACGGCTTGAGGGAGAGAACACCGTCGGGGAGGATGGTCGCTTCAAAGAAGTTTTCGTCTTTGTCCTTTGCGGTGAAGACCGTGCCGGGCGTGAGACGCAGAACCTTCTCAAGGTACTGAATCTCCCTTTTCTTCATCTGGTAGAGACTCTCTCCGGAGTATGTCTTGTCTAGGAGAAAGAGCCTCATTTCGAAACGATTTCCTTGAGCTTGTTGACCTCTTCTACCGTGATTCCGCTCTGGATTACTTCGACGGCCTTCTTCAGCTGGGAGTCGAATTCGGTATCTGCAACGGGACGCTTGTCGTAGTCGAGGGTGTATATATATTCGTTCCTGATAAGAAGACACAACAGGCTTTCGGGTACTCCCGAATCCTTGTACTCTTCTGCGAATGCCAGGATGTTCTCCTTCGAGTAGTCACTGTGACTTTCAAGCCAGGAGGAGATGTAATCACCCTTGAGGAATTCTGCATATGCATCGAGTTCTTCATCTGTATATTCGGGTGTGTTGACAATGAAATCCGGTGTGATTCCGACCTCATGGATGGATGCGCCGCTCGGTGTGTAGTAGTTGGCAACCGTCACATTCAGGTAGCCTCCCATAAAGGAGATGGAATACTGCATGATACCCTTGCCGTAGGTCTGCGAGCCGACGACAACGGCCCTGTTGTTGTCTCTGAGTGCTCCGGTGAGAATCTCGCTTGCACTTGCGGTTCCTCCGTTGACGAGTACGACTATAGGCATATCGAGGGGAACGGCAAGATAGTCATTGGAGGTGTATGCAGTATCCTTATTGCTGGAACCTTCCTTGAACTTCGTCGTCATGAGCACTTTGTTGTTCTCGACGAACATGTTGGCAATGCTGAGAGAGGAGTCTACGACGCCTCCGCCGTTGTTCCTGAGGTCGATTATGAGGCTCTCGGCCCCGTCTTCGACAAGAGATGCGACATCGTCGCGGACGCTGTCGTATGTCGTCTTGCTGAATTCGGTGATTGCGAGGTATCCGATGTTTCCTTCGAGAATCGTCTTCGAAGTCGAGGGTGTCGTTATCTCCTCGGGCATCAGTGTTATGTCGAAGACTGCCGAACCGCGGTGGACTGTAAGGGTGATGGACTCTCCTTCCTTTCCCCGGATCTTCTTGCTTGCATCGGTGGCATTGAGTTCGTAGATCTCCTCCCCGTTGACGTGGCTTATGAGGTCGCCGGCTCTCAGTCCCGCCCTGTCGGCCGGTCCGCCGGGGAATGGGGATGTGATGACGACCATGTATGTCGTCGGATCATCCCAGTCTATGTATGCGGGATTGACCTTCGTCAGATATGTCCCGATTCCGACGTACTTTCCGTCGCTCTCCTCCTTGTACTCTTCAGCCTCGTCGGGGCTTACATAGTAGGAGTATTTGTCTCCGAGGGAGTCTATCATTGCAGATATGACGGCATTCTGCATTTTCGAGTTGTCTATTTCATAGAGGTAGTTGGCGTCCAGATAGCTGTAGAGGTTTCCCAGGGCATAGAGCATCTCGGTAAGGGATGCGGCGGAAGCCGCGCTTCCCTCTCTGGATGAAGTAGTGTACTGGGCTGTGCTGGGCGTCATGTATTTCTCGAAGGACGGAGCCGCGAAGACGAGTGAAGTCGATAATAAAACAAACAATAGAACAGCCGTCAGTTTTTTCATAGGGATAGAATAATCCTCTTTTTCCAAAAGAGGGATATTTTTATCTGTATATTTTGTGTTATTTTGCCTTCCCGCAGAGTTCGCCTCAATTGTTCAAAGAAATACAAAAGGATATACTCATCGCATGTTACTGTTCGTTAATTATCCCGAGTGGCTGTCACCATATGTAATAGAGGGCCTGCCGGTGAGATGGTACGCCGTCATGTACATCTTCGCATTCGGAACGGCCTACCTCTTCTATTCCTATACCACGAAGCGGGATAAGACGCTCAGCGGAAAGAAGGAGACGGCGGAGAACTTCTTCCTCACTGTTGTCATAGCACTCCTTGTGGGAGCGCGTGTGGGTTCCTGCCTCTTCTACGACGATGCAGGGTATTATCTGACGCATCCGTGGATGATCTTCTGGCCTTTCAGAAACGGCGAGTTCACAGGTCTTCCCGGCATGAGCTATCACGGCGGTGTGATAGGCGCCGTAATCGGAGGGCTTATCTACGCAAAGGTCAGAAAGCTCGACTTCTTCAGAATGGCCGACCACATAGCTCTGTGCGTGCCTTTCGCCTACACATGGGGAAGGCTTGGAAACTTCTTCAACGGAGAGCTCTACGGAAGAATTACAACTTCCCCCCTCGGCATGGTATTCCCCGACGCCGCACCCTTCAGCACGAGCTACAAATGGGTGAGGGATTTCTGCGACGCCATAGGACTGGAATACACTGCCGGAGCCTACGTCAATCTTCCCCGCTGGCCGAGTCAGCTCTTCGAAGCCTTTTTCGAAGGCATAATACTCGGGGTTATAATGTGGTTCATAATGAGGAAACTCAAGGAGAAGAGGAATCTTGCCGACGGAACGATGCTCGCCTCCTATCTCATCGGGTATGGATGCATAAGATTTGCAATCGAATACTTCAGACAGCCCGACAGGGACATCGGCTATGTTCTGACGCTCGGAAGCGGGAGCAGCAACATATATGTCTTCGAGAGCCTCGGGAACATCTCGAAGGGGCAGGTCTTCTGCTTTTTGATGGTTCTCGGCGGAATCCTGCTTCTTGTATTGTGTAATTTGATAAGGAAAAGAACTAATGATAAACGAAAGAGTTGAACAAGTCAGAAAAATGATGGAGAAGGACGGCCTTGACGCCTGGTACATAACAGGAACCGACCCTCATCAGAGCGAGTACGTTGCATCAAGATGGAGAACAAGGGAGTTCATCTCCGGCTTTTCCGGTTCTGCGGGAACCGTGATCATTACACGGGACAAGGCCCTTCTCTGGGTTGATTCACGTTACTACATCCAGGGCGAGCAGCAGATCCAGGGAACAGAATATACTCTCATGAAGCAGGGTATGGACGGAGTCGACAACCCGCTGGAATGGCTGAAGAACAACATGGAGGCGGGAAGCAGTGTCGGAGTCGACGGCTCCACTATCTCGATCCGTGATTTCCTCGATATGGAAAAGGCTCTCAAGGAGAAGAAGATCACACTCAGTGCGACAGGCGACTACTTTGATAAGCTGTGGGTCTCGAGGCCGTCTCTTCCGTTCAGCAGGTGCGTGAGCATGGCTGACGAATATGCGGGATTCACACGCTCTGCAAAGATCAACTTCGTCCGTCTCAAGATGAGACAGAAGGGCGTGGACTGGACGTTCATCTCATCAATCGACGATATCGCATGGCTGACGAACCTCCGCGGTGACGATATCCCGTGCAACCCGGTTTTCATCTCGTATGCATTCATTTCGTTCGACAAGGCTGTTCTTTTCGTCGACAAGAAGCGATTCGACAAGGATCTTCTGAAGAAGATAGAGGCTGATTTCGAGATCAGGCCCTACAGTGATGCAGGAAAGGACCTGCCGTCACTTGCCGCAAAAGGAAAGGGTCTCTATTCCTCGAAGAAGGTATCATATTCATTTGCTCCCTCCTTATGTAAAAAGAAGAACACCGACGATACAGATATAACGACACTGCTCAAGGCAAGGAAGAACCCCGTAGAGATGGAGGGGATGAGAAGAGCACATTTCCTCGACGGTGTCGCATTCGCCAACTTCATGGCATCCATCGATCCTCTCGGATCATATACAGAGCTTGAGATAGCTCACCGCTTCGAGGATGAGAGAAAGAAGATGGAAGGTTATCTCGGGCCGTCGTTCGAGCCTATCTCCGCCTTCGCAGAGCACGGAGCAGTCGTCCATTATTCACCCTCTGAAGAGAGTGACAAGAAGGTTGAGGGCCAGGGCCTTCTAGTTCTCGATACAGGAAGCCAGTTCGAGTTCGGAACAACGGACCTCACAAGAACACTGCTCTTCGGAGCCGAGGCAACGGAAGCACAGAAGAAGGACTACACGCTTGTTCTCAAGGGACATCTTGCGCTTGCACGTGCAATCTTCCCGAAGGGAACAGTCGGGGCGCAGCTTGACGTTCTTGCAAAGCAGTTTCTGTGGTGTTCGTGCGAGACATACATGCACGGAACGGGGCACGGTGTCGGATGCCGCCTCAACGTACATGAGGGACCGATGAACATATCATCACGTCTTATCAACGTTCCTCTCGAAACGGGGATGGTCGTCTCCGACGAGCCGGGCGTATATAAGGCGGGACGCTGGGGAATCAGGATCGAGAACCTCATTGCAGTCCAGAGCTTCGAGAAGTCGGAATTCGGGGAGTTCTACAACTTCGAGGTGTTATCGATGGTGCCGTACGAGAAGAAGCTCATCGACGTCAGGTATCTCAACGATGTGGAGATTGCGCAGATCGACTCTTACCATCAGTGGATAAAGGACCAGCTCATCGACTACGTCTTCGAGGAGACAAAGCCATGGCTGGAGGAGGCTACGAGCCCTTTGAGAAAAGGCTAGACGGAGGCCTTTCAAATAAGGAAAATACAGCGAGAGATAATCTCGAAAGGAGTCATATATGGTTGAACCTCTGAAAAGAAACGGAAAGATAAAGAGAAACGGTCCGGTCGTTCTCGTCATCATGGACGGAGTGGGATTCGGCAAGTACAGGGAAGGGGATGCCGTTCTGAACGCGGTGACAGGCAACCTCGACAGGTTTTATGCAACATGCCCGTGGACGAAGCTCAAGGCTCACGGAACAGCTGTCGGTCTCCCGACCGATGCCGATATGGGCAACAGCGAAGTCGGACACAACGCAATGGGCTGCGGACGTGTATTCGACCAGGGGGCAAAACTTGTCGCTTCATCAATCAAGAGCGGAAAGATGTTCGAAGGTGCGACATGGAAGAAGCTTGTAGCCAACACAAAAGAGCATAACTCCACGCTCCATTTCATCGGTCTGCTCTCCGACGGTAACGTACACTCACACATCGACAACCTCAAAGCTATGATTGTCGAGGCGAAGAAGGAAGGCGTGAAGAAGGTCAGGGTTCATGCCCTCCTCGACGGCAGGGATGTCGGAGAGATGTCGGCTCTCGATTACTTCGATCCGTTTGCCTCTTTCCTTAAGGATCTCAGCAGCGACGGAACATTCGACGCCAGAATTGCCTCCGGCGGCGGAAGAATGGTCATCACGATGGACCGCTACAATGCCAACTGGGATATGGTGAGAAAGGGATGGGAGACACATGTTCTCGGAGAAGGCAGATACTTCTCTTCAGCTCACGAGGCCATCGAGACTCTGAGAGCGGAGACAGGCGCTATCGACCAGGATCTTCCTCCGTTCGTCATCGCGGAGAACGGAAAGCCTGTCGGAACGATCGAGGACGGCGACTCCGTAATCCTCTTCAACTTCCGCGGCGACCGTGCAATCGAGATTTCACGTGCATTCCAGGAGAAGGACCTCAAGGAGTTCGACAGAAAGAGAGTACCGGATGTCGAATATGCGGGAATGATGGAATATGACGGAGATCTTCATATTCCGTCGCAGTATCTTGTGTCGCCTCCGGCTATCGACAGGACAATGGCGGAGTATCTCTGTGCAAGCGGCATGAAGCAGTTCTCGATCTCCGAGACGCAGAAGTTCGGACACGTAACATACTTCTTCAACGGCAACAAGTCGGGCAAGTTCGACGACAAGCTCGAAGAGTATGTCGAAATCCCGTCAGATATAGTCCCGTTCGAGGAAAGACCCTGGATGAAGTGTGCCGACATCACTGACAGAGTCATCAAGGAGATAGAGAGCGGGAAGTGGGATCTCATCAAGCTCAACTACCCCAACGGCGACATGGTCGGACATACAGGGGTATATGAAGCAGTCGTATGTTCGATGGAAGCCATGGATCTCCAGCTCGGACGTCTCAGACATGCAATAGAGAAGAGCGGCGGCGTCATGGTCATCACTGCAGACCACGGTAATGCCGACGATATGTACGAGCACGCAAAGGACGGTTCTGTGAAGATGAAGGAAAGCGGCGAACCCAAGCCGAAGACAAGCCACTCTCTCAATCCCGTTCCGTGCATCATATTCGATCCGGAGTACAAGGGTGAATATTCGAAGGAGCTCAACACAGGGCTTGGAATATCATCGATTCCTGCGACACTCATGAACTTCCTCGGCTTCGATGCTCCGTCGGATTACGACAAGTCCGTCATCAATCTCAACTGACGCGATCGGACGACAGAACAAGGCTCCACATCTTCGGAAGTGGGGCTTTTTCAATATGTTACCGAGGGAGAAGAGGGAAGGTTTCTCAGATAACTTTCAACGTTCACATAGCTGATGTTGTCGATTACAGTGGTCTCTCCTCTGTATAGTACCGTCTTCTCTGTTATCTTTCCGTAGAGGTGTTCTGTGAGTGCACATTTCTCCTTATCCACAAGATGTACATACTGCCATGGAGATGTCTTGCTGCTGTGCTTGATTTCGAAGATTCTGCACGACAGCGTCTTCGGATCATAGATGACCATATCGAATTCGCCGGCTGCAAACTGTAGTGTGAAGACCTTTTTCTCCGGGTACGACAGATGAGACTCAAGAATGACCATGTCTTCAAGCATTCTTCCTGTTATTTCGCTCAGAATACGTGATGAGACATAGTCCCTGACCTGCGGAGCAAGGGACATGAAAACCGCATCGTCCATTACTGACTTTATCAGGGCTTCGGCCTGGGCGTACCTGAGGCCCGGCTGGGAGATGACAGTGCGTTTTCTTTTTCTTTCCGGATTCACGGCGGAGACTACATCTATGTAATAAACGAGATCAAGCATTCTCAGGTATTCTTCGATTTCGGCAGCGATGCCTTCGGAGATCTCAACCTTCTGCTCATTTCTGTTATTTATTTCAAGAAGATCCTTCATCTCTGTTGTTATTTTCTTCACGTCGGGTTTTCTGAGAATATCTGTTCCTCCGGATCTGTCACGTATGAGGTTGGCATCCGAGATGGCACAATCGGATGATTTGAAGTCCCTTGTCAGTACTTCGACTGTGAAGCGGTGGTTCATATCTTCGACAACACGGTTGATGGCAGATGTGAGCTCGTTCTTTTCATAGAGCTCATGGAGGGATCTGAAGTGGCTGCCGTATTGATAGAACTTCAATGAGTTCTGTATGTTGACGGCTATGGCACTGTTCACATATGCATCGGTACGTTCTATTGTGTCGAATGTAGGCTTCGTATTGTAATGTGTTCCTCCCGCACACATTGTGCCCCCGTAGCGGATGTATTCATCAACACCGGAGATGCCGAGAACCTCCTCGAACTCCCTGTACGGGATGAATGTGGTGTGGAGGGTTATTGTCCTGTCGAAGAGTTCTTCGTCTTCACTGAGAAGGAAGCCGAGGGAGTCGGTGCCGGAAAGAACCAGTTTAATTCCGGATGCGGCATAGATATCTGAAAAGAGGGAGGCTCCGCCGATGAAATCTTCGAGTTTTGTCACTTCGTCTACGAAGAGGTATTTATATCCTTCCTTCTCAAGTTTCATGATGTCCTGGTTGATGTCCGACAGGCTGATTCTGCCGGAGGCTTTGATGTATGCGGCTTTTTCCCTTTCTGCTTCTGACAACTCTGACAGCGCCTGACGGAGCAGTGTCGTTTTTCCTGTCCTGCGTAAACCGAAAAGAACGAAAACCCTGCCCCATGAAGGCTCGGAAAGAAACGCTGTGATGTTCGTTATTCCATACCGTTTTTTGAAGGCTGAAGTTGAAGAGGCGAACCTCTCCAGGGTTTCCCCTGTTATTACATCGGAATAGAAACTGCAAGAAGATGATGAAGATGGTGGAAGTTTCTTCTCCAGTGCAGATATCTTTCTGTCCAGAGCCCGCCCTTCCTCGATTCCCGCTCTCAAAGTATCAACTTCGTTGCAGGGGATATATACATCCTTAGGTACGCCGTTCGTGTATACCCTGTTGTAGTAATAATACTTCGTTTTCGCCTTGTTTGACTTGCGGACTATCGATCCGGAAGGGAGAAGGCTTCTTTTTCTTGTCAGAGACTCAAGTTCTCTTCTGATTTCATTAGATGTCATGGTTAAATATTATACCCTATATATTATCAATACAAGACTAAAGCAGGGTATAACAGGGTATATAACACCAGGGCAGGGATGGTGACAGAGATTAGGAAAAGTCTATTTAGATACTAACAGTGTTGATGGATATATCACGATATACCAAAGATCCAAGAGTGAGTGGTATAACTGAGCAAAGTGATGATGTGACAAGAAAAAGGAGAAGAGCTTTGCGGACTCTTCTCCTCATATTTTCTTCTGTTGGTGTTATCAGAAGACAGGATATGTGGAATAGCTGAAGGTCTTCGACGTGTTCGTCCTTGACATGTAGATCCTGTATGAGCCGTTCTTGTTG
>CAVDOI010000035.1:0-17603 GCA_963610485.1 Lachnospiraceae bacterium
TACATGCACTTCCTATGCGGACATATACTCCACGGGGAGTAAGACCTTCCTTCTTCAGATAATAAGGCCTCTCAGTTCCTACAGAAACAACGGCTTTTACGACATCCTTTCCGTCCATCTCGACTGATGAGATTTTTACAAACGGCATTATGGCAGGAAGAATCGTATCATTTGCGACGCTTGAAAGTCTTCTCATTGCTGCATCACTGTCGCCGCCCCCTACTACGGTGCCGTCATCACTTATCCCGATGTACAGCTCTCCTCCTTCTGTATTGGCGAAAGCAACGATTTCCTTCGGAACGCTGGATGGCAGTGTGCCCTTTTCTCTGTCTAATTCTTTGAATTCGATATTCGGACCTTCTTTCATCATACCCTGCTCCTTTCGCTTCTTTCTTTTCCTTTCTTTTTCAATTGTAATGAGAAAGAAAGAAGAAAGCAAGAATAGATCTGTGAAAAAAGAAATATGACTTACGTTACATCTGCTCAGGTTTTATATCGGCAAGAGAAAAAGAATAAGCTGCATCATTTTATTTATCGATGATTTCCTCCCTTTATGATATAGTAGTCACATGGCTCAGATTCCTTTTTTCAAACCTGCTCTGTTCCGCAAGGATATGGATGCTGTTCTGCAGACGATGGTCGATGAGAAGATCGGCCCGGGAGAGAAGAAGAGGGCGTTCGTGAAGGCGTTCTCCCAATATGCCTCGAAGCGTGACGGAGTGGCACTCAGGTCATATATCGATGCGCTTTGCACGGCTTTCCATGCACTGGGGCTCGGGGAGGGGGACGCTGTCGCCATGTCGGTATTCACACCGCTTGTCTATCTTGACGCCATGAAGAGGCTGGGGCTGAAGAGCATGCTTGTCGACGTCGACGACGAGATGATGCCGTCAGCAGAGGCAGTGGCCGCCGTTCTCGATGAGGGCGTCAAGGCGCTCGTTCTTTTTCATCCACTCGGCAACATTCCCTCAGACGGAGATAAATTCCGCGAGCTCGGGCTTCCGATCATCGAAGACATAACGCAGTCCGTGGGCTCTTCATTCGGAGGTATGGGTCCCGGAAGAATCGGAAACATCGTAATTGCCTCGACTGAGGAGGATTCGATTGTGTCCACTGCAGGCGGCGCCGTCGTGATGTGCGACAACGAAGAGACTGTCGAGATAATGAAGAAGGACGTCAATCCCTACATTGAGCTGCCGGACTTGAATGCAGCTCTCGGTATCGTGCAGCTTCTGAAGCTCGAATCCATCGTACTCAGAAGGACAAATATTTATAAGCTCTATGCAGATGAAGCGAGGAGGAAGGGGAGAGTAAAGGTCTTCGGCCTCGGAGGAACGGAATTCGTCTCCAACGGGTACGGTTTCTCGTGTATAACGCAGGACAGACCGGACGACGTCGTAGAAGTAGCAAAGAAGTATTCGGTGACTGTGAGAAAGACATTCTCGAAGGCTGTCGGAAGCCGCTATCAGGAGCGTTATGACCGCTTTCCGAATGCATTTCCGTACCTATCGCGAGCTGTCTCGTTCCCTCTCTATCCCTTCCTTTCCAATGCCGAGATACAGACAGTACAGAAAGTCATAGGAATAATGAGGTAGCGCCATGTGCAGACCGGTTATTAGGAAGGCGGTGATAATAACACCGCGAATCAAGAACGGAAGCAAGAGGATATCACTCGACATCGAGGAACACCTCGAAAGTCTCTCGATAAAGGCCGTGACGATACTCATCGACTCCACGGAGAATCTCAACATAGTACTGCCGCCCGAAACGGATCTCGTAATCCCGCTCGGAGGTGACGGCACTGTACTCTGCTGTGCACGCTCATGCATCAAAAGGGGAATAACCGTGCTTCCGATAAACCTCGGAACCTTCGGCTATATTACGGAAATCGAGCTCTCGGAGTGGAAGGATGCCCTCGCCCTCTATCTCGAGACGGGAAGGAATTACACCGACCGTCTTATGCTGAAGGTCTATGTACAGAGAGGAAAGCGGCGTGTATTCGAGGCCGATGCACTCAACGAAGCTGTAATAAGCTCCTCGGGACTGGCGAAAGTCGTATCACTTACGCTTTCGATCGACGATACATTCGCCGGCAATTTCCGCTCCGACGGCATGATAGTCGCAACGCCCACAGGCTCCACAGGCTACTCGCTTGCCTCGGGAGGCCCCATTCTCGACTATGCGATGAAGGCCCTCGTCATAACCCCGATATGTCCTTTTGCACTCTCCAACAGACCCCTTGTCACAGGCGACAAGAGGATTCTTCTGGAAGTAAGGGAGAACCAGAGGACCGATATCTGTCTCTCTGTCGACGGCCAGCTCTACTACGAGCTCGAGGAGAAGGACATAATCATATGCCGTATGAACAGAAGAAAACTCAGGGTGATACACTCCTCGAAGCGAAACTTCACCGAGGTCATCAGAGATAAGCTCCACTGGGGCGGGGAAATGGTGAAACATGATTGATTCCCTTCACGTCAGCAACTACGTTCTAATCGACAGACTCGACTTGATCTTCTCTTCTGGACTCGTTACCATAACAGGGGAGACGGGATCCGGCAAATCCATAATACTGGGAGCGCTTTCGCTTCTCCTGGGAGCAAAAGGCGACAGGGAGGACGTCAGAAAGGGCGCCGACAGAGCCGAGATATCGGGAACATTCCATACCTCTTCGGAGAAGGTGAAGGCATGGTGCACCGGGCACGACATCCCCTTCGAGGACGGCGAGATAATCATCCGACGAGTCATCAGGGCCGAGGGCAGGAGCCTCTACTCTGTCAACGGCTCTCCCGTTACGATTAAGGACGGCATGGAGCTGGGGGACCTTCTTGTCGACTTTTCCTCACAGCATGCCCACCACTCATTGATGAAGAAGGATGTTCTGAGAGAAATCCTGGATTCGTTTTCTTCTTCCGGTCTTCTTCTGGAAGAATACAGGAAAAGCTATTCTTCCCTCGTTGAAGCTGAAAGGGAACTTGAAAAGACGAAAGAACTTGTCGCATCCGGGAGGGAGGAGGCCGACTACATGTCGTACTGCCTCAATGAAATCGACAGGGCAGGACTGAGGGAAGGCGAGGAGGAAGAACTGAGGGATGCTCTAAGGCGCGAGAGCGAGAGCGAGTTTCTCATGGAGAATCTTTCCTCCTCATCAGAGGACCTCAGAAGCGCCTCCTCTCTGATAGGGCAGAGTCAGAGTGCACTTCTGAAAGCGAACAGAAAGGACGCATCCCTCGATTCTCTTTCAGCGCGGCTCGAGAGTGCATCGATCGAGATAGACGACATCTATGAGACGATGAGGGAATACACCTCGTCTTTGACGTTCTCGGAGGGCGAGATTGAAGAGATGAACTCCCGCCTGAGTACGATACAGCGCCTCAGGCGCCGCTACGGCGGAAGCGTGGAAGCCGCACTCAGAACAGCCGATGAATACAGACAGAAACTCTCTCTTATCGAAGACAGCTCGGAGAGGATTGCAGCACTCGAGAAGAAGGTTTCCGCCTTCAAGAATGAAACAGAAAAGAGAGCTGCTCTTCTGAGCGAGAAGAGAAAGAAGGGTGCTCAGGAGTTCTCCCGTAAGATTGAACTCACGCTCCATAAGCTCGGAATGGAGAATGCTGTATTCACAATCAATGTGACGCCGTCTGTGCTCACACAGTACGGAGGAGACGAGATTGAATATCTCATCGCCCCGAACAAGGGCGAGAAGACATCGCTTATACAGAATACGGCATCCGGGGGCGAGCTCAGCAGGATAATGCTTGCAATAAAGGCCCAGCTCTCCGACGGAGGCGGAATCGAGACTCTTCTCTTCGATGAAATCGATACAGGACTGGGGGGAGTCGTGGCACAGTACGTTGCAGAGGAGCTCAGGACGCTCTCGAAGACGAGCCAGGTAATCACGATAACGCATCTTGCGCAGATAGCATCCCGTGCCGACAGTCATTTCCTTGTCGAGAAGAAGACTACGGATGGAAGGACGGTATCCACGATAAGAGAGGTTGAAGGAGGGGAGAGAGTAAGGGAGATAGCCCGTCTTCTCTCGGGGGATGTTACCGGGATATCTCTCAGACACGCAGAGGAGCTTCTCAGTGGAAATTGAGAGTCGAGAAGACCTCTCTCTCCTCTCCGTTCTTTTCACCCTTCGAGATGTAGTACGGGTAGACGGCATCCTGGAGTTCCCTCAGATCGGGCTCCTTTCCGATACCCCTTATTGCACTAATGCCCTTCACGGTGAGCTCCATGAGCTCCTCAGTCAGGCCTTCCCTCACGATAAGGAGGGACAGTTTCGATATGCACAGCGCAATGACGGAGTCGACGATTCTCTTCTCTCCGTCTCTCCCGTACTCAAGTATGAAGTATGTGAGATCGAGGATGTTATCGAGACGTGCCACATAGTCGATCTTCTTCTGTGAGTAAACAAGCGCGCGGGCGAGCCTCAATGCCTCCCCGAGGTTTTCTATAAGCCTTGAATCCATCTCTCCCCGTCCGCTCCGGGACAGGAGCATCGCATACATCTTTATCGACTTCGTCTTCTCGATGAGCATTCTGTCATCTATCGAGATCATCTTCTCGTCAATCCAGGTGTAGGCATCGTTTATCATACGCCTGGGGAGGGCGGTTGATGTGACGTTGAATATCTCGTTCTTCGTTCCCCTGGGAGTGACCTTCGTTATGAAGAGGTTTATCCCCTTGTCGATTTCGCTGTTCTCGAGGATCCGGAAGAGAGACTGCACTTCAGTCGACCCGTTCGTGAGCCTGAGCTCGATTCTCTCCCTGTCGACTGAGAGGGAGTCGAGATGGAAGAAGCCGTACTGGTTCCTCCATTCGCTCTCGGGAGCGAGCTTCATGTTGAGGTAGAAATAGACACATGCCTCCGTCTCTCCTTCAAGTCCATCCATCTCCTTCTTTGCAATGAGCGCACCGTCGCCGTATTCGCGCATGTTGCTCCTGGCTTGTCTGAGGTCGTTGAGGAAGGGGATCATCAGTATCTCGTCTGTGTAGTTCTGATATATCGTGACGGCCCGGAGCGCGTATTTTATATCCTGTCTCGGCTCCAGTCCCGATATGTCGGAGAAGAAGAAGCCGCAGGAGGTGAATGCGTAGTGCATGTACTTCATACCGCACAGTATCTGTGCAGTCTCCACTGCATCCTCATCTTCAAGATGACAGCTCTTCAGAAAATCCTTCATTCCCGTTCTTCCCGAGAACACCTTTCCCGCAGAGCGGAGAAGCTCCTCCGCTCTGACTCTGCCGCCGAATATCCTTTCGGTTTCAGAAGTGAATATCGCCCAGACTTTACTGTAGAGATTGTCGAGAGCCCTTCTGAGGGCGCTTCTCCATTTCTGGTTCCATCCTTCGTGTCCGCCCGTGTGGCAGCCGCAGTCTCTCATCCACCTCCCAACACCGTGTGCGCAGGACCAGCTTGTTCCCTTCTTCTCTTCGCCTTTCCTGAGAGTAGCATGAAGAATGGCAGGATGCTTTTCAAGAAATGAAGCATAGTTGTCGAGAATGAAATCGTCTCTTTCTCCGACCTTTCTGATGAGAGCCGAAAGTGCCATGTCGCCGTAGCTTTCATGGTGGCCGTATATCTCGCCGTCGGTAGCGGTATGTATGAGCTCCCTTCCGTCTGCTTTGTATCCGAGAAGTGTTGAATAGAGGCTGTCTGCACTTCTCAGGGCATGGCCGAATGAGATCGAGGATGCAAGATCTGCATCATAGAAGAATGCGGCTATCTCACCGCCTCTATCTCCCGTGAGAATGTACGCTCGTACCGACGGGGCGGGGGAGGAGCAGAGTTCTCTCATCCTGCCTCCGTCTTCTTCGACGGCCTCTGCCTGCCAGGGTGAGAGGATGATGAACTTCATACCGCTTGAAGATAGCATCTCCACAACGCTCTCGTTGACGGCGCACTCCGGAAGCCACATGCCCTCCGGGTCACGTCCGAAGTGCTTTATGAAGGCCTCGATCCCCCATTCGATCTGGGTCTCCGCCCTCTCGGGAGTATCGAGCGGAAGGATTGTGTGATTGAAGCTCTGGGCCATTGCATTCCCGTGTCCGAGCCTCCTTATCGATTCCCTGTCTGCCTCTCTCAATCCCTCGATCAGCTCGGGATGGACATCTTCCGCCCACTCGAGAAGGGTGGGGCCGAAGTTGAATGAAATGTGGCTGTAGTTGTTCGTGATCGATAAAACCCTTCCGCATTCATCAAGGTAGCGCGATGTCATGTTTGCCAGGTAGCATGATGCATATATCTTCTCATTCCAGTCAGTGAAAGGGAATGCACTCTTCTGAAGAGGGATTATTCCCGTCGACGGATTCTCCCTCGGCGGCTGATAGAAATGGCCGTGCAGTATCAGTGATGTCTTCATAACGGAGGACAGTGTAACATAAATCGGTTTAACAATCCTTGTTTTTTCCATTTTGTAATGCGTTTTTTCACTTTTATGATTAAATCTCTTTATGTTTCCACAATTGATTCCGCCTTCGATGCATGGAAAAAGTAAAAAGCATCATCTTTCCGCTCTTTTTGCCGGTTCTCCCTCAATTCGTTGACTAACTGTATCGAATTTAATTAAAGTTATACCGGAGAGAATATATAGAATGGTACCGGTTAATCTTGAGGGACTGACTACCTCCGAGCTATTGAATCTTGCCCAGCAGGAGAAGATTGAAGACTACGGGGAGATGGATAGGGATGAGCTCATATTGAGTCTTACCGAAAAGGCCGAAGAGGAGAGGTCGAACTCCGAATCCGACGATGGAATTGCAAGAACGGTAAACGTGAAGAACGTCTCTTCACTTTCCGACAACGCCAATCATTCCGATCTCATCAACGGACTTCCGGGATCCGAGGGACTTCCGGAGTCATATCATGACACATTCATCCATTTCATTTTCAAGAATGCTGACTGGGGTTATGTCTTCTGGTCGATTTCATCGATCGAGGCCGAGGCCATCGAAGAGAAGAAGGGCACTGTGATTCTTGTGGTCACGATGACTGACAGGGAGGGGAGGAAGGAGAACTACGACATCCTCGTCGGCGATGACGACACGACGTGGAACATCGGCTTCTCCCGCGACGCCGTAAGCTGCTTCGTCTCGCTCTATGTCGAGACACCCGACGGGAAGAGAGACCTCCTTGTTCAGTCGAATGCACTCTCCCTTCCTTCATCATACTGGCTTGATCACGGCGAGGAGATGAAGAAGAACGACACTCTCTTCAAGGTATACCTCTCGTGTCTCACGACAAAGACGGGAGAGCTTATAGACAACAGGACAGTCCAGCAGATCAACAGTCTCTACAGGGAGGAGGATTACCGTAAATGAATACCGTGAACATCATTCTCCATGCCCATCAGCCCTATGTAAGGCATCTCGAATACGAGAAGTTCCTCGAAGAGGACTGGCTCTATGAGGCTATCAACGAAACATATATCCCGCTGTTGAGGATGCTCAGCAGACTCGAGGACGACCGCGTTCCCTTCCGTATCTCGATGTGCTTCTCGCCCACGCTCTCGACAATGCTCACAGACGAACCGCTTCAGGAGAGATTCGTCAACTACATGCTGCGGCACATAGAACTCGGGGAGAAGGAAGTCGAGAGAACGCTCACTGAGGACAGGGAGTGCCACCGCATGGCCGAGCACTATCTCTCCGAGACAAAGAGGAACCTCGATGTATATGAAGCATACGGCAGGAACATACTCCTCGCTTTCAAGAATCTCAGCGAGATGGGAAGAATCGAGCTTGTCGCTTCTGCCGCAACCCATGCCTTCCTTCCTCTCTTCAAGGAGTTCCCGTGTGCAGAGAATGCGCAGGTCACTGTCGGCGTAAAGACACACCGCCAGATATTCGGCCAGGACCCCTCCGGCTTCTGGCTTCCCGAGGGCGGATACTATCCGGGAGTCGACGACTTTCTGACGAATAACGGAATAAAGTGGATAAACTGCGCATCCCACTGTCCCGTCACATCTCCCGGAAAGTCACTCTACGGAGGCTTCAGACCCCTTCATCTTCCTTCGGGACTCTATGCATTCCCCGGAGACTGGTCTCTTACTTCTCTTATATGGTCGAACAAGACAGGTTATCCCTGTGACAGCGACTACCGAGAATTCTACCGCGATATAGGCTACTACCTTCCTATGGAGTATGTGAGGCCCTATATGCATGAGCCGGCTCTCAGAGTCTTCACGGGCTATAAGTATTATGCCATCACCTCGAAGGATGAGAACAAGAACTTCTACTCTCTCGAGAAGGCACAGGACAAGGCGTCCCTGCATGTGGACAACTTCCTTTACAATATAAGGAAGAAGGGGAGTCTCCTTGATGCATGCGGCATAAAGGACCACGTATTCACGCTGCCCTTCGACGCCGAGCTCTTCGGGCACAGATGGTATGAGGGAATCTACTTCCTCGAAACTCTTATCAGAGCACTCGCATCCGACAGTGAGAACTACCGCATGGACTATCCGTCGTCCATCATCAACACGCCCGGCGAGTACGACAACATCCCGATCAACGAATCTAGCTGGGGCCGCCACGGCGGAGCCGACAGCTGGCTCGATGCATCGAACTCGTTCATTTATCCCCATCTCTTCAAGGCGATTGAAAGAATGCACCGCCTGACGGAGAGATTCCCCAACCAGGGAACACTCAAGAGAAGGTTTTTGAACCAGTCCCTGCGCGAGCTGCTGCTTGCAATGGCCTCCGACTGGCCGAGCATCATGCACGAGAACACATCCGTCAGTTACGCGAAGAAGAGGATCGAGGATCATATTTCCTCGTTCAATGTCGTCAACGTATCCATGAGCCGCAATACGGTCAATACGGAATGGCTCATAAATGCGGAGAAGCGCAATGCGATATTCCCCGACATCGACTACCAGGACTTCAGCGACCCGCGAATGAAATAAGTTACGTATTGGTAAGGAATTGTGAGGAGAGCAGAATTGAGGTTCTCCTCTTATTCCTTATAAAGGAAGGAGTTATAAAAAAGCAGAAAAATTAGCTTTATCTGTTGACACTATCATTCTAAATACCTAATATATCGTTGTTGTCTTGCGGCCGTGGTGGAATTGGTAGACACGCTAGCTTGAGGTGCTAGTGCTTTAACGGGCTTGGAGATTCGAGTTCTCTCGACCGCATACAATTTTTTTTGGAGGATTAGCTCAGCGGGAGAGCGCCTGCCTTACAAGCAGGATGTCACAAGTTCAATCCTTGTATCCTCCACTTGAAAGCCAGGTTGAGCCTGGTCTTTTTTCACCCCGTTATCGACATATGAGAACAAATTGATTATTCTTAAGAGCGAGGTGGAGTGTGACAGAGGAATTTCTGACCCGGTATACTTTAACATTCGTCATCTATGCATTCATCGGCTACATATGTGAAGTCGTCTACTGTTCAGTCGGGAAGCGGCGTCTTGTGAACAGAGGCTTTCTCTACGGCCCGTGGCTTCCGATCTACGGTTTCGGAGGTCTCATCGTCAACATATTCCTCATTCCGCTCAAGTCCTATCCTGTGCTGGTTTTCCTCCTTGGGATCATATTGACATCGATTGTCGAGTACATAGGCTCCTGGGGACTCGAGAAGATATTCTCGATAAAACTCTGGGACTATTCGAAGCATTTCTGCAACATAAACGGGAGGGTATGCCTTCTCAATTCAACGCTCTTCGGCGTGATGAGCATATCTCTTGTGTACCTGGTGCAGCCCTGGATAGATACTCTCATCGATCTTGTTCCCGCCCTCGTACGGTACTATCTGGCCGATGTGCTGCGGCTTCTATTTGCAGTCGACCTCACCCTCTCCGTCATCAAGATGAACGCATTCAGGAAGGCACTGAAAGAAGCCGTCGAGAAGGCGAGGGAGATCGAGGAGAAGGCGAAGGAATATGCACAGGCCGGAAAGGCCGAAGCGCAGCGTGAATACAGGGCGCGCATGGCAAGGGAGACTCTCGATTCCAACAGCCGTTTCAGCCTGACGTACCGCCGTATTCTCTCTGCATTCCCGAATGCGCAGGGAAAGGGTGCAGAGCTCAGAAAGCAGCTTGGAAGCATGCAGAAGTGGGCTGAAGAGAGAAAGGACGCCGTTCTCGAGTACAGAACCCGCATGAAGGCACTCAAGATGGAATACAGGGATAAGGTGAAGGCAATCAACAGGAAAAGGGGAGAGGAAAATGACTGATTACATTAAAGTTTACAATGAAGTCAGAGCATTCAAAGCCTCCGTCGTTCTTCTTGCCGTAAGCAAGACAAAGCCGTATGAAGACATAATGGAAGCATACAGGGAAGGAGCGAGACTCTTCGGCGAGAACAGGGTGCAGGAAATGGTGAATAAGTTCCGATTCCCCCGTCCGGAAGGCATGAAGGTATATCTTATCGGGCAGCTTCAGAGAAACAAGGTTAAGAAGGCTGTCGAATTTGCCGACAGAATAGAGAGCGTGGATTCCATACCGCTTCTGGAAAAGATAGACCACGAAGCAGGATTAAGAGGTAAGAAAATGGAGATCCTCTTCGAGGTCAACTCCTCGGGAGAGGAACAGAAGTCGGGGTTCAGAACGAAGGAAGAGCTCTTCGAAGCTGTCAGGAAAGCCGGAACACTCTCGAATATAAATCTCACCGGCCTTATGACTGTCGGTCCCCTCGGAGGCGACAGGGAGAAGAACGAGAAGGCCTTCCGTTACACGAAAGAGCTCTTTGACGAGATAAACCTATTCCATCCCCTTACTGTATTGAGCATGGGAATGAGTGCCGACTGGCGCGAGGCCGTTGAATGCGGTTCCACCGAAGTCAGAATCGGCAGTGCCATATTCGGAGCAAGACGTTGAAGAAAGCGCTGATCATCGTACTGATAATATCTCTTTCGATATCGTCTCTCTTTTCAGAGACGCTGAAGCATTCGACCTTGAAGTACGAATATGAATCGTACGGGGAGGACGAGTTCCCCATATGGTCGAACGAGATGAGACGTGCCGAGATTCTCTTCTTCGGCTCCTACGTCTTCACCCTCCCCATATCGACACTGGCAGTGAGCGCACTCCAGGGGATGAACGTCATCGGGAGTACATCGGCGACGAAGACCGCCGTGATATCGCTGTCGGTCGCGACAGGACTCAGCATAGCAGTGGCAACAATCGACTGGATACTTGGAAGGGTGCAGAATTGACGAAAGAGAGATCCTATCATTTCATATCGCAGTCCCCGGGGAGAGTTGACAGGACGGCTTCCCTCGAGCTCGGAATTCCGCGCTCGGTCTTCTCCCTTCCGTCGCTTGTTCTTACCGTCAACGGAAGGACGGCGAAGAAGTCGACCTCTCTCAAAGAAGGTGATGAGGTATGTATTTCATACACGGAGGAGGTCTTCGAGGGCCTGAAGGCGGAAAAGATACCCCTCACTGTCATCTACGAGGACGACGACATCCTCGTGATAGACAAGGCGCAGGGGATGACTGTGCACCCCGGAGCGGGTTGCCCCGACAAAACAGTTGTCAATGCCCTCCTTGCTCTCTACGGCGAAGACTTCTCGACATCAGACGATGCCGTGAGGCCGGGGATCGTCCACCGTCTCGACAGGGATACATCCGGCGTCATGGTGATTGCAAAGAACAGGGAGGCGCACGCTGCGCTTTCGGTTCAGTTCAGTGAGCACACCAACGAAAAGTACTATGCTGCAATCGCAAAGGGTTTCTTCACTTCAACGGAGGGGACGATCGAACGCCGTATAACACGTGACAGGAACAACCGCAGGAAGTTCACAGTCACAGATAAGAAGAGCGAGGGTAAGGACGCACTTACGAAATACCGGGTGGTATCCCAGAATGCGGACTATGCATTCCTGCGTCTCCGCATCTATACGGGACGCACCCATCAGATAAGGGTCCATCTTCTTTCGATCGGACACCCCGTGCTCGGTGACTCCGTCTACTCGCGTCCCGACAGGAGGTATCCCGGTGCAACACTCATGCTCCACGCAGAGAGGATAGTCTTCACGCACCCGCGGACGGGGGAGAAGATGGTCTTCCGCTCTCCGCTTCCCGAGCGTTTTTCAGATATCCTCACTTCCGAGGGACTGGAGGCCGAATGAGATTCCGTATCCTGAAGTCAATCAACAATCTCTATACGGCACTCTCGGATGAGGGCGGTATCTACACACTCAGAATAAAGGGAAAGAAACTCAGGACGAAGGAAGGTGAGTACAATCCTGTAGTGGTCGGAGACTACGTACACGGCGAATGCTACAGCCCGGCCGAAGCCCTCATAACGGAGGTCGAGGACAGACGAAGCTCGTTCGTCCGCTTCAACTTCAAGGAGGACAGGAACCAGACGATATGCGCCAACCAGGATCTTACGGCCATCGTATTCTCCGCGCTCTCCCCCCCATTCCGCCCCCGTTTCGTCGACAGGGCGATATGCTGCACCTTCAACAGTGAAATCCTTCTCATCCTCAACAAGATTGATTACGGACTTACAGAGGACGAGAAGGAGAGGTATGAACTCTACAAAAAGCTCGGCTACAGCTGTATTGCAGTCTCATCGGCAGACGGACAGGGAATCGAGAGGCTGAAGAAAATGCTCGAGGGCAGGACTACGGCCTTCGTGGGACAGAGCGGCGTCGGAAAATCGAGCCTCATCAACACGCTTCTCGGCACGACGCTGAAAACTAACGAACTCTGTGAAAAATACAACAGGGGACGCCATACGACAAACCATTCGGTATTCCTCATGGAGAAGGGCCTGAATATTATCGATACACCCGGCGTGCGGGAGATACAGGTCCCGATCGAGGAACCTCAGCTTATTCGCGATTCTTTCCCAGAGTTCAGATCTCAGAGGTGCCTCTATCCCGACTGCCTCCATAACGGGGAGGAGGGATGTGTCATTCCGGAGAAGGTCGAAAGGGGAGAGATCAACAGCGACAGATACTTCAGCTACCTCAAGACCCTCGAATCGGTTTCTCTTATACGGCCCCGTTGGGAGAGGAGGAGGAAATGAGGGCGCGCACCGTCAGAGATACCGAGCTCGACATCATTCTCGAGGATGTGAGGAAGTACTCCATCTCCGACGAGGGCAGGGCATACATAACAAGCGAGAGGGTGACGACGGACGAGAGCATACTCGACGAACGCTACAGGCGTATCGACGAAATCATCTCGCGCCTCGATGACGGTGTTCACCTTGAATACTTTCCCTCCCTTTCCTCTCTCTTCGATTTTGTAAAAGAGACCAGGCGAGACATCGACGGGAAAGATATCTACAGGGCGGGGGAGTTTCTCCATTCATCATACCTTCTCTCCGTATTCGAGAAGAAGGATGAACTGTACCCTGTAGAACTCGGAGAGATCGAGAAGAACATCCTCACATCCCTCACCCCAGAGGGCGAGGTCAATCCCGAACACCCGAGGCTCAGGCCCCTCATAAAGAAGAGGGAGGAGACCAAGGCCGAACGTTACCGCTATTCGATGTCCTTCATCTCCTCGAACCGCCAGATAGTCCAGAACGATAATCCCATCTACCGTAATGAACGTGTCGTCATCCCCATCTTCACGAAGGACAGGAAGGGCGGCGCTTATTATGTCTCGGGGCAGAGCGGGAGCGGCAACACGACATATGTCGAACCCTTCGAGCTTGTCGATCTCAACAACAGGGTTGTCCTTGCAGAGGAGGCAATCAGACTCGAGAAGATAAAGATTCTCCATGACGCGAGCGAAAGCGTGAGGGGAATAACGCGGTACCTCGAGAAGATGACGGAGTATGTAGTCCGTTTCAACTTCCACTATGCATTCGCGCTCTGGGTGAAGAGAAACAACTGCAGGCACATAGAGAGGGGGGAGGACGTGAGACTTATCAATGCCGTCCATCCGCTCCTGGGGAAGAAGGCCGTCCCGATATCTGTTCATATTCCGTCGTCGATGAAGGTGCTGGTACTAAGCGGTGCAAACTGCGGCGGAAAATCCGTCACGATGAAGACTGTTGCGCTGTTATCGCTCCTCAATCAGATATCGTCTTACATCCCCGCCGACGAGAGAAGCACGCTTCCCATCTTCGACTCCGTCCTTACAGATATAGGAGACGGACAGAGCATAGAGAACGAGGAGTCGACATTCTCGTCGCATATGTCGAACATCGCATACATAACGAAGAACGTCACGGAGAAATCTCTCGTCATACTCGACGAACTGGGGTCCGGCACCGACCCCGGGGAGGGTGCGGCCCTTTCTCTCTCCGTACTCAGATACCTCTCCCCGCGTTCGGCCCTCACAATCTGTACAACACACTACAACAGCGTGAAGGGCTACGCCTATACAAGTCCCGACATGATGAATGCCAGCATGGAGTTCGATACGAAGACAGGCGTTCCGACATACAGGGTTCTCGAGGGAATTCCCGGGGACAGTCATGCCCTCAGCACGGCAAAGAGGGCGGGTATGCCGAAGGAGATCACGGACGAAGCAGAGGAGAGTCTTTCGGATTCGGGTATGACGTCGGCATCGATCATCACATCGCTTCTATCGAAATCCCGCACACTCGACAGGAAGATGAGCGAGATATCCGTTGAAAAAAGGGCTCTCGAGAAGGAAAGAGAGAAGTACGAGGCGGAGAGAAAGGCGCTTGAGAAAAAGTTGCTCGAAGCCGAGAAGGAGGGATGGAAAGACCTCAACGACTATCTCTCGTCCTCTAGAAAGGAGCTCGAGAACCTCGTCAGGGCCGTCCGAACCGGGACTCTTACGAAGGAGAAGACAAAGGCCGTCAAATCCTTCATAAAGAAGATCGAGGACAAGGAGAAGGACGTCAGGAAGGAGATTGAAGAGAAGGAGGATAGAGAGGAGACAGCATCTCCCTCATCCTTCTCGGTCGGTGACGATGTTCTCTGCGGAAGCGGAAGGACAAGGGGAAAGATTGTCGAAATAAAGGATGCAAAGAGCTCTGTCGTTGCATTCGAGAACGGCCTCAGAATGACAATAAGGAACCGTGAGATGGTCCATGCGGATCCTGTCGAGATGAGAGTGGACGTATCACACTTCTCGTCGGGGGAGAAGAAGGCGAAGTATGTACTCGACGTCAGAGGTTATACACTCTCCCAGACCGAGAAGGCCCTCGACGACGAGATAGAAGCGGCGCTACTATCGGGACTTCCGTCATTCTCGATCATACACGGCTACGGTGACGGCATACTCCAGAAGGGTGTTCACATGTACCTCAAAAACAACAGGTATGTCGAGGATTACCGTTTCGCCCTTCCCGAGGACGGCGGTATGGGGAAGACCTACGTTACCTTGAAGAAGGAATAACCTTCCTCCTTTCGGGAAGTTCTGCGCATACGACTGAAAGAAATAGAATCACGGCTCCCGTTATTTCCTTTGCCGTCATGGTCTCCTCGAGAATGAGCGCACCTCCGACGGCGGAGAAGACACTCTCGAGCGAGAGTATGAGAGTCGCCTTTGTTGCATTCATGTTCTTCTGACCTATTATCTGCAGCGTGTATGCGATACCGCATGATCCTATTCCTCCGTACAGGATGGGAACGAGTGCCTCCCTTATTCCTTCAGTCGTGTTCTTCTCGAATATCAGGGAGATGATGCATGCAAGAGCACCGGCAAAGAAGAACTGGACGGCAGAGAGTTCGACTCCTCTGTACCTGTGACTTACATGGTCGATGAACATGACGTGAAGGGAGAAGAGGACGGCACATATGAAGATAAGCGCGTCTCCCTTACCAAGTCCCTCTCTGCCGTTTATCGAAAGAAGGAATGCACCTATAAGTCCCGCTGCAACACAGAGCCACGTCCTGGGTGTGTTGCGTTTCCCGAACATCAGAGATATCACGGGAACGATGAGGATGTAGAGCGAGGTTATGAATCCGGCCTTGCCTGCCGTCGTGAATCCGATCCCGTACTGCTGGAAGAATGAGGCGGCGAAGAGGAGGACGCCGCAGACAAAGCCGTCTTTCATCAGCTGTTTCATCTCCTTTCCGCTTTTCCCCTTAATGCTTCTGATGAGAAGGGGAAGAAGGACGATGAAGCCCAGGAGCATCCTGAGACCGTTGTAGCATAAGGGGCCCACGGAGGCGGAAGCTTCACTCTGGAAGACGAATGTCGACCCCCAGATGAGGGCTGTAAGAAGAAGTATGAGCGCAGAGGAGGATTCTTTCATGTGGTGCATTATAGTGATTAGCCTCGATTGAATAAAGTTGTTTTTTTCTTTTCGGACCTGCATTATAATGAGTCTTTCTTAAGGAGAACGATATGTCGGATTACATGAACGGTACGGGAATACAGTACCATCTCAGAATAAAGAAGGGAGATGTCGGACGCTATGTCATACTTCCGGGCGACCCCAAGCGCGTCCCGCTAATTGCAAAGTATCTTGATAATGCAGAACTTGTTGCAGACTACAGGGAGTTCGTGACATACACGGGATACCTCGACGGAGTGAAGGTCTCTGTCACGAGCACGGGAATCGGGGGGCCCAGTGCATCCATCGCAATGGAGGAGCTATATAAGTGCGGAGCCGATACATTCATCCGTATGGGAACATGCGGCGGTATTGCAATTCCCGTCATGGGAGGTGACTGCGTCATAGCAACAGGTGCCGTCAGGATGGAGGGCACAAGCCGTGAATACGCTCCCATCGAATTCCCGGCAGTCGCTTCCTATGAAGTCGTCAATGCCATCGTCGAAGCGGCAAAGCGCCTCGGTGTGAAGTATCATGTAGGGGTAGTGCAGTGCAAGGACTCGTTCTACGGCCAGCACGATCCTTCGATAATGCCCGTCAGCTACGAGCTTGAAGCGAAGTGGGAGGCGTGGAAGAGACTCGGGGTCCTTGCCTCGGAGATGGAGAGCGCGGCGCTCTTCACGGTAGCCTCGTTCCTCGGAGCAAGGTGCGGCAGCGAATTCTTCACTGTCGGCAACCAGGAGAGGGAGAAGCTCGGCATGGACAACCCCAAGCTGCATGATACGGAATCAGCAATCCGCGTCGCTGTCGAAGCCGTGAGGGTCCTCATCGAGCGTGACGGAAAGTAATCAGCATCGATGAAAGAGAAGAGGGTACTAAGTCAGTACCCTCTATTGTTCAGCTGCCGGAAGTACCGGTCCATACGATTTCTATCGGTATATCAGATGATTTATAGGTTCTCCAGCCGTTTTCATAGCCCGGAACCGAATTCCCGGCTCTGTTGATTGTAATTGTGAGCTTTTCTCCGTACCAGGGAGAGTAGTTGAAAGCCGAACTGTCTATGCTTTCAACTTTGGAACCCATTTTCACTGCTTCCAGATACTTGCTGGTTTCAAAAGCCTGTTTCTCTATTGTCGTAACATTTTCAGGCAGAGTAACTTCCTTTCCCGTCCAATATCTGAAAGCTTCCCTTCCGATTGTTTCAACTGATTCCAGAATAGTTACCTCTGTTTTTCCTGCAGGTACACCGACAAGTTTCTTTCCATCGATTGAATACAGTAGTCCGTCCACAGCTTTGACGTAAGGATTTCCTTCTGTTACTGTCAGTTTTTCCAGATTAAAATTAGTCCAGAATGCAATGTTTTTCTCTCGTGAATCTATTGGTGCAGGATTATAAGTAGAAGGGAGATTGAGCTCGGTAATCGCTGTGTAGTAT
>CAVDOI010000036.1:0-17012 GCA_963610485.1 Lachnospiraceae bacterium
CTGTAGCCTTCACCTATAAGCATCGGTGTTCCGAAATCACAGAATATCCTCATGAAGACGAGAAAACCGGAGCTGAGAATGGTCGGAAGAATCAGAGGAAGGATTATTCTCCTCATTTTCCTCAGTCCCCTGCATCCCATGCCCTCCGCACATTCGATGAGGGAGGCGTCCATCTTCTTCAGTGCACCTGATACAAACAGATACATGAGAGGTGTCATCTTTACGACGAAGACCAGGAGTATTCCCGAGAAGCCGTAAATGCCGGGAAAGGGAATTCCGATGCTCTTCAATGCCTTTGTGATTATTCCAGCCCTTCCGAGAAGTATGATCCAGGAATATGCGCCGATAAACGGAGGTGAGAGAATCGAAACTATCACTATCATGTCGATGACAGCTTTTCCCTTTATTTTGACAGTTCTCATTATATAGGCCATCAATGTACCGGTGACCATTGTTATGAGTGTAGCAGCCAGGGTTACCTTGAAGCTGTTCAGTATTGTTACCGTGTAGTACTGTCTGCTGAAGAATTTCCTGAAAGCGGAAAGGGAGAGTCTGCCGGTCTCTTCGTCTATCACACTGTTGACGAATATCTTCGACACAGGATAGATGAAGAAGACAAGGAAGAAGAGTATGGAGACCAGGGTGACCAGACTCCAGTAGTCGAAGCGTCTTCTGCTTTTCACCATATTCAGCACTCCTTCCTAAGCAATATCGTTCATCATGGATTTTTCAGATTCACTGTCAAAAACATTTACAAGGTTCCTGTCGAATGAGAGGAATACAGTCTCACCGCTCTCTCTCGGAGGCAGGGACGATTTGACACTGACCTTCACCTTTCTGCCGTTTTCAAGCTCGACTATATAGTCATAACTCGTTCCGAGGAAGGTCCTGTCGATGACTTTTCCCCTCATCCCGGAAGACGAGAACTCAAATTCATCCGGTCTGACGGAAAGTTTTACATCTCCGCCTGTCGTCTTCTCTCTGTCAAGACGCGGCAGTTCGAACGAGAAGTCCGCTCCGTCGGGGCAGACGCTTCCGTCTTCTCGTAGAGTGCAGTCGATGATATTGCTCTCTCCGATGAATGTTGCAGCAAAGAGGTTCTCGGGGTGTCTGTAGACATTCCAGGGGGTTCCTGTCTGCATTATGACGCCTCTGTTCATTATTGCGATTCTGTCCGAGACGGCAAGAGCTTCACTCTGGTCATGTGTCACGTAGACAGTCGTTATGCCCGACTTCTTCTGGATGTCTCTGATGGCAGAGCGCATTTCGACCCTCAGCTTTGCGTCGAGATTTGAAAGCGGTTCATCCATCAGGAGGACGTCGGGTCTTATGACGATGGCCCTTGCAAGAGCTATTCGCTGCTGCTGGCCGCCGCTCATATTCTGCGGCTTGCGGTCCCTGAGGGAGGAAATCTGGACCATTTCAAGCATCTCGTTTACACGTTCTGTTTTCTCCGGATCCCGGATTCTCCGTTCCTCGAGGCCGAAAGCGACATTCTGAAAGGTAGTCATATGAGGAAATATCGCATAATTCTGGAATACCATTCCTATATTGCGCTTATTCTGGGGGATATTGTTGATCAGTCTGTCATTGAAATAGAATTCACCCCCTTCTATGGAATTGAAACCCGCTATCATTCTCAGCAGTGTTGTCTTTCCACAGCCGGATGAACCCAGAAGCGTGAAGAACTCACCCTCCTTGATCTCCAGTGACAGGTCCGGGATAATCGTATTCTCCCCATATCTTTTTACCGCATGTCTTATGCTTATGGATACACTCATATTGACTACCTTCCTGGTAATTACTTGACGATTGATGTCAGCAGGTCTGTGAATCTTGTCTGGACTGACTTCTTGATTCCTGTTGACCAGACTGAATCGATTGCGAAGATATTCGCTGTCTTCATGATCTCTTTGGAAGCGGGGAGCTCGACATCTGTCCTTACCGGGCATGCACCAGCGCTGTTCTCGGCAAGAAGAGCCTGTCCTTCCTTGCTTGAGAGGAATTCTGCCAGAAGTTTTGCGTTCTCACTGTTGGCTGCACCCTTTATGATACAGATACCGCTGAGCTTGCTGCCTGCGCCTTCCTCCATGTAACAGAAATCGACATTTGGAGTATCCGATGCAAGAAGCTGGAGAGCAGGGGCATCCCATGCAAGGCCGACTGCATATTCGCCGGATACGACGCCCTTATAGGTTGCAGAAGAGCTGTTGACAACTCTGCCGTCAAGCTGCTTCAGAAGGGCTTCGACAAAATCCCATCCTGCCTGGGCTTCGACATCGCCGTTTCCGAAATCTATGAGCATGTTTTCAAGATGGTTGTACGCGGATGATGATGTTCCTGCATCGCCGAATGCAATCTTTCCCTTGAGAGACGGGTCGAGAAGATCCTTGTAGCCTTTGATTCCATTCGGAACGAGTTCTGTGTTCCAGATGATTACAGGGCATGTGCCGTTCACTGCAGTGAAGATACCGCTCTTGTTCCTGTATTCCTCAGGATACTCGCTGTCAGTTGATGCAATGTATGGTTCGAAGAGATCCTGTGCCGTTAGCGCCTGGTATTCACCGACCCATGTAACATCACATGACGGATTATCCTTCTCGGCGTTTATTCTGGCCATAACCTCGCCTGTGCTTCCAGTGATTGTCTCAACCTTGATTCCGTATTTCTCCTCGAAACGAGGAATTACAGCATTCAGGTTGTCAGCAGCCGTCGCTGTTATGAGAACGAGTTTCTTGCTCTCGGTCTTTTCTGTACTTTCCGCTGCACCCTGTGCAAAGACAAAAGAAAGGGAAAGAAGAGCGAGTAAAACAATTATTAAAGTCTTTTTCATAAAAATCTCCTTTTTTTATAAAAATGAATTTTAAATATGATAAACCCGTTAAAAAATATTGCAAGAAAAACAAGTAATAGATAAAAGTTATTTTCATATCGATTAGATTTGACTGAGCTTGAATCATACGGTACGAGGGTCTTATCCATCGTATGATTTGAAAAATATACGGGACTCCCGTGACGGAATCCCGCTTCATCATCCGATGTCTGTGTGTGCTGTTCATAATGGGTATAACGGAATCATCTCAAAAGTCCTTCGATTACCCTGCCGTCGATATCCCCATCCATTGTGATGCCGAAGAGCGAGAGTATTGTCGGTCCCTCGTCGACGAGTCTCGCCCAGGGGATTCTGACGCCGTCTGCCGCCGCCTTTCCGCATACTGCGAATACGGGTTTCGGGCCTTTTTCCGGGGCGTAGCCGTGTGAGGAGTAAGGTCCGTCAGTTCTGTCTTTGAGGACGGGAAGGAAGGGGGAGAAGGGGAGGTATGTGCCCGGGGTGCTTTCGACTACGATGCTGAAGGACCCCGAGAGATGATATATCTCCTCCGCTTCGAATGAGGAATATATTCTTTCTAATGTTCCGGGGTATTCCTCCCTGATCTCTTCAAGAACGGAAACGGCTTCCTTTTCACTTATTCCGTTGAGATATACTTCTGCCGAGAACGAGGATGGATGAGCGAGAATGCGCCAGCTCTCGATTCTGTCATTCTTGAGTGTTATGAAACCCTTGCCGGCAAGGACTCTGTTGAGGGCGAAGGAGCGTTTTATGTCCATCTGGCCGTGGTCTCCGAGGAGGAAGAAGGTCGTATCCGGATATGTTCCGGCGTCAACGGATGCCTTGACAATCCTCGAGAGGCATGAGTTCACATAATCGTATGTGTCCCGGAGAACGGAGGGGGCTGAACCGGATGTGTGCTTCACGGAGTCGAGAGCGGAGAGGTGGATGAGTGTAAGGTCGGGGTTGTATTTCCTGATGATTTCCTCCGCGCTTCCCGTCGTGTAGATGTCGTAATAGTGGCCCTTCCTCTCCACGAGGCACTCCCTGTTGTGCCCGAATACAGTCCATGCCTTTTCAGATACTGCCCTTCTGTACATTCCTTCCACGTCGGGTGTGTCCTCGAGCGGCCATATCTCGGGAATCGTGTAGTCGGCCTTTCCTCCGGCCGTTACGGGCCATCCTATCGCGGCTGTTGTGAGACCCGCTTCTTCCGCATACCCGATGATCGTCTTTCTCTTTATGTCCTTCTCCCACCAGAACCACTCGTTCTTCTTTCTTGTTATGTCGAGTTTCTCGTTGTGGAAAATTCCGCTTTTTCCGGGGTAGCAGCCGGTGATTATTGCTGCGTGGCAGGGGTAGGTGTAGGAGGGCCAGAGGGTGTGGATGTTCTCCACAAGCGAGGAGTGACGGATAAGCGATGAAAACGTATCTCTTTTCGAGAGTTCGTCATAGTCCGTTCCTGTCATCGCGTCTATCGATATGACGACGGCCTTATTTCCTTCCTTCATCCTTTTTTCCTCCTGCGAGTGCGAAGAAGATGTGCTGCGGGATCTCGTGTATTATCACAATACCGAGTACCATCCCCAGGCATGCCTTGAGGGCATCGCTTCCGCTTGATGCGGCCTTGTCCATCTGTTCCGATACTATATAGTAGACCGTCCAGTATATGTCGGCTCCTGGAACCAGGGTGAAGATACCCGCTATGAGATATACGATCTCGGGAGTCTTCTTCCTCACGGCACAGAGTCGCGCGAGGAACGTCACGACGGATGAGGCGATGAATATCGCCATACCGTACCCCACGTAGTTTCTGATGAGGGAGAAGACTATCCAGCCGGCAACTCCGATGAGGCCGCACCCGAGCCAGTTGCGGGGAGGTATGTTGTATAGGACGGAGAAGGCAATGGTGCCGAAGAAGGAGGCGAGAATCACATACCAGCTCACAGCGACAGCCCTCCCTGAAGTCTCGAGTATAGTGCAAGCACCGTACCGACTCCTACGGCTATGCATATGAACACGAATATGGAATCGAGGAGTCTGACGACACCCGAGAGGTAGTCGCCCTTCGCTATGTCCCTGATTCCGTTGACGAAGGGCACCCCCGGTATAAGGGGGATTATGGAGCCGGCGATCATGGCGTTCATGTTGCTGCTGAAGCCCAGATGGTGGAAGAAGAGACAGATAACGCTGACGAGTGCCGAGCCGAGGATGTTCGTTGTGATCTTCGAAAGATGCCTTTTTGCGATGAACTCCACGAAGAGGCCGAGGATGAGACCCGCAGTCAGGGCGCTCACGGCGTCGGCAGGTCTTCCGCCGTAGAGGAGGGAGAAGGCCCCCGAGCCCAGGGCCGTTGCTGCGACTATGTGGAGCCCCGGCTCGCTGTGGAGGGCGTCTATGCGCCTTATCTCCTTCCTGACGTCATCGAGTGTATATTTTCCGCTGCATATCTCTCTCGAGAGTTGGTTTATCGCAGTGACCTTTGCAAGGTTTGCAGAGTTCGAGGGGATGAACTTCACGCGTGCTGAGTTCGTGCCCGCCGTATCTGTTGCAGATGAGAGGATGCCGTTCGTGAGGACGAAGAAGTCGCTCTCGGTGACGCCGTAATAGTTCGCTATTCTCGAGAGCGTATCCTCCGTCCGCGATATCTCGGCTCCGTTCTCGAGGAGGATCCTCCCTATTTCTGTGCACACATTCAGAACATCACCGGACTTTTCGGCCATAAAAAACTCTCCGTCAACATACTATTCCCGAAGGGAGTGAAGTTGTCAACAGAGAGTACACTGTCCTGAAGACAGTTTGTTACTTCAGCGTGGAATTTGAGAGGAGTGCTTCTGCTTCAGAGTACGAGAGGTCGTAGTCCCAGAGAAGCTTGTAGATCTCCTGTGCCTTTTCCACCATGTTGTAGGAATAGAGGTCGGGATAGACGAGGTTTCCGAGCCACCATACGCCGAGAAGCATGTTCATCGAGGGCGGGTTGCCCATCCAGTTGTACGGAGATGACGGAACTTCATAGTACTTCCCGTTCTTTACTGCATCGAGTTCGTTCCATGCCTTGTCTCCCGAGACGGAGGAGTAGACGGAGCCGGAAGCAAATACGATTACGTCCGGATCGGATAGAAGCACAGTCTCCATGCTGACGGAGTCGCCTGTACCCTTGTTGGAGAAGTTCTCGAGAACTATGGCGTTGTCTGCACCGATGAGGGAGATGACCTGAGCATGTGTCGAACCCCCGGCAAATACATTGAGGCCTTCCTTTCCTGTTGCGTACATGACGCTCTTCTTTGTCCCGTCTGTAAGCTTTGCTGTATTCTCAGCAGCCATTGCGAGCGTCTCCTCGACGAAAAGGGCAAGTTCCTCTCCCTTTTCCTCCTTGCCGAAGATCTCTCCGAGAGAGCGGAATGCCGATGCCATGTGTCCGAGGTCGCTTTCAATGAAGATTACGGGGATGCCCAGCTGTGCCTGGAGTGCGTCCATATCTTCCTTTATGCCGTCCTTGTAGTCACCGAGGTCGATGATTACATCGGGGTCGAGTGCAAGAATCTGCTCCATGTTGAGTGAAGCCTTGCTGCCGTAGAACTGTCCCGTTGCCGGAAGCGATGCAACCTGTGACGGAAGATACTTTGCCTGGCTCTCGCTGATGGCTGAGTTGACGGAAACCATCTCATCGGGAGCGAAGACCGAGAGGAACATCGTTGCGACTGCGCCCGACGGACATACCTTCTTTATTTCGGCGGGGAGTGTCACCTCTCTGCCGCAGGAATCAACAAAAACTCTCTCTGCCGGTGCTTCGACTGCCGTGACTTCACTGACAGGCTGAGCGGCAAGAGCGAATGTAATGAATACTAAACAGAATAATGCTATGAGTTTTTTCATTATAATCTCCTTCTCGTTATATTTTCGGAAACAACACGGTGTCCGTCAATAGTTTTATCCTTCTTTAATAAATGCAAAACGAAGTTTCTACCGCTTTTTTTAACGTATTTCGAAAAATGTTGAAGTGAGAATAACGTATAAATAAAAGCGGGGTGTTCCCACCCCGTCTTTCAGACTGTCCGTTCCCCCTCTGCGGTCATCTCTCTGATATGCGATGCAAGCTCATCCGATAGAAGACTCTCGCCGCCGAGTCTCCACTTCCAGTTGCCGGAAGAGGAGCCGGGGGTGTTGATCCTCGCTTCGTTGCCGAGTCCCAGCCAGTCCTGGATGGGGACGACCATCAGGAACGATGCGCTTTCCAAGCCGCACCTGATCACAGCCTCCCTCAGGTCCTCTTTTTCCCTGACGCCGAGTCTCTTTGCCGCAGTCTCGACAAACGGGGCGTTGGACGCGTCGTCGATCCAGCCCTGAAGCGTCACGTTGTCGTGAGTTCCCGTGAAGCACACCGAGTTCTCGCTGTAATCCTTCGGGTTGTAGTCTCCCTTTTCCCTTTCATCGAATGCGAACTGGAGAACCTTCATTCCCGGCCATCCCGAAGCCCTGAGGAGGGCTCTTACATCCTCCGTCAGGTACCCCAGGTCTTCGGCTGTGAAGCGGATGGACGGGAATGCGGCGTTGAGTGTATCTGTAAAGCTCCTTCCGGGGCCCTTCACCCATCTGCCGACACGCGCCGTCTTTTCTCCGTACTTCACACTGTAGTAACTCTCAAGGCCTCTGAAGTGGTCGAAGCGCAGCATGTCGTAGAGTTTTCCCTGCGCCTCTATTCTTTTCTTCCACCAGCTGTAGCCGTCTTCTTTCATCCTGTCCCAGTCGTAGAGGGGGTTGCCCCAGAGCTGGCCGTCTTCATTGAAGTAGTCGGGCGGTACTCCGCTGACTTCCTTCGGTATGCAGTTCTCGTCAAGCTGAAAGAGCGTCGGATCTGCCCATACGTCCTGGCTGTCCGGTGCGACATAGATCGGGATATCGCCGATTATCCCGATGCCCTTGTCCTTTGCATAGGAGCGGAGTGCATTCCACTGTCTGAAGAAGAGGAACTGTATGAATACATGGAAGTCAATCTCCTCTTTGAGCTCTTCTCTGTATCTCTCAAGAGTCTCTTCGTCCCTCGTCAGGGCCTTCCTGTCGCTCCACTCTGTCAGTCCCTTCATGCCGAAGTGCCTCTTGAGAGCGGAGAAGAGAGCCCAGTCCTCGATCCAGCTTCCGTTTTCCTTCCGGAATGCCGCGCACTCCTCCATGTAGCGTTCCCTTCCTCTTCTGTATGCCTCTCTCAGCACGTCGAAGCGCGAGGAGTAGACGGCGCCGTAGTCGACCTCCGTCCGTCTCTTTCCCCAGCTGCGTCCGATGACGTCGTACTCACCCAGAAGTCCGTCGTCGACGAGACTGTCGAGATCGATGAAGTAGGGGTTACCTGCAAATGACGAGAGCGCCTGGTAGGGCGAGTCTCCGTAGCTCGTCGGCCCGAGAGGGAGGATCTGCCAGTACCTCTGGCCGCTTCTCTCGAGAAAATCTATGAAATGGTAGGCACTTCTTCCCATCGTCCCGATTCCGTAGGGGGAGGGAAGCGAGAAGAGGGGCATAAGTATTCCCGAATAACGTTTTTCCATGTTTTTGTCTCTTCCAGACGCCCCCTCCTGAGAGGCGGCATCTGTAAACAATTAAGATTGAGGGTTCTGATCAGCCCTTGACGGCTCCTGCCGCGACACCTTTGATGATGTGCTTCTGGCATGAGAGGTAGAAGATGATGACGGGGATGATTCCCATGAGAATCATTGCCATCGTGGCTCCGAGGTCGACTCTGCCGTAGCTTCCCTGAAGATACTGGATCTGGATGGGGATTGTCTTGTACTTGTTGATGTCGAGCACGAGATACGGAAGCAGATAGTCGTTCCATACCCACATTATCTCGAGAATCGAAACAGATATGAGCGTCGGCTTCATTACGGGAAGGACGATCGTGAAGAATGTCCTCACGGGGCCGCAGCCGTCGATTGTGGCCGCTTCCTCCATCTCGATGGGTACGCTCTTGACAAAGCCCGCGAACATGAAGATTGCCAGTCCGGCACCGAATCCGAGGTAGATGATGGGAATGGTGTAGGGGGTGTTGAGCTTCAGTCTGTCAGCCGTGAAGGAGAGCGAGAACATCACCATCTGGAACGGTACGATCATCGAGAAGACGCAGAGATAGTAGATTATTCTGGAAATCAGTGAGTCGATTCTGGAGATGTACCATGCACTCATGCTCGTGCAGAGGATGATGAGCGCCGTTGATGATACGGTGATGAAGAGCGAGTAGAGGATACACTTGATATAAGGGTAGTTACCCGCTGTCATGCCGTTGATGAAGTTGCTCATTCCCGCCCATTCTTCTCCTGTCGGGAAGCTGAATGTGTCGGTCTTGACGAATGTGTTGAGCTTGAAGGAGTTCAGAAGCACCAGGAATACGGGGAATACCCACACAAGTGCTATGATTGTGAAGAGGAGGGAGAGAAGCCCCAGTCTTGTTCTTTCGCCTTTGAGTGTAGCCATTACTGCTGTACCTCCTTTTCCCTTGTGAATTTGAGCTGTAACAGTCCTATTGCAGCAACGAGAATGAAGAAGATGACGGCCTTTGCCTGCGCCGTTCCTCTCGAGCTCTTTCCCGTCATCATATATGTCGAGTAGATGTTGAGCGCCAGCATTTCCGATGCCGATACCTGCTTGCCGTCGACATAGCTGATCGGAAGACCTCCTGTGAGTGCGAGGTTCTGATCGAAGAGCTTGAAGCCGTTGGAGAGGGCGAGGAACGTGCAGATCGTGATGGACGACATCACATTCGGAATAGTGATCCTCGTGAGCGTCTGCCATCTCGACGCGCCGTCGATTCTGGCTGCTTCGAGCATATCCTCGGGAATTGCCTGGAGACCGGCGATGTAGATGATCATCATGTAGCCGATCTGCTGCCAGCACATCAGGATGACAAGGCCCCAGAAGCCCAGTCTCTCATCCATGAGGATGGATGTGCCGTACTTCGAGAGTATGCCGTCATAGATCATCGACCAGATGTAGCTAAGGACGATTCCTCCTATGAGGTTCGGCATGAAGAATACCGTTCTGAATATGTTGCTTCCCTTCATCTTCTGCGTCAGTGCGAGTGCGAAGGCGAAGGCGAAGAGGTTGATGAGCACCACAGATACGATTGTATAGAGTGCAGTATACCAGAAGGCATGGATGAACGACGGGTCGGTGAGGGCCCTTATATAGTTTGAAAATCCCACGAATTTCGTCTTCGTGATGATCGTGAATTGGCAGAATGACAGATAGATGCCCTGTATGAAGGGCCAGATGAAGCCGATGCAGAAACATATGATCGTCGGTCCCATGAAAAGCGGGAACCATCTCTTGATCGGCTTTTTGATGAGAGAGGAACTGAGTCCGCCCTCTATACGGTGTGCTTTTTTAGGTTTTGAAGCCATATATTTAATCTCCCGTTCTGGAAAGATCTGTGTCCGGGTACGGTGCCGAGTAAAGAGAAGGGCGGGTTTTTGAGCCCGCCCCTTCAAGATTGAGCTTAGTGAGTATTCTTATACTGTGTAGCCCAGCCCTGGACGAATGCCGTCTTGACCTTCTCCCAGTTGGCATCTGTCTGATTTGCATCATAGATGTTCATTGCAGATACCAGGCCTGCTCTCCAGTCGTCTACGTTAGGAGTATAGTTGAATGCCCATGTCATGACATACTTGCCGCTGTTGCTGTATGCGTTGGCTGCATCGAGGAAGACGTTGCCGCTTGCTGCTGCCTTCTTGTAAGGAATAGCACCGAATGTAGCTGCGAGAGCCTTTGTTCCTGTCTCGGAAGTGACCATCCAGACCATGAAGTCGATTGTTGCCTGGATATCTTCTGCGCTTGCGTTGGCATTGACTGCCCAGCAGTTCTCTGTTCCGCATGCGAGACCCGCATTCTCTTCACCTTCGACTCCGCAGTAGAGAGGAATCATTGTGAGATTGTCGGGATCGAGGCCGTAAGTACCTGTGAGTGCACTGTATTCCCAGTTGCCGTTCTGATAGAAGACTGCCTGCTTCTTGCCGAATTCAGCTTCTGCATCGTAGCCGCCTGTCGAGAGGGATGCCGGATCATATGCGCTGTTGTTGATATAGAGGTCCCAAATCATCCTGTAGTTGTCAAGATAAGCACCTGTGAGTGTTGCGGGCTGAGGACCTGCTGTCCAGCCGTTGTCTCTTGCTTCGTAGTAGAGAGCGACGTTTGCAAGGTGTCCCGAGAATCTCCATGATGAAGATGAATCCATTCCGCTTGATGTGAATGCATCGAAGCCGAGCTCGGAAGCGCGTGCGTGGATGTCTTCAGCGATCTTCTTGAGGGAAGCGAAGTCCTTGATGTCAGATACTTCGTAGCCGGCCTTGGCGAGGAGTTCCTTGTTCACGATGATGCCGAAGCATTCGTAGCAGTAGCCGATAGAGCAGAGCTTGCCGTCTTCGTCATAGAGATTGTAAGCATCTGTGTTGAGCTCGTCTGCGATAGCCGTGCCTGTGAGGTCGAGACAGAAGTCGCCCCATTCCTTGACTGCTGCTTCGTTACCGACGATGAAGAGTGTCGGAGCGGAAGTCTTGGCCATCTCTGCTGTGAGTGTCTCGTTGTACTTTCCGCTTGCTGCTGTTACAACCTTGACCTCGACGCCTGTCTCAGCCTTGTATGCTGCTGCAAGTTCCTGGAGTGCCGCATCGGATTCGGGCTTGAAGTTAAGCCAGTATACGCTGCCTTTCTTTGTGCTTGAAGATTCTGCTGCGCCCTGTGCAAAAACGCCTGTGATGACAAGAGCGAGAACCAGAAGTACTGCTGTAAATTTCTTCATATAAGTTACCTCCGGAATCCTCAGTCTGAGGATCCTAATTTACATTTCCATCCACTATGTTACACCGGTTTAGTAGATTTGCAAGAGAAATTTTGATTTCTTTTGCTAAATCGGTACACTTTTTATTTTATTGATGTATACCTAAAAAAGATGGTGTTTTTATATGTAAAAACATAATTATTTCGCTTTTTGCAAAAAAAGGCCTTCTTTCCTTCGAAGTAACCAGTTTAACACTCGTGTAAACTTGGTTAAATATCAAAAGAGAACACCCGGGATGACGTATTGCGCCATTCAGGAGCACAGTGAGGTGAAAACAGAAGAAAAATCATTGGCCCGGATCCGGAATACGCGTTACAATCGGATAAACGCTAATCTTATATATATATTAAGAGGACAATATGGTTTTAACCGAAAGACAGCAGGCGATCCTGGATGGAAAGCAGGGAGATGTGAAGGCAAAGGTCATGAAGACCCTCGTCATGTACGGCGAGACCTTCGGCGCTGAGAAGATGGTCGACATCACGAGTCAATACGGGCATCTTGTCACCTCGTTCGGCTTATCTGTAATGAAGCCGGTCTACGCCCTCATGGACAGACTCATCGAAGGCGGTGCGGTGTCGGGACAGAAGTTCACTGTAGATCCGATGCCCCTCGAGAAGTGCCTCCCGAAGACATTTCTCCAGAACGTATTCTTCAAGGTGATGTATTCGAAGCAGAAGGAGTACGACGCACAGCTTGAGAAGCTGGGGCTGCTTTCCCCCGATTCATATACATGTACATGCTACATGGACGAAGTGGGTAACATCCCGCATGAGGGTGACATCCTTTCGTGGGCCGAGAGTTCTGCCGTCGTATATGCAAACAGCGTGCTGGGCGCAAGGTGCAACCGCAACTCCGGCATCCTCGATCTCTTCGGCTCGATTGTCGGCTGCGTCCCCCTCTTCGGTCTTCTGACCGATGAAGGAAGAAAGGCGACATGGCTTGTGGATGTAAGGACGACGAAGAAGCCCGAGGCGCAGCTTCTGGGATCTGCAATCGGAATGAAGGTCATGGAGGAAGTGCCCTATGTCAGGGGGCTCGACTCCTATTTCAAATCACTCGACAGCGAAGCGAAGGCATACCTCAAGGACTTCGGTGCGGCGACTGCGTCAAACGGAGCCGTAGGCCTTTATCATATCGAGAATCTGACGCCAGAGGCTGTAAGAGAAGGACAGTCTCTTCTTTCTCCGGGGTACAGGACATACGTCATCGACGACGCGGAACTCGAGAGAGTCGAGAAGAGCTACCCCGTGATCTGGAAGGACAGGAACGCAAAACCCGGGCTTGCATTCATCGGCTGTCCCCATCTTTCCTCCGGGCAGCTCTCCTCATGGAGCGAGAGGATAGATTCGTCCCTGAAGAAGAGGGGGAGGGACAAGGTCGAGATACCGACTGTCATGACAGCGGCTCCCGCCGTCATGGAGGCTTTCAAGAAGACGGAAGAGGGAAAGAGACTTGAAAGAGAGGGCGTCATCCTCTCTCATATATGTCCGCTCATGTATATGAACAATCCGCTCTGCGGCAAGATGCCGGTGATTACATGCTCGAACAAGCTCCGCACCTACACGTCGTCGCGTTTCTACAGGGAGGATGAACTCCTCTCCATCATCACAGGAGGCAGATCATGAAGAAGACATTCAGGGGAAGAGCAGTCGTAAAGGGTTCTGTCAGTGCAGTCGCACTTGTCAGCAGAAACGGCTTCAATACGCTTGCCTCATACCAGCATTCGCTGATGTTCGGAGACAGGGAGGGAAAGTGCTCGGACCAGAACAATCCCGATTTATATAACAGAGCCATGGCGGGAAGTGCTCTATGCATGCCCCAGACAATCGGCTCGACGACGGGCGGGCTTGTTCTCTTCTGTGCTTCAAGCATGGCTCGTCAGCCGGCCTGCCTTCTCTTTTCAAAGCCGATAGACTCCCTTGCTGCAGCAGGTGCCATCCTCAGCGATGTGTGGACGGATGCATCCATGCCGACAGTCGACAATCTCGGAGACGAGTTCCTCTCTTATGTCCGGACAGGTGACAGGATAACGGTACATGAAGACGGAAGTGTCGATGTCGAGAGATGACGGCATAAAATACTGATGAAACCTTCATAGGGCCGGGCACAGAGGTGCCCGTTGTCCCGTTTTGGTGGGTATTTCACTTGAAAGAACATACGGTCCGAGAGGAAGCAGATATCGTGGCTGCTGGTTCGAAGTGCAGTTGAACATAGTGCAGACATTATAGAATCTGATAATGTCCGCATAATGTTCTGAATGAGTTTATTCTACAACATATAGCAAAATACAACATAGAGTACATTCCAGGAGACAGTGTCACTAATGATAAAGTTTTGACAATGTATGTACTAAATATAAGCGGATACTATCGTGATGCAGCCGGAGAAGCCGTCCTGTAGAAGCAGTACGCTGTATCACATCATAGAAATGTGTATTCAGGCCGGGATTGCGGGGATGAACAGACCTCCCGCGCAGCTGATTATGGAGGTTTTTTATGCTCCGCTTACGGGAAGCGTGGCGTAGACAAACATCCCGTCCGAAGAGAACGGGATGATGTTCCTGATTCCTTTTCTCAGATCTTCATTGCAACCTCGTATGCACGCCAGATGACGGATCTGAGGTTTCCGACCTTGAGGCAGTCTCCGACGAGGTGGACCTTTCCTCCCTCTCTCTCAAGCGGGGCCGGGATGTATCCCGCACTCGATATGACGGAGTCGCACTTGATTTCGATTGTACTTCCGTCCTTCCTGCGGCAGGTGATGCTGCCGTCTCTGACTAGGGTGAGCGTCGTCTCGAGATATACCGGAACCCTGTGGAGCTCGAACCATTCCCTGAGATACGACGAGTTCGCAAGACAGACGCCCTTCTGCTTGATGAGGTCGTCAAGCATCTCCACGATGATCGGCTTCTTGCCCTGGAGTGCCAGTTCGTATGCTATCTCGCAGCCTGTGAGACCGCCTCCGATGACGGCAACCGTTTCACCGACCTCCGTTCCAGTAAGAAATGAGCAGGCCTCGACTGTCTTTTCGAATCCGGGAACGCCCTTGAGGAATCTCGCCTTACTTCCTGTGGCGATGATGTATTCGTCAGCCTTTATGGATCCGATATCCTTCACTTCGGTATTCAGCCTGACCTCTACCTTATTCTTGTCTATCTCTCTTCTGTACCATGCGAGGAGGTCCCTGAGTTTACCCTTGTAGGATTCACCGGATGCCGGAACGAAAGTTCCTCCGAGGTGGTCGTTTTTCTCGTAGATGACAGGATTGTGTCCTCTCTTCTTCAGTACGAGGGCGCTCTCCATTCCCCCGATGCCGCCGCCTATTACTGCAACGGTTTTCGGCGCCTTCGTCTTTATTATCCTGTGCTTCTTCCACTGCATGGTCTCTGCGTTGACAGCACAGCGTGCAAGGTGGAGTGAGTCAGAGAGATCCTGGTCGTTCGGAACACCCTTGTAGTGACACATGTTGAAACAGCCGTTGTGGCAGAGGATGCACGGCCTTATATCCTCGGGTCTTCCTTCGATGAGCTTCGTCACCCATTCCTGGTCTGCGAGGAAGGGACGTGCGAATCCCGCACCGTCGAGATCGCCTCTCCTCACGGCGTCGGCAGCGACGTAGGGGTCGAGCCTTCCTGCGGCGACGACAGGGATTGTGACGAACTTCTTGATGTGTTCGACATCCTCAAGGTTGCAGTTCTCCGGCATGTAGATGGGCGGATGAGCCCAGTACCATGCATCGTATGTGCCGTTGTCGCAGTTGAGCATGTCGTAGCCTGCATCCTGGAGGTACTTTGCAGCCTTCTCGCTCTCCGCCATGTCGCGACCCGCTTCGATGTAATCTTCTCCGGGGAGCGCTCCCTCTCTGAAGCCCTTCGTCTTCGAAAGTACGCTGTATCTCAGGGATACGGGGAAATCGTCACCGCATGCCTTCTTGATTGCCTTGACGATTTCGACGGCAAAGCGGTAGCGGTTCTCGAAGGAGCCTCCGTACTCGTCTGTGCGCTTGTTGACATATTTGAGAGTGAACTGATCGAGCAGGTATCCTTCATGGACGGCATGGACTTCGACGCCGTCGACGTCGGCCTCCCTGAGCAGCCTTGCACTCTCGGCAAACGAGTAGATCATGTACTCGATCTCCTTCTTCGTCATCTCCCTCGACGGCACCTTGTCGGACCAGCGGTTGAGAGAGGGGGAGGCGCTCGCCGTAATCTTGTCGAGGTTCATGAAGGGCTTGCTCAGCACATTGAGAACGGGGTTTGTGTAGAGCTTCTCCATCATTTCAGATATCGTGAAACTGCGTCCGAAGCCGGCAGTCAGCTGCACGAAGAGCTTTGCTCCCGTCTTGTGAAATTCGGGCATCCATTCTGCCAGCTTTCTGTACATTCCCTTGTTCCTGTGAAGCCACTGGCCGAACATCGGGTTGTAGACGGGCTGACAGCCGGGAAGAACAAGGCCGCAGTTGTTTTCGGCGACGCGCACGATGAACTCGGCCCCGTCTTTGTCGAAGTGGTTCTTCTCCATCCAGCCGAAGAGGTCGGTTCCTCCCATGCTTGTAAGTACGATTCTGTTCTTGATTTCACACTTGCCGATCTTCCACGGCGTAAAGAGCGGATTGAGTCTGCTGTCCATAACTTCTCCTTTGTATGTTTATCCAGCAAATTGTAACCCATGTTTTCTGAGATTAGTGAAGAAAAACTTCTTTTTTTGCCCGGATGCAATCAAATGCAGCAGTCAGGGGAAGTAGCCGGTGCAGTTCACGATGGTTTGTGATTTTGATTTGTCGTCCAACTACCGCTCTTCAGCTGCGATGTGGAACCAAGAATGAAAAACGATGGATTGTATGCGGCGTTTCCTGTTTTCCGTCACAGGATAAGCCCGGATTTCTGTTCAATCGATATCATATTTCTGCTGCTTCTTGCTCAATGGTTATAATAAATCCAATAGAAAGAGTCTTTGTAGGCTGACAATACCTAGACAACTCTAATTGTTTTCTCTTATTTGTTTTGATAGAATGTAAATATGACAAATGAGATTACTATTTTCGAAACAAAAGACAAGGCTATAAGTATTCCGGTAAATGTTAGCTCAGATACTGTATGGTTGTCACTTGACCAGATGGCGTCCTTATTCCAGCGGGATAAATCGACGGTTTCCAGGCACATAAGTAATGTATTTAAAGAGGGTGAATTGTTTAGAGAAGCAGTTGTTGCAAAATATGCAACAACTGCCGCAGACGGAAAAACTTATCAGGTTGACTGCTTCAATCTTGATGTCATCATATCAGTAGGTTATAGGGTTAAATCACAACGCGGTATTGAGTTTCGGCAATGGGCAAACAAGATACTGAAAGATTATATTC
>CAVDOI010000037.1:0-16872 GCA_963610485.1 Lachnospiraceae bacterium
TGCCGACGCAGGAACGGACACAATCAAATGTGAGACGGCAGCGGGGGGAGAGAATGCAGGGTTTTACATCTCGAAAGCAGAATGTGCAGCAAATGTATTATCTGCCGGACAGAATAGAGACGTATCTGACTTCGTCCGCGCTCTCTTCCAGGCAGTAACGGCAATCAGAACAAAGGAAGCGAATGAGATTCGTAAAACCCTCAAGAACGAGGTAACACGAGCGCAGATTGGATCCTTCATTATGAAGAACCTCGGCGTCTGGGGAGAGAAGGCGGATATCGAGAGGATTATGTCTTCTCTATCCTCAATAAAGGATAACAGCAATGCCGACAGCTGGAAGGCCGCGCAGAATGAAAACCTTGCGCATCTCTACGAAGCATACAGGCGTTCAGAGAGAAGCATACGGCAGTCTCTTCCACAGACTGTCGGAAGCCTCTTTGAGAAGCTTACTCAGTTAATGAACAGGGTTTACGGCATCCTCAAAGATACAGTGCCTCTCGTTGAGAACACTGCAAAGGCATACGACACCCTTCTGGGACCTGATGATATTACTGCCGGAACAAAGAGAGTCGGGAGTAAGGGAGTATTCAAAGAGTTTCAGGAAATAAGTGATAAGACTGAAGATAGTATCCTATTCAGCGACAATGAATATGATGCAATCGACCTCACGGAGGAAAACTCGCTCATCAAGGCCGTAGAGATTCCGGCTGCATTGATGAATGGAAGGTTGATCGAATTCAAGAATATGAACTCGATTGCATACTCCCAGTTCAAGAAGCAGTTGAAGGACGGATTGTCGGGGGCGGATGTGGTTTACACCATGCTACAAAAAGAAAAACTAACTGACAAAACCACAGAGACTGATATTTGCATCTCTGTATGCAGACAGACCGATAAGGGCAGCAGATATAATGGAAAGATTGCCGTTGTCTCTGTCCGGAATGAAAAACCTGAAATATATGAAATCAAAAATGGAACACCGATGAAAGTGCCCTCTTTCAGACCGGGCGGCCTGTCCGGGCCTGAAAAGTATTGTCGAATCGGAAGACATTTCTTCCAATCCCGGAGAGCCCAGATATGACCTACCTTATTGTTCTTCTCTTCTTCTATCTCCTCTCGTTCGTTCCCGCTCTCTTCAGCTTCAGCAGAGCAGGCATTGCTCTGTTGACTCTTGTCCTCTATGTTTTTAGAAGGAAGGAGAATGTGAGGCTCCTGATCCTTTTCATGATTCTCCTTCTCTCGATATTCTCCTCATCCCTTGAGAAGACTATTGTGTATATCCCGATAGACGAAAAAGAATTACGCGCTGTTTACGGAACGGTGGTGACCGAGCCCGGCAGGAAGAAGAACCGTTATACGGGCTGCAGCATTCTCTGCGAAAGCGTTACAAATGAAAAGGGTGATCACTTTTCTGCATCGGGGAAGATATATGTAATCGGACCCGACCTCTCTATCACACGGGGCGACAGAGTATATGTGGAGGGAAGGATGCAGGATACATATTTTCTTGCAACAGGCGGGACTGTTCTCTCGAAGAACAGGTGGGGAAGGATAAGGCAGAAGTTCAACTCGGCCTTCATCGCCTCGCTTCCCCGGGGCGACAGGGGGAATATAATATCGCTTCTCCTGACGGGAACGACTCTCGACGGAGACGGAACACTCCAGGAGAGGGTCAGGGAACTGGGATTGAGTCATATGCTCTCGCTCTCCGGGATGCACCTATCGTTCATAACGGCAGCCGTAATGCCTCTTCTTTCGCTGTTTATGTCAAAGAGGAAGGCTGGAAGAGTGAAGAACCTCATTCTCCTCGCCTTTGTATATCTTGCAGGGATGAGAGTGTCGCTCATGAGATCTCTGATATTCGTTTTTCTCATCCCTTTCTTCGGCATCGATTACAGCTTCATACTCTCTCTTGTCTTTCTTCTCAAATTCTTTCCGTGTTATGTCGACGAAGTCTCGGCGGTCTTAAGCTTCACCTCTCTTGCCGGGATTCTTTTCATTGCGGGGCCTCAGGAGAAGAATAAAAAAAGCCGGATTCCATTCGTCTCGACAATTGGTGTCGCAGTACTGACGAGCGTTGCCGCTACAGTCGCCTCCGCTCCGATAGTCTATTCCGTCTTCGGTCTCTGGCAGCCGTATTCCTTCCTCTTTTCGATAATCGGAATGCCTCTTATAACGATACTTTTCATGATGACTATGTTAAGATTCATTGTTCCTTTATCGGATGTAATAATCGATATTATATTACGAATAATCAATAATTCCGGAACATTCTCACAGTATCTGCCTCTAACGGCGTCCTTTGATGCGTATTACCCCATTCTGGTCGTCTTTACTGCTTTGGTGACGTTTATCTATCTTATGGAAAGAAGAAGACGGCGATGAGCCTTTTTCTATTTCTTCTTTTAGGGTATCCTCATTTCCATGTGGAATCTTAATTACGACAGTCCTGTGGAGATAGAGAGAGTTCTGAAGGCAAACGGCCTTGCCATGACGAAGAAGTTCGGGCAGAACTTCCTCATTAGTGCTCCGATGAGAGAGAAGCTCGTTTCTCTGATGGAAGTCGAAGAGGGAATGAGAGTCTGGGAGATCGGCCCCGGTCTCGGAGCTGTGACGCACATGCTCCTCAGAGACGGCGTCAATCTCACTGCCTTCGAAATCGACCACGGATTTGTGAAGATTCTCAACGAACAGGCTTTCAACGACGAGGAGAATTTCACACTAGTCGAGGGTGATGCCCTCAAGACTCTCTTCAAGAAGAAACTTCTTCCGCTTCCCGAAAGGATTATCGGCAATCTTCCATATAATGTAGGCTCTGTGATGATAGCAAAACTCATAGAGGAGAGCTATCTTCCTCCGATGATGGTCTTCACGCTCCAGAAGGAGGTCGTGGAGAGGATGGTCGGGAAGGTCGGAAGCGAAAGCTATTCGTCGTTCTCGGCCCTCACGCAGATAGATTACGAGAACATGATGGCACTGAAGCTTTCACGCGGCTGTTTCTGGCCCTCTCCCAATGTCGACAGTGCTGTCGTCGTCATGAAGAGAAGGGAGCACAGTCTTGTGCCGTCAGAGCACAGAGAAACATTCCTCACTCTCCTGAGGGCAATCTTCCAGCAGAGAAGGAAGACTGTGAGGAACAATCTCCAGTCATCTCTCTACGGCAACAACGGAAAGGATTATGTTGAGAAGATTCTTTCTCTTTCCGGCCTCGACGGAGGGGAAAGGGCGGAGGTGCTTCCTGTAGAGAAGATCGTGGAGCTTGCTGCTGTCATTGATTCCAGCATAATGTGATTATCTGAATAAAATAGAAGGAAATAGGCAATAAGAAAGGCACCGGGAAACGGTGCCTCTGCATTTCACAAGTGCATCTTATTTTACGATCGTGCCCATCTGGCCCTTAGCGCATGAAGCAGCGTTGGACTCGTCTGTGTCGACATGCATTGCAAGGCGGTAGGAAGGAGATACACGGATGACTGTGTCGCCGTAGATCGTCTTTCTGCCGTTGCCGTTCTCGATGAGGACGGAGACGATGTCGCCGTTCTTCACACCGAATGCCTCGGCATCTTCCGGCTGCATGTGGATGTGTCTCTTTGCAACGATGACGCCTTCCTCGAGCTCGACAGAGCCGTTGGGGCCGACGAGTGTGCACTTTCCCGATCCCTTTGTGTCACCGCTTTCCCTGATGGGTGCGTCGATACCGATGGAGCGTGCGTCTGTTGCACTCAGTTCAACCTGGTCAGCCTTTCTGCATGGTCCGAGGATGGATACGTTTGCCAGTTCCTTCTTGGGGCCTACGACCGTGACTCTTTCGTTGGAAGCGAACTGACCCGGCTGGGAGAGCTCCTTCTTTACCGTGAGCTGGTAGCCTTCTCCGAAGAGAGCTTCGAGAGTCTCCTGTGTGACATGGACGTGTCTTGCGCTTGTCTCGACCATAAATTCTTTAGCCATTTATTAATTCCTCCAGTGAATTTTCTTTTTTTCATGATTATCGTACAAATTCCCCTGTTGCTCAACTGTCAACGCCGACACATAACTGAACTATTAAGACTCAGGGCCTTGTTGACCTCCCCTAAAGTCGCTATTCTTCGACTATGAAGATTGGTGTATATGGAATGGGGCGTTTCGGCTCCTTCTGGGCGTCCTCCCTCTCCGGGACAGGCAACCGTGTCATAGCTTATTCGAGGTCTTCCCATCCTCTTTCCGAGGGGGTTGAGGCGGCGGAGGAGGACGAGGTTCTCACCTCAGACATCCTCTTCTTCTGCGTCACGATATCGGCATTCGAAAGCGTACTGGAAAGCGTGAAGGGGAGAATCGGAAAGGATACGATTGTTCTTGATACATGCTCCGTGAAGACATATCCGGCAGAATGGATGGAGAAGCACCTTGACAGTGGTATATACAGGATAGCGACACACCCGATGTTCGGCCCCGATTCGGGAAAGAACGGGCTGGAGAACCTTCCTCTCGTCATGTGTCCCCTGATGGAGAAAGATGAAAGATACGAGACTGTCAAACGGCTTTTTCTTTCTATGAAGCTCAGCGTCATCGAAATGACTCCCGACGAGCACGACAGGGAGGCGGCATTCTCTCAGGGGGTGACACACTTCATCGGAAGGATCCTCTCCGAGATGAAACTTGAACCGTCTGCCATCTCGACAAAGGGTTACAAGGCCCTTCTCGAGATAGTGGAGCAGACATGCAACGACCCCTTGTCTCTCTTCTGCGATCTCCAGCGCTACAACCCCTATACACGCGACATGCGTCACTCTCTGAGGCTTGCCATCGAGAACGTCGGCTATATGCTCGAGAGGGGGGAGAAGAAGTGAAGGTCTACATTTATACTCTCGGCTGCCGTCTCAACCAGTGCGAGAGCGAAGCTGTGGCCGACAGTTTCAGAGAGGCCGGATGGGAGGTCGCGAAGGAAAGTAAGGACGCCCGACTAATCATAGTAAATACATGTGCAGTAACAAGTAAGGCAGAACAGAAGGCAAGGCGTATGATCCGCCTGTTTTCTCTCTCTGCCGAGTGTGTCATCGTCTCGGGGTGCTACGCTGAAAACGACAGAGCGTCCATTGAAGCGCTGGGAGGAAACATTGTCGTCTTCTCTCTCAAAGATAAGCCGTCCTTACTAAAGATAGCGCCCTCTCTTTCGTCTTCTCCGGAGGGGACGCTCTACGAAAGAGTTTCATCATTCACCTTCCGTGACAGTGATGCCTTCTCCTACAACCCTTCAACTTTCAGTTATCACTCCCGTGCGTACATCAAGGTGCAGGACGGCTGCGACAATGCATGCGGCTACTGCAAGACACGTATCGTCCGCGGGCCCTCGAGATTTTTAGATGCCGACGAAGTCGTGAAGAGAGTGCTGAAGCTCGAGAAAGAGGGAATGCATGAGATAATGCTCACGGGTGTTAATCTCACGAACTACAACCACAGCGGGGACGGACTGGGAGGCCTCATGAAGAGGCTCCTGGCAGAATGCGGAGATGATATAAGATTCCGTCTTTCATCTATGGAACCCGACGGAGTGGATGATCTTCTTCTTGACGCGATAGCCGACAGGCGTGTCTTTCCACATTTCCACATCCCGATCCAGACTGCCTCCGATCATGTCCTCAAGATAATCGGACGCAGGTATTCGATAGAACATGTGAGGTACATAATAAAGAGACTGAGGGAAATCAAGGACGATCCGTTCATCGCCTGCGATGTCATAGCAGGACTTCCGGGAGAGAGGAAAGAGGATGCCGAAGAGACATACCGCTTCCTGGAGGAGAATGATTTTTCCGCAATGCATGTCTTTCCGTACTCCCCGAGGGAGGGAACACCCCTCTATAACTCGCCCCTCTTTGTCGAGGAGAGGGTGAGGGACGAGAGGGCGGCAAGGCTGAGAGTGCTTTCCACACGTCAGGAACGCGCCTACATAGAGAGGCAGAATGGAAGGAATGTCGAGATTATCGCCGAGAAGGACGGCTCCGGAACGACGGGAAACTATCTGAAGGCCCGGATTGTCTCTCTCTCATCCTCTCCCGTAGTCGAGGGAGAGCTCTACAGGGGAACTGTGACCTCTATTTTTCCTCTGGTCGTTTCAGTTGACTGATGCTGTTCTTGGTGTCGGGCGTGATGACCCTTGAGAAAGGAGGAATGTTATCTTTGACCCATGCGTTGGAGCCTATCGTCGAATCGTGTCCGACGGTGATGTTCCCGAGCACGGTGGCGTTTGCATAGATCGTGACCCTGTCGCAGATTGTCGGGTGACGCTTCTGGTCTCTCAGGAGCATCCCGCATCCGTCCTTAGGAAAGGAGAGTGCGCCGAGCGTCACACCCTGGTAGATCTTGACTCTGTCTCCGATAACGCTCGTCTCTCCGATGACGACGCCTGTTCCGTGGTCGATGAAGAAGTATTCGCCGATCTCGGCACCGGGATGTATGTCGATACCGGTATCTGAATGGACGAGCTCGTTGAGCATCCTCGGAATGAGGGGAAGCCCCTTCTCGAAGAGGAAGTGGCCTATACGGTGTACGGTTATGGCCTTGAAGCCGGGATAGGTAAGGATTATCTCCCTGACGCTCTTTGCCGCGGGATCCCCGTCGTAGCCGGCCTCTCCGTCCTTCTTGAGCTCCTCGCGTATGCGGGGAAGCTCCGCCATGAGGGCGGAAGTTATCTCCCCGGCCTTCTTTACTGCTTCCTCCTGAGGTATGCCGAGAGTAGCCCATGCGAGAGCCGCTTCATGGAAGAGTATGTCGGAGGCCTTCTCCATATGTCTCGAGACAACTGCTTCGAGCATGCCCCGGGAAGTTATCTCCTCATAGTCTGGAAAGAGCAGCACCCTCAGCTCCTCCATCATCGTCCTCACCTCATCCCATGACGGGAGAAGGGCATTCTGGAAGGTCTCCCTCTCCTCCTTTACACGGGAGAAGGAAGAGACATACGGTTCTAAAAACGGAGATGAATCGAATTTCATGGCCCGATTATAATCGAAGTAAGAAGACTGTGAAAGAGAGGGGCTGTTATGCTTCTTCTCCGCTTTTCTCCCTCTCCCCGAGCCTCTGGGAGAGCTTCGTCACTTCAGGATAGAGGATCTTCGAAGCGGCTGCCGCAACTGCAATCTTGACGGCGTCTCCGGGGATGAAGGGAAGAAGGCCGACAGCGAAGGCCTTCGCCCATGTCGTCGAGAGGTTTATCTTGAGCCATGGAATGCCGATGAGATAAACGATTATTTCCATGACGAGGACGACGAATACGTTGTAGGCGATGCTCTCATGCTTTCTCTTTGCCAGAAGTGAACCGGCGATGGCGGAGACGAGAAAGCCGAATATGAAGCCGCCGGTGGGGGAGATCAGCGCCCCGATACCGCCGCCTGATGTGAAAACCGGAAGGCCGATTACCCCCAGAACGATGAATACGACGACAGAGAGAGAGGCGTTGAGAGGGGGAAGAAGAAGTCCGGACATGAAGACGAAGAGCGTCTGCAGCGTGACGGGAACGGCCCCGATCGGGACCTTTATGAACGAGCCTGCCGCTATGAGTGCGGTAAATAGTGCGGTGAGTATAGTCATAGGGCGAGGATAAAAGTGGAGGAAACTATTGTCAACTACTTTACTTACTGCGGTTTACTAACTATCCTTCTTCCTATGAATACGAGAGAAACAATATTATCACTTCTCGAGGAGCATTCTCCCGGGTATGTAAGCGGTGAGACGATAAGCAGCGCCCTCGGAATAACGAGGATGGCCGTCAGCAAGGCAGTGAAGAAGATGCAGGATACGGGAATCGGAATAGAGAGCCGTAAGCACTACGGCTACAGGCTTAAGGAGAGTCCGGACGTACTCAACAAGGAGACTCTCACCGCCTCGTTCGGAGAGAGCGGAATCGGAGTCTATTATATAGATACGACGCAGTCTACGAACAGGGACGCAAAGATAATAGCATCCGAGGGTGCGGCGCTGCCATATGTCGTGACATGTTCGAGTCAGACGGGAGGAAGGGGGAGACTGGGCCGCACATTCGAATCCCCCTCCGGCGGAGTCTACTTCTCCCTCGTTCTCGACGGAAGGGAGATAGCATCTCCGGACCTCGTGACGATAGCCTCTGCAACGGCTGTGAGTGAGGTTATGGAGAGACTTACGGGCATAAAGACCTCTATCAAGTGGGTGAATGATATTTACATAAGGGGAAAGAAGGCAGTCGGAATCCTCACCGAGGGTATTGTAAACATGGAGGAGGGAAGACTCGACAAGGTCGTAATAGGCTGCGGTATAAACCTCCGCACAAGAGAGAGCGAGCTCAGCCCGGACGTGAGAAATATAGCAGCGTCGTTCTATCCCGACGGAGAAGCGGAGGTGACGAGGGCGAGGGTCATAGCCGAGTGCTCGAAGAGGATAATCTCGATACAGAAGGAGGATTTCCTCGATATCTACAGAGAGAAGTGCTTCGTCATAGGAAAGAGAATCTGGGCCGTGAAGGGCACGCTCAGAACTCCCGCCTTTGCATACGGCATCGATGATTCGGGACACCTTCTCGTCAGGTATGACGACGGGAGGGAGGAGGCTCTCTCGAGCGGCGAGATAAGCATCAGGGTGCAGTGACGGGGGACTTCACTCTCCTTCATGGAAAAAGATAATATTAGAAGACCTGAGGTAACAATGTTAACGAAACTGAAAGAAGACTGGAAAAAAAGAATAGAAGATGAATTGAAAGCATATCTGGCTCAAGATGAGATAGCACCCCTTACGATGGGCGTCCCCCCGAAGAAGGAGATGGGCGATATAGCATTCCCGATGTTCCCATATTCGAAGAGCGCACATAAGTCACCCGCAGAGATTGTGAAGGATATCGAGAAGAGACTGGAGGGAAGTCACCCCGAAGGAAAGATGATTGCTGCAGGACCCTATCTCAACGTCCAGCTCGATATGGCATCCCTCGCTTCGTCGATAGTGGAAGCAGTCAGGGCCGGAGGAGCCGGATACGGATGGGGCGAGAGTTTCAAGGGAAAGAAGATGATGGTCGAGTTCTCATGCCCGAACACCAACAAGCCCTTACATCTGGGTCATATGAGAAACGACTCACTCGGCCAGTCCGTCAGCGAGCTCCTGAAGACCCAGGGCGCGGAGGTGAGGAAGGTCAACCTCATCAACAACCGCGGAGTCCATATATGCAAGAGCATGCTTGCCTACCTTACATTCGGTAACGGCGAGACCCCCGAGAGTACAGGTGAGAAGGGTGACCACTTCGTCGGCCGCTACTATGTGCGCTTTGCACAGTGGGAGAAAGAAGTGGAAGAGCTCAAGGCATCCGATCCCGATATTGTAAACAGACCCGGCTTCGTCGACCCCGACACAGAGGCGCAGAAGATGCTGAAGAAGTGGGAGGACGGCGACAGGGAGGTAAGGGCGCTCTGGCAGAAGATGAACGACTGGACGCTTTCGGGACTCGAGGAGAGCTACCGCAACATGGGAATCTCGTTCGACAAGTACTACTACGAATCGGAGACTTACAAATACGGCAGGGAAGAGGTTCTCAAGGGTGTGGAGAGCGGTGTTTTCAAGAAAGAAGATGACGGATCTGTGCAGGTCGACCTCGCCCCGATAGGACTCGATAAGAAGGTCCTTCTCAGAAAGGACGGAACGACGCTCTACATGACACAGGATATAGGGACGGCGATCAGGCGCCACGAGGACTGGCCATTCGACTCACTAACATATGTCGTTGCTTCGGAGCAGAAATATCATTTCACGGTACTCTTCTACTGTCTGGGCCTTCTCGGCTACGACTGGGCGAAGGAGCTCCATCACCTTTCCTACGGTATGGTCAATCTCCCCGACGGCAAGATGAAGAGCAGGGAGGGGACAGTCGTGGACGCCGACGATCTTCTGAGCGAACTTACACAGCTCGCGAAGGAGGAGATCATCTCCAAGGACAGAGCCGACAAGGTTGACGACGTCGACGAGACAAGCAGGCGTATCGCACTCGGAGCCCTCAACTACTATCTTCTGCAGGTCACTCCGACGAAGGACATGACATTCAATCCCAAGGAGTCCATCTCCTTCAACGGCAACACAGGACCGTACCTCCAGTACACAGGAGCAAGACTATCGTCGATCATGCGGAAGTACAGAGAGGAGAAGAAGGACGTTCCGTTCGACGGCAGCCTCCTGACGAACGAAGACGAGAAGACGCTCCTCATGATGACGGCTTCGTTCTCCGAGTACCTGAGGCGTGCTTCCGAGGGCTTTGATCCGTCCATCATAGCCACATTCCTCTACGACATGGCGAAGACCTTCAGCCATTACTATCATGACAACCGCATACTCAATGCCGAGAGTGACGAGCTCGTCGCAGCACGTGTCACACTATGCGAAATCGTGCTCCAGACAATGAAGAACGGCTTCGCTGTCATAGGTGTTCCGTTCCTGGAAGCCATGTAACCATCAGATTGAAACAACACTCGTCCTTCCTTTCCGGGGAGGACATTTTTCTTTTCATTGCAGACCCGCCGGAGTATGGGGTAATATCTGAAGAGTGGAAGAAAGCAGGCTCTCCCCGCGTTGTCACCCCCGTTGAGCCTGTGCACAGAAAGACCGGCAGTGACAGAGAACAGGAACTCCTGTTATGGAATATGACAGCCGCCCTCCGTGGAAAGGTGACAGATACAGATAATGATAAAAAGCAGAAATGAAAAGAAGGACGGGATAGCATTGTCCCTCCTCGTGATGATTGTACTCGCGGCTTTCGCGATGCGCTCTCCCATGGGGTGCATCGGGCCGCTGATGGTCGAGATAAGAGAGGGCCTGGGTCTGACGGGCGCCCAGGGAGGACTGCTGACAACGCTTCCTCTTCTTCTCTTTTCCGCATCCGCTCCCGCAGCGGTAATTCTCGGCGACAGAATGGAGATGAAGAGGGTCCTTCCCCTCTCGTTCGCCTTGATAACCTTCGGCGTTGTAGTGCGCTCTCTCGGCTCCGTCTTCCTCCTCTTTGCAGGAACGGTGCTGATCGGTTTCGGAACGGGACTCTTGAATGTCGCGCTTCCTGCATTCTTCAAGGAGTATTATCCCGAGAGAAGCGGAAAACTCATGGGAATCTATTCGTCATCGCTGACGGCGGCATCGGCTTCGACGGCGGCATTCATAGAGCCCCTGGCATCCGCCCTCGATGACTGGAATCTGGCACTCCTTGCAGTCTTCCTCTTTCCTCTTGGAGCAACGGCGCTATCGCTGCCGTTTTCCAGAAGCGACAGCCTTAAGATCGAGGAGGAAGATGCCTTGAAAGGGGAGGAGACCGGGCTTAAGCGCAAGATTATGGTCGCCCTCTACATGGGACTGCAGTCCCTTGTCTTCTATACCGTCCTCACATGGTACCCCACGATAATCAGTGCCACACGCCCTTTAAGGATACACAAGGGCTCTCTCATAACGATCATGCAGATAGCTTCGTTCTTCCCGGCCTACCTCATTCCTGTCGTATCGACAAGGAAGAACATCACAAAGCTTTCACTTCTGACGCCGCTTCTTTTCATTCCTGGAATGGCCGCGGCATACTTCATCCACAGCTCCGTGGCGCTTGTTGCGGGAACGATCCTCTTCGGTTTCTCGATAGGAGCGACCTTCAGCATGGGGATCACACTATGTTCCGTATACGGGAAGAACGGCCATGATACGGCATCAATGATCTCCTTCGGCCAGTGCATCGGTTATATCCTTGCATCCTTCGGCCCGACAGGCTTCGGCTATATCTATGATGTCACACTGTCCTGGACAGGGACCATAATCATATTGATGGGCCTCGCGTCGGCGATGTCCCTCACCGCCCTCGGAATAAGAAAGGAGTGAGAACTGCGTCCTTCCGGAATGCGGAGGAGAAGACTCTTCCGGTAATTCTCAATAGGGCTTTTTGCTGTTACAATTTCTGTGGAGAAGAGAAGCGATGAAGAGGAAGAAGACAGTTGTCGTACTTGCAACAGGCGGTACGATTGCGGGTAAGGGAAGGAAGGGAAGTCAGACGAACTACGTTCCCGGGCAGCTCTCGATAGAGAGCATCGCCTCCTCTGTCGACGGGATAGGGGATCTGGCAGAGCTCAGGGAGATCCAGATTACAAATGTCAACTCCGACGACATCACATCCGCAGACTGGCTCGAGCTTGCACGCCGGATCAATACACTCAGCCGCGATCCTCTTGTCGACGGCTTCGTGATCACACACGGAACCGACACGATGGAGGAGACGGCATACTTTCTCCATCTCACATGTCATACAGATAAGCCGATTGTCGTGACAGGGGCCATGAGACCGAGTACGGCAACCAGTGCCGACGGTCCGATGAATCTCTATCAGGCTGTAGCCGTGGCATCCTCCGAAAAGGCGAAGGGAAAGGGCGTCATGTGCGTATTCTCCGACAGCATCTACGGCGCAAGGGACTTCCAGAAGCTTTCGACGACATCGGTCACTGCATTCGGGGGAAGGGACTTCGGCATGATGGGCTACATAATCGACGACGAAATCCGCTTCTACAACCAGTCAATGCGTCCCCATACGACCTCGTCTCCCTTCTTTGTCGACAGCCTCACGTCGCTTCCGAAGGTTGAAATCGTGTTCTTCTATGTGGATGCAGACCCTGTAATACTCAGAACAAGCGCCGAGCGCGCCGACGGCATCGTGCTTGTCGGGGCCGGTAACGGCAACTACTCCAATGCCTTCAACGATACTGTCGGAACTCTCTCCGTGCCGGTTGTCAGAACAAGCCGCATCGGAAACGGCATCATAGTGCCGGATGACAAGTTCGACATCTATCCCAACATCATCATAGGCGACAATCTCGCCCCTACGAAGGCGAGGATCCTCCTGCAGCTTTCGCTTACCCATACAACCGAAAGGGAGATGATCCAGGAGTATTTCTCTACTTTCTGAGATTCTTCAGGCTTTCCTTCGAACTTCTGAAGAGAACACCCATTGCCTCGTTCATTGTCTTCCTTGTCTCCGGGGGAAGACTTCTGTATCCCTTTATGATCTTTATGCCCGATGCGAACCATTTATCCCTGAGTTCCTTCAGCGTTTCCGCTCCGCTCGCCTCCATGATAGTGTAGATGGCATCGATGAATTCGCCTCTCTTCTCCCTGTCGAGGTTCTTCAGCCATGACTTCAGGGCGCCGTCTATGAAGCGAGAGCTGTGATCTACGCCGTCGAGGTGCACGAAAGAGGTGCATTTCACATCCCATGAGTAGATGTTGTGCTGTCCCACCCCCGATCCGGAGGAGTGGACGAAAGTATACTTCTCCTCATGCTCGAGCATCATGCCGACAATTGAGGTCTGCGGAATGAAAGAGGATACAAGAGGACAAATCCTGCGGTAGCCCTCCGTCTCTATGACGCTCTCTTCGAATCCCGGTCCGTCGTAGTTGTATATGGCTTCGATTCTCTTCTGAGATTCCTCATCTATGAAGGACGAGGCATAGACAGCGAAGTTTCCGCCCTTGCTGTGACCGCCGAGTATAAGCGTCCCGTCATATCTTTCCATAATGGTCTTAAGGTACTCGAGGGCCCTGATCTGACCCGGAATGACAGTCATGAAGGACATGTTGAAGTCTTCCTTGAGGCCGAGGATGGTGTTGTCGGTTCCCCGGTAGAAGAGGTAGATGCGTCCGCTCTTCTCGTCTTTGAGGGTGACGGCTGCAAACTGCGTCTGGCTTTCATTCTCAAGGACGGAGGTGTAGTCAAGAACTCTCAGCGACGAGAAGCGCGTGGAGGAGGAGAGAGCCGCGATGAACGCCCCGTCGTTCTTCCCCATACTGTCCTCCGGTGCTCCTAGAAGTGCTTTCAGAGCTTTTTCGAGCGTCTCTCCCTGCCATTCTTTTCCCGTAAGTTCGAACTTCAGATAAGCCAGGCGCGCAAGTATGCCCCCGTCGACTTCATTGAAGGGGTATGATGAAAGAGGAAGGTCTCCGCGCCACTCAAGATAATCAATGATTCCAGCCATTTATGTTTCCGTCTATTATTCTTTTGAAATTTGCGAGATATTGCAACACACAGCCTCCATCTTTGATGGTAAAATCAGAGACGGAGGAAAAAAGAAAGGATGTCACACATCATACTGAAGAACATATACTCCCTCATGATAGACCCTTCAAAGCCGTGTCAGTCGGGAGTCGACCTCAGAATCGAGGGGAACCTCGTAAAGGAAATCGGAAGAAGCCTCGAGACAAGAGGCGCCCAGTGCATAGACTGTTCGTCGCTCGTCGTCGTTCCGGGCTTTGTGAACACTCACCATCATTTCTATCAGACACTGACGAGGAACATACCTGCCGTTCAGGATGCGAAGCTCTTCGACTGGCTCGTCTATCTCTATGAGAGATGGAAGAACCTCGACAGCGAGAGTGTATACATATCATCATCGCTGGCGATGGCGGAGCTTGCAAAGACGGGATGTACATGTACGACTGACCATCACTACGTCTACCCCAGGGGATTCGAAGGCGATGCCATGGCACTCCAGTTCGAGGCCGCAGACAGGATAGGCATGCGCTTCAGCCCGACACGCGGCTCGATGAGCCTTTCGAAGAAGGACGGAGGCCTTCCTCCCGACAGCGTCGTACAGAGCGAGGAGGAGATACTCCTCGACAGTGAGAGATGCATAAAGACCTTCCATGACCCGGCGCCTCTTGCAATGCACAAGATCGTCCTTGCGCCGTGCTCTCCCTTCAGCGTTACGAAGCGCTGCATGCTCGAATCCTCGAGGCTTGCAAGAAAGTACGGAGTCGGGCTCCATACACACCTATGCGAAACGATGGACGAAGAGGAGACATGCCTCAGGATGTACGGCCTCAGGCCACTCGAACTCATGGAGGAGTGCGAGCTCATAGGAGAAGGCGTGTTCTATGCACACGGCATCCACTTCAACGACAGGGAACTCGAGCTCCTTGCATCCACACATACGTCCATAGCGCACTGCCCGTCGTCGAACATGAGACTCGGAAGCGGTATATGCAGAGTAAGGGATATGCTCGACCTCGGAATCAACGTGGGAATCGGAGTTGACGGATCAGCAAGCAACGACTCCTCGGATATGCTCGGGGAAATGAGGGCCTCCCTCCTGCTGCAGAGGGTGAAGTACGGCTCTACAAGTCTCAGTGCACGTGATGTGTTCAGAATGGCGAGCGAGAACGGTGCGAAGGTGCTCCAGTTCGGCTCTCTCGGAAAACTCGAACCGGGCTGGGGTGCCGATATCGCGGCATTCGATGTGTCAGGCCTCGAGTATGCAGGAAGTCAGACAGACCCGGCGGCATCGCTTCTCTTCTGCGGAACGAAGCACGAGACGAAGTACACAATCGTCAACGGATCCTTCGTCGTCTATGACGGACACCTCACCGGATGGGACGAAGAGGAACTTGCCGAAAAGGGAAGGGAGGCAAGCAGAAAACTTCTATCGAAGTAGCAAGAATTTCTTCTCCGGAATTGTATAATGAAGTTTCACGGATAGAAAAACGAGTCAGTATTTGCAATTGACAGAATCCGATTCATAACTGATTCCATAATTAAAGGTGTATCTTCAACCATTCCTGAAAGACATTGATATGTAAGAGAGAATGTATTCAGTGAGATTCTCCTGGCTCTGATCAAGAAATATAACAGAGTGTTTTGCTACTATTGAATGCGACTTCTACAACAAGGGTGGAATTTAAAATTCGCACCCTTGTCTTCAAAGAAGTGTATGTTTTGATTCAATGCTTAATTTGTGGTAAGTTAACATCGGCAATAATGTATGGTGGTTACTTTCTGCTTAAAGGATTTCAGAAGGCAACTGCTCAGACGAATTCGGACATTATCATAAATGTCAATCTTTGCTTAGAATGGCCAGTTCCCGGGAAACTATGACGTCCTTGAATCTCTCTGTGTAGATTGAACAGCTTTCAATAAGTTCATCCATTGACTTGTACCATCCTATATCTCTGAAACTGTCACAGTCGGGATAACTCTTCTTATCTGTAATCATCTCCATAACATGGAACAGCCCGTCCGGCTCTTTGCAGAACCGGTAGTAATGCCCTTTATATAGGAATTCCAGCCCCATGTATTTTTCTTCTCCGTCAGGAGATTCCCATGAGAAAAGGCGTCCGTAGGAATATTCGTTCCTGAAATCATCTAATGTTGTGAAATTTTCGTTCATATCAGATTATACTTCCTCCTTATTTTATTTGACAGGCTGAACTCTTCTTCGGTTATCGGTAATGCAGGGGCTGAATGATCCATGAAAAGATGCTTGTGCGGCTTCAGACCATCGTGAAAATGTAGAAAATCAATACTGGCAACCTGCCGGTGATTACCGTCATAGTATGCGAGGTGTTTCAGGCATCCATTCTGGATTATTGCGTACACTCTATTGGAAGAATGTGAATATTCCGGAGCTTTGACGGACATGCCTGGATTACGTATCAGAATTTCGACGTTATCAACAAAGCCCAGAGAATGATATGTCCGTCCACGTTCATTGAATGTAAAATCACCAGAAGAAATATTTAAAAAAGAACCTCGTCCACCCATTCATATTGTTATTATTCTTTTCTCGGGAAATAAGAAAAGCTGTTTTGCTTCATCGTTTTCATAAAAACTGTCTTTGTAGTTAATCAGCATGATGTCTCCGAACAGGCCGTCGATATAGTTTCCATACACAATTACGAGTGAAGGTTCTATTGTATCCATCATTCTTTTGTAACCGCAAAGGAAAAGACCTTTATTCATCTGAGTACAGCCAATAGTTGAAACAGCGACGATGCTTCCTTTTTCTATCCCGGAAAAACAGATATCGAAAGTGCTGTCATCTGCCCATGAGACAGAACAGATTATAGGAACACCATATGATTGCCAGAGGCACCCGAGCCACC
>CAVDOI010000038.1:0-16817 GCA_963610485.1 Lachnospiraceae bacterium
CTATGATGCAGAACTGGTAAGACAGAACTGTTCTTTTGATATGCTGTCGGAAGAAGAAAAGGACATCCTGAGAAAGGTTAATAATGACCATAGTGAAGAAAACCAGTTCAGACTTTCCGAAATTACGCATACTTTCCCGGAATGGAAAGATCCCGGCATTTCCCGCATTCCTCTTTCTATTGAAGATATCATTAATGCAACACTGAACGATGAGAAAGAGAAAGAAGAAGCATTGTCTGATCTGGAGCTTTCCGCTCAATTACAGCGCATGACATTCAGAAACCGGGTATGCAATGGTTAAGGCAGGGGACACATTCTTATATCAATATCCGGGAAATGACCGTCATCTCTTCATTGTCGTTCTGGACAAATTAAGTAATGGAAATGAAATCATATGTCCCTGCGTAATGGTAACATCCTGGACAGACAATCCCAAGCTTGATGACCCGGCATGCATTCTGGATGTCGGGGACCATGAATTCATCAGGCATAAATCATATATTGCCTACAAAGAAGTTGTACTTTTTAAAAGAGACTACATCGAAACTTGTCTTGAGTATGGCATATTCAAGGTGAAGCCTCCGGTCTCAGAAGAGTTGCTTGAAAGAATTATCAATTCGGCACCCGCTTCCAGAAAAATATCGTAGAATAACCTGAGGTATTTCACAGGGAAACCTCAGAGCTGATGTTTATGACTGCATGGATCTCCAGAACGCATGCTGGATATACAGGATTATGAAGCCTTCCTCTTTCCCTTCATAGATTATCAGCCATGCATTTATGCTGGATAATACAGCAGGATCCAAGAATTGATAAAGCCGCCTCACGAGAAGCGGCTGTATCTGTTGTCTCAATTCTCCGGCCATGTGGAGATGATAGTCTTTACGAGAGCTGTAAACTTCGCCTTGACGATTCTTCCTGTTTCGAGAACCTCCTGATGATTGAGGGGCTGATCGAGGATTCCCGCCGCCATGTTCGTCATGCAGCTTATACCCATTGTCCTGAAGCCCATCTGGGATGCCGCGATGGCCTCGGGGACCGTGCTCATGCCGCAGGCATCGGCGCCGGCGGTACGTGCGAATCTGATCTCCGCGGGAGTCTCGAAGTTCGGACCGCTCATGAACATGTAGACACCTTCTCTTAGTGTGATGTTGTTCTTCTCTGCAGCTAAGCGTGCAACCTGCTGGAGCTCTTTACTGTACGTTGTCGACATATCGAAGAAGCGTGCGCCGAGTTCGTCGTTGTTCACGCCTCTGCACGGGCTCTCCGAGCAGAGCTTGATGTGGTCGGTGATAAGCATGAGATCACCCACGTTCCAGCTCTTGTTGACACATCCTGCAGCGTTCGTGAGGATGAGCGACTTTATTCCGAGGAGGAACATGGTTCTGATGGGATAGACACACTCCTCCATCGAGTAGCCTTCATAGAAGTGGAAACGGCCCTGCATGCACATGACCATCCTTCCCTCGAGCTCTCCGATGATGAGCCTTCCCTTATGTCCCTGTACTGTCGATACAGGAAAGTGTGGAATGTCCTTATAGTCGATGATGACGGGGCTCTTCACCTCATCGCCGAGATCTCCCAGTCCCGAACCGAGGACTATTGCAAGTTCGACCTTCCTTCCGTCAAGTTTCGACTCGATGTACGCTGCACTTTCTCTAAGATTTTCCATTGTCCTTGTCATTTTTCTTCTTCTCCTTTCATCTGAGGTTGTTGAATGCCTTGAAGAAGAGTGCCCAGAACTTTTCCGGATCGGCCTTTATGCCGAACTTTGTCTTCTGGTTTCTGTCCTCCAGGCCGCCTGTAGTCTTACCATATGTGGAATCGCCCTTTGTTTCAACCACTATCGGGCGGTACGAGAATTCGAAGATCGAGGGGTCAGCCAGGTATGCAATGCAGCACGGGTCGTGCATGGCCGGCATCTCGCCGGGCACTCTGCATACTGACTTCATGTAGAATGCCATACTCCTGAGGAATATATCCTTATAGGTTGTGTCGGGCGAAGCCTTCACCCTTTCAAGCACCTCCTGCGTAAGACATACCTGGAGTGTGACATCAAGTCCCATCATCGTGATAGGAGCACCCGAACGCATGACGACTGCCGCAGCCTCGGGGTCTGCAAAGACGTTGAACTCCGCACTGGGTGTTCTGTTACCGGGGTGGTCGACAGCACCTCCCATGAGGACGACTTCCTTAAGCGACGGCGCAAAGCGTTCATCGGCTTTTATGCAGACGGCAAGATCCGTCCACGGGCCGACGGATACATATGTAATCTCACCGGGGTGGTTTATAACATGATCCACAGCCCATAGTATTCCGTTGCCCCTGGCCTGCTGTCTCTTACGCGGAGGAAAGACGGGACCTTCAAATCCGTTCTTTCCGTGAACGTCGCCGGCAGTCACCTGCTCACGGACGAGCGGGCCTCCCGCCCCTTTAAATACAGGGCACTCAAGGCCGAGGGCTTCCGCCATGTTGAGGGTGTTCTCGAGAGTCTTCTCCCTCGTCTGGTTGCCGGCACACGCAATGAGGCCGTCGATCTCTATCTCGTCCCTGAGTCCGGCGGCAAGTGCGATTGCTATCGCATCATCGTGGCCGGTATCCACATCGAGTATGATTCTTCTTTTCATCAGCTGAAATCTCCATGGTATTTTACGATGTCGTCCAGACTTCTTCTTACACGTTCCCTCGTCTCGTCGGGATATCCGAGGGCGAGGCATACGGAGACCTGGTCTTCGGAGCAATTGAGTCCGAGCTTCTTTATCAGTCTGTCGTTTTCGAAGCCTTCGATTGCACAGCTCTCGATTCCCTTCTCGGCTGCAGTAAGCATCATGAACGAGAGAGGAAGATAGCCCTGGCTCTTCGCCCACATATCGAGCTCCCCCCTTCCCTTGAGGTATTCCCGGTAGCCTCTGAAGTCTTCGATGTACTCTTCGACTGTTCCGGGAAACCTTTTCCCCCGCTCCCGGACGAACTCTCCGTCGGGGTCGTAGTACTTTGCAGTCTTTACCGTGATCACGAGTGTCAGGGGGGCTGTCTTCATCGCCTCCTGATAGCAGCATGCGTCGATAATATCCCCGCTTCTGCAGACATGGATGTCGAACATCTCCATGCCGAACGAGGTCGGAGCAAGGCGGGCGCTCTCGAGAATGTCCCTGAGGTCGGCTTTCTCTATTCTCCGGTCAGTATAATGCTTGCAGGCGAAGCGGCGCTCCGCCGCTTTGAGTACGGCACTATCTTTCATTGTCTTCATAGACCTTGTATGCGGTTTCGAGCGCAACCTCGATCATCCGTCTGTTTCCTTCCATCCTTTCTTCATCTCTGAAACTCTTACCCGTGACGACGTTGTCGGTCATTGTGAGGATGGAGAGCGCTCTCTTATGTGTATACATCGCATTCGAGTAGAGAGCCATCGTCTCCATATCCTGCGCAAGGGCACCCATGAACGCGAATGATTTCCATTCCCCCTCTCCGAGTGCGTTGTATGAGGAGAAGTAATCGGAGGAGAATATCATACCGGCATGGAACGGGAAGACTCTCTCCCTTACGGCTTCAAGAGCCTTCTCGAGGAGGGAGAAATCCACACAGGGGGCGAAGGTGCCTTTGAGAGAGTACTGCTTCGCCCATGCTCCGTCCGTAGAGCATGTAAGGGCGAGAACAAGATCTCCGACCTCCATGTTTTTCTGAAGCCCCGCCGACGTTCCTATGCGTATGATGTTGTCGACGTCATACTCTGTGAAGAGCTCGTATGAGTAGATGCCGGCACTGGGGCCGCCCATTCCCGAACTCATCACGCTTATCGGCATGCCGCGGTAGAAACCCGAGTAGCCTAACTGGTTTCTGACGTCAGTAACAAGCCGGGGATCATCGAAGTAGTTTTCTGCACAGAATTTCGCTCTCAGCGGATCTCCCGGCATGAGTACCGTCTTGGCAAAATCACCTTTTTCAGCACGGTTATGCGGTGTCATTTTCTTCCTCTCTTACGAACTTCCCTTCTCGTACGGAACACCGACGGATGCCGGAGCATAGTCGCGTCCAGAGAAGATGACGAGTGCAATGAGCGTCACGAGGTACGGTATGATGTTGAATACCTGGCTGGGGATGACCTTGAGAGCCGGCACCATTGCAGATATCGTACTGAGGGCGAGGGATGCTCCGAAGAGCACGCTCGCACCTGTGACTCCGAGCGGAGTCCAGCGTCCGAAGGCGACTGCCGCAAGGGCGATGAAGCCTCGTCCGTTCGTGAACGTCGAAGTGTACTGGATTGTCTGTGTAAGGACAGCACATCCTCCCGCAAGTCCCCCCAAGAGTCCCGAGGAAAGAACGCCGATGTACCTTGTGCGTCTTACGTTTATACCGACGCTGTCTGCTGCCGCGGGATGCTCGCCGCATGCCCTGAGATGCATTCCGAACGGTGTCTTGTAGAGGATGAACCATGCAAGGACCATTACGACTATTGCGATGTAGAGCGTCGGATAGAATCCGAGGGAGTCTCTGATCATACCGATCTTGAAAGCTTCCGAGCGGTCCGTTCCGTAGAGACGCTGGCATGCAAAGACCGTAATACCTGTTGCGAGGAGGTTTATACCGGTACCGCTTATCGTCTGGTCCGACTTGAGGTCTATCGATGCGATTGCATGCAGGACAGAGATGAGGAGGGATGCGACACTTGCCGAAACGAGGGCGATGATGATCGAAAGGCTGTGGGCCATGCCGCCGAGTTCGAGAAGCTGATGCACGATTGCGGCCGTACATGCTCCGATGGACATGAGTCCGTCCAGTCCCACGTTCGTGACACCGCTGCGCTCACATATCATACCGCCTGTTGCGATGATCAGAATCGGTGCGACAAGCATCATTATTGTTGAAAGTGTACTGATCATTCTGCATTCTCCTTTCTGATTCTGATCTTCGCTCTCTTATCCTTTATGATGGAGAGGCCGCTTCTGAACGAGATGAATATGACGATGAGACCCTGGATGATCGAGACGACCTCCTTCGGAATGCCTGTCCCCTGCATGAGTGAATAGGCCTGCTTGAGAACACCGAAGAGATAGCCTGCGATAAGACACCCGAGTGCAGAACTGTTGCCGACGAGGGCGACTGCAATTCCCATGAAGCCGTAGTTGTCCTGGCTCTGGAGAATCTTGGAATAGCGGATGGACCCGAGGAGTACGATTGCTCCCGCCAGTCCCGCGAATGCTCCCGCGATTGCCATCGCAAGCGTCGTGTTCCTCGTGTCGTTTATACCCGAGCAGCGTGCGGCATCCTTGTTGAATCCCGTGGCCCTGAGGCCGTAGCCGAACGCCGTCTTCTCCATGACGAACCAGTAGATGACGACCATCACGAGCATCACGAAGATACCGGTGTTGAGGCTGGATCCCGAAATGAGGCCGTCGTGCAGGAGCGCCGTATCCTTGAGGTCTGCCGTGCGGTTCGTCTTGTTGACCGTCCCGGCAGGAAGCAGATAGAGACAGACAAGAGGATAGAGATAGAGTGCGACGTAGTTGAGCATGATCGTCGCGACGACCTCACTGACCTTGTACTTCGCCTTCAGGAGTCCCACGATTCCGCCCCAGAGGGAGCCTGCTATGAGAGCCGCCGCAAGACAGACTACGGAGAGTCCCGGGAAGGATGGAAGACAGACGCCGCATATATGGGCCGCGAGGGCACCGATGGCATACTGACCTTCTGCACCTATGTTGAAAAGTCCCACTCTGTTTGCAAATGCCATCGAAAGGCCGCAGAGTACAAATGGAATCGAGAATGCGAGTGTCTCGCCCACACTTCTGAAGTTCCACTTTCCGTTCTTTCCGGCCTTCCCCACGATTGACTGGAAGACGGCATCGAAGAGTCCCTTGGGGTTCTTCCCTATACATAAAAGAAGTATGACTCCGGCCAGGAATCCCAGAATGACGACAGCAACCGAAGACGCTCCCTTGCTGTCGAGGAACCAGTCGATGAAGGAAACCTTTTCTTTCTTCAATTTTTTCATTATCAGGCCTCCTTCGCCTTTACACCGGCCATCATTAGGCCGATTTCCGCGCTCGTCTTCTCACCTTCGTTGAAGATGCCGACTATCTGCCCCTTGCTGATGGCTGCGATTCTGTCGCAGAGGTTCATGATCTCGTCGAGTTCGAAGGAGACGAGAAGAACAGCCCTGCCCTTGTCTCTCTCCTCGACGATTCTCTTACGGATGTATTCGATGGCACCGACATCGAGACCGCGTGTGGGCTGTGCAACGAGGAGGAGGTCCGGAGAGAGGGAGATCTCGCGGGCAACAATCACCTTCTGCTGGTTACCGCCGGAGAGCGAGCCGCAGAGAGTGCTGCTCCCCTGCCCCGAACGTATGTCGAACTGCTCGATTAGCGCATCGGAGTTCTCCGTAATCTTTCTGTAATCAAGAATATTGAACTTCTTCGTATACTTCGGCTTGTAGAAATCCTTGAGGACTGTATTCTCGGCCACTGTGAAGCTGCCGATGAGACCGTGCTTGTGTCTGTCCTCGGGGATGTGTCCCATACCCTTCTCTATTCTCTCTCTTATGGTGAGATCCGTTATATCTTCGCCGTTGAGGAATATCTTTCCGCTTTCGACCCTGCTCAGTCCCGAAAGGGCATAGAGAAGTTCCGTCTGGCCGTTGCCGTCGACGCCTGCAATGCCGACGATTTCACCGCGTCTGACATCGAGCGAGAGATCCCTTACCTTCTCGACTCCGATGGAGTCCCTGACAGAGAGGTTCTGTATGCTGAGAACAACCTCCCCGGGGTGACACGGGACCTTGTCTATATCGAATCTGACGGCATGACCGACCATCATCGTCGCAAGCTCCTGCTCGCTGGTATTCCCGTCGATGTCGATGGTACCGATGTATTTTCCGCGTCTCAGGACTGTACAGCGGTCTGCAACCGCCTTGATCTCCCTGAGTTTATGTGTAATGAGCACGATGGTCTTACCCTCCTTCTTTAGAAGGCGGATGATGTCCATGAGCTCGTCTATTTCCTGTGGTGTAAGGACGGCTGTAGGCTCATCGAGGATGATGATGCCGCTGTCGGAGTAGAGGGTCTTCAATATCTCGACTCTCTGCTGCTGACCGACCGTTATGTCGTCTATCTTGGCTCTCGGGTCGACCTGGAGCCCGTAGCGGTCGCTGAGCTCCCTGACCTTCTTCTCGGCACTTCTGAGAGAGAGCATCCCGCGTGAGGTGGGTTCCCTGCCGAGTACTATGTTCTCGGTAACCGTGTAGTTGTGCACGAGCTTGAAGTGCTGATGCACCATTCCGATTCCGAGACGTGTCGCTACGTTGGGGTCCGTAATCCTGACTTCCTTCCCGTGGATCAGAATTCTGCCTGCATCGGCGGGATAAGCGCCGAAGAGAACGGACATGAGGGTGCTTTTTCCAGCCCCGTTTTCGCCGAGGATGGCATGTACTTCGCCCTCTTTGACTTCCAGGTTCACGTTGTCGTTCGCGATTATACCCGGAAAGGTTTTGGTGATGCCAAGCATCTGTATTGCATATTCGCTCAATTGAATCACCTTGTCTTTATATTCCAAAGGCACGCCCGTTGAGCGTGCCGATGGATTGAACGTTAATTTTATCAGTCGTCGATTGCAGCGAGTCCTGCTGGAGCAATTCCTGCAGCCTTGCTTGCTGCGTATGTCTTGTTGACAACGATCTTTCCCGAGAGGATGTCAGCCTTAGCCTGGTCTGCAGCCTTGACTGCGGAAGCCTTGAGTTCGGCATTAGCCGTTGAGTATCCGACACCTTCGTTAGCCATGTTCTGTGTCACGACGCCGCCCTTCCATGTTCCGTTCTGGACCTTCTGGAGAGCATCGAGAGTCGAATTCTCGACCATCTTGAGCATGGATGTGAGAACAGCGGACTTACCTGTTGTGTAGACGCCGTCTTCATACTGGTCGGAGTCGACACCGATAGCCCAGACGTTCTTTCCTGCAAGTCTCTCTTCCTTAGCCTGGTTGATGACGCCGAGGCCCGATCCGCCTGCAGCTGCGAAGATGCAGTAGACACCCTTGTCATACATCGACTTTGCAGCTGTCTTTGCACCTGCCGAGTCGCCCCAGCTGTTTACATAGTAGTCCAGGATTTCAGCATCCGGGAAGACGCTCTTGATGCCTTCGATGTAACCGATCTCGAACTTTGTGATTGTAGCACCTGCGACACCGCCGACGAAACCGAACTTCGGATTGGCAATGCCGTCTTCCTTAGCCTGTGTTGCAGCAGCAACGCCGACAAGGTATGAGCCCTGCTCTTCTTCGTAGATGTACTGGATGAGGTTATCTGTCTTCGTCAGATAGTCGACATCGACGATGATGAACTTCTGATCGGGATACATGCCTGCAGCAGCCTGTGTTGCTTCAGCCCATGTGAATCCTGTCGTGATGATGAGATCCCAGTCGCCTTCCGCAGCGTTCTTGAGGTTCGGGAGGTAGTCGTCTTCGGTCTGAGCCGTGACGTTCTGATAGAGTGTTCCTCTTCCCTCTCCGTTGTCGCCGTAGAATTCGAGCATTCCTCTCCATGCTGCTGCGTTGAAGGACTTGTCGTCGATACCTGTAGCATCTGTGAGAAGGATAGCCTTGATTTTGCCGGAGTCTGCTGTTTTACCTGTTTCAGCAGCACCCTGGGCGAAGATCATGAGAGCGCAGAGTGCCATCATGATAATTGCGAGTGTCTTTTTCATTTGTATTCTCCTTTTTTACTGCGTTTGAAACGCTTTTACCAATTATATTACCGTTTTCCCTTTACATGGAAAAAATATATCCCTCTCCGGCACCGGAGAGAGATATTGCCGGCATCACTTTCAGATTGTAGTGATTCTTCCCTGAGGAGCAGCGTATTCTTCGCCGATGACTCCGCCGAGAGCATCTCTGATGTATGTGATGAGAACCTGGTTGTCGATCATAGTCTTGTCGAGGATGAAGACGTTGTCAGCAAACATCGTGTAGCCGTCGCCCATATCCTGGAGCTTGTAGTTGTGACATGCAAGTGTGTATGTCTTTTCCGGATCGATGGCAACCCATTCTCCGTTCTCTTCAACCATAACGTCCTTGACTCTTCTCTCGCCTGCAACCTCTACGAAGAGACCGTCGGAATCCTTGACGACCGATGACGGAATCGAAGAATCGATTGTGTACTTGAGACCCGATACCTGCAGGAAGCCGCCGCTTTCGCCGACTGCGTTGCCGTTCTCAGCCTTCTCGAGTTTTGTGTTCATGCTGCCGAGTTCGAGAGCATCGAGGATCTCCTGACCTGTTGCATAGCACATGCAGAGCATGTTGCCGTACGGATGGACGGAGATGATGTTTGCTGTCGTGATGTCGCCCTTGTGGATTGCCGCGCGGATACCGCCGCCGTTGACGAATGCGATGTCTGCACCGGAGACATATCTGTAAGCATCAGCACAGAGGTCGCCGATGGCTGTTTCCTGGTTTCTGACTGTTCTTGCGCCTGTCTCGTCCTTGATGGCAAGTTCGACGTCGCTTCTTGCAACAGTCTTGTTCAGCTCTGCTTCATACTCGGCCTTGATGGAGTCGATGTATGCAGTGAAGGCTGCATCCTTCTCGACTTCGCTGATGAGCTCTGTCGTGATGGAGCCGTCAGCCTTGATGACCATCTTTCCGATATTCTGAAGTTTGGTACCTGTCTGTGTGAGGATGACGTCCTTTCCGTCCTTGTCCTTCACCTTCTCGCCTTCCATGACTGTGTGGGAGTGAGCATCGATGACTGCATCGACACCTGTCGTGTTTGCGATGAGGTCATAGCTTCTGTTGGGCTCGCTGTCCTCTTCGACTCCGAGGTGTGTGATGAGGATGACTACGTCTGCACCGAGGTCTCTGACTTCGTCGATGTACTTCTGGACTGTAGCATAGAGCTCTTTGCCTGCTGCGAAGGAGTAGACGAATTCACCGTCTTCCATGAAATACTTGGGTGTTGACTTCGTGAGGGTTTCGGGAGTTGAAACACCGATGAATGCAACATCGAGGTAGCCGAAGCGGTCGATTACATATGCGACTGAGTCGGAGAGAAGGTTCTCGCCCTTGCCCGAATATGTGATCGTTGCATTGAGGTACTGTGCATCAGCCTTCTTCAGAAGCTCGTTGAGTCTGTCCATGCCGTAGTCGAATTCGTGGTTGCCGAATACTGCATAGTCATAGCCGACCTCGTTCATGATGTCGACGAGGTAGGAGCCTCTCGATACCGTTCCGATGACATCGCCCTGGATGGCGTCGCCGGCATCGATGAGCACAACGTTGTTGCCTTCCTTCTCCATCATAGCCTTATACGCGGCAAGTCCTGCGTACCCGATGTTCTCGTCGATGCCGCAGTGCACATCGTTTGTATAAAGGACGACGATGTCCTTCTGTGCGTCGATTGCCTCCTTTGCACCTTCAGCGAATACCATTGTCACGCTGAGGACAAGCATGAAAGCAACTAAAGCGATTCTCTTTATTCTGTTCATTATTTCCTCCGCTTTCCTGCCGGAAGAAAAAAGCTCCGGCGGGAAACAGAATGATTATAACAGCCGTTACGGCAATAACGCAAAGAGAATTATCAAATAATTAACCGATTATTTACTCTTCCTTTACTGTCGGAAGACAGAATGCGGAAAAACTCAGTCTTTCCGCACTCTTTTTCATGTAACCGTAAGGTTTGTTCAGATCTCGCTTTCAAGAGCCGCGAGGATGAAAGGACCGACACCCTTGAAATCGTCGACTGCGATCTTCTCCTTTATGTAGTATTTGAAGGAGCCGTCACGGTAGGGGTTTCCTCCCAGTCCCGCGACAGAGCAGATGCCTCCGAGATGATACTCACCGTTCTCCTGTGTCAGATAACGCTCCTTTATGCCGTCGACGGCAGCCTTGGCAGGCTTGAGGAAGGAAGCGTCGAGATAGCCCTTTCTCACTCCCTTGTAGAAGGTGTATGCGAACATGCTCGTTCCGCTTGTCTCGAGGTAGTTGCCCTCTCTCTCCTGGCAGTCCGGTACCTGGTACCACATGCCGCTTTCATCCTGGAACGGAAGAACGGCTGACGAGAGTGCCTTCACCCTGTCGATGAGGCTCTGGCGCCGGGGGTTGTCTGAAGAGACGAAGTCGAGTACGTCGACAAGCGCCATCATGTACCATCCGATCGAGCGTGACCAGAAGTGGGGGGAGCATCCCGTCACCTCGTCACTCCATCTCTGACCGCGTGATTCGTCGTATGCATGATACAATAGTCCCGTCTGAGGATCCCTGAGAACATCGTATGTCGTCAGGAGCTGTGAGATCACATCCTCGATTTCATCTTCGTCTCCGTATCTGAATCCGTATTCGGCATTGAAGGGACCTTCCATATAGAGGCCGTCAAGCCATATCTGCCAGGGATAGATCTCCTTGTGCCAGTAGACGCCGTTATGGCATCTCGGTTGCGTCCTCAGCTGCTCGCGGAGGATGTCCTGGGCCTTTCTGAAGCGTTCCTCGCCCGTCTTGTCGTAGAGAATGAAGAGAGACCGCCCCGCATTGATCTGGTCGAGGTTGTATTCGCCCCTGCGGTAGGTCGCAATCGTTCCGTCCTCCCCGATGAGGGGGTCGTAGAGGGAGCGCACCCATTCGACAACTCCGTCCATACCGTATTTTTCGGCAGTAAGGAGCGATGCAAAGAGCACAAGGCCGTGCTCGTAGTGCCACTTCATCATTCCGCTGTGATATCTTTTCTGAACGCTTCTCACCATGAGCTGTGAAAGTGTTTCGTTAGTCATGAAAAATGTCCTCGCTTTAACACAGTATGTGTAAAGTAAGGACACATTTGCAAACGGGACTTTGCACTTTTCAGACTAGCGCGTCCGGATGTTTCCGGGCGGGAATCCCTTGACCTTTCTGAAGACGCGGCAGAAGTAAGCCTGGTCCTGGAAGCCGGTGAGGGCCGCTATCTCGCTGATGGATGATCCTGTCTCGAGAAGAAGGCGGGAGGCTATCTGGATACGGTACCTGTTGAGGTAGTCCCACGGGCTTATTCCGATCTCCTTGCGGAAGATACGTGTCAGATAGTCCTCGCTTATGTTCACCGACCCCGCTATCTGCCAGCGTGATATCGAGTAGGTGGCGTTGTCATTGAGATAGCATATCGCCCTCTTGACGAGGATGGAGGTCAGAGGAGGCAGCAGCTCCTCTCCTCCGAAGACCGCCACTATACGGCTGACAAAGCCTTCGGCCTCGGTAATCGACGTGTTGACGATGAGGACGTTCGGAGTCGAACTGAGTGACTCTATATCATCCACCTTGAAACGGTCCTTTATGATGAGAACCGGCGTTTTTGTGAACCTTCTGTCCTTCCTCAGGGTATCGATTGCAGAACTGTCGACTTCGTAGAAGATGAAGAGCGGGGACGACGAGCCGTCCTTTATTCCGCTTATGTCCTTCACTTCCTCGACAGGTGCAAACTCCCTCAGGATCGAGAGCGTCTTCGGGAAGGGTCCGAAGGAGTAGATGCACCCCTTGCCTTCCGTCGGAATCGTACCCTCGACTGCGGCGTTGACGGAGATGGCCTCATCTGTCAGGCCGAAGCATATGAAGTTCATCTCTCTCGCTTCCTTGTGATTGCGAAGAAGGTTCATCGCGATGCCGCTCTGCTTGCTCACCCTTGACGCATCCCATGCGAGTGCCGAATAGGATGAAATGGAGTTTATCTCGTGAATGACGTCGTCATACTTCATGAACGCAGTGGGGGCATCTATCGAGTGCGGCATATATTTTTCGTCGTCCGAGATGAAGAGGACGCCTTTTCCTCCGCCGGAGACGGGAGTCTCGCCCGAGAGCGACGGGTACGGGAGATACACATCGAGTGCATCCTTTATGAAGCTGAACCGTGCACCCTGCATCAGGAGAAGCTTCTCGACGTACTGGAGTGTCGGAGTCACCGCCGGAACGCGGGAGAAAGGCTCACCGGAGAAGTGGAGATTGACAGCATCGCTTGCAAGAGTGACTGTGACTGTTATGCCGCTTCCGTAGTACGATACGAGGCAGGATGCTATCTCCTCGACAGAATTCCGGTCGAGCACCACCGAGGGAAGCGGAGAGGGACTTTCGACCCCGATTCCCTTCTCCCTCACGATATCGAGAAGCTGGGAGAGCGGCACAAAGCTCTCCTCGAGCGTCACGCCGCCCTTTTCGACAGCCGTCAGCTCCAGAAGGTGTTCCGTCTTGACGATTGCCGACAGAAGCTCCTCTCTGTTGCATTTCTCATTCTCCATGAGAGATTGTCTTATATTGTCGAGAGGCTCCTTGAGTTCCTCGGTTATACGGGCATAGAACTCGCTCGACTGCTTCTCGGCCTCCTCGGCCTTCTGGCTCTTCTCGCAGGCAATCGAGTAGAGGTCGATTGCCATAATCGAGGAGGAGATGTCGGTGCGGATGTTCTCGAGCATCGATGCCGGACAGTCACGGTTCTTGAGGATTATGTAACCGTCGATGCTGTTCTCGTAGAAGAGAGGCTCGACGACGAAGAGCCCGCGCTGGATCTCGTACTCGAGTTCCGGCGGGAAGAGGAGGTCTGAGGAGAACTCCAGCCCCTGGGTGAAGAGCTTCTCACCGGAGAATCCGCTCTCAAGTCTCGACTTTCCATCCTCTGTGTAGATGAAGAGGAAGGCTCTGTCTATTCCCATCGTCGGGAAGGAGTCCTTCATCGCCTCGCTGAGCTCCACGTACGAGTGGATTCTCAGAAGCCTGTTCGTGAACTCGTTATGTGCGTTGTTGATGTCCCGTGAGCGGAATGACGATACGGCGTTCACCTTGACGACGTTCTCCATCATGATTACATGCAGAAGCTCCATCTCCTCCATCGAGAGATTACGCTCCGGGAAGAAGCGGCGTGCAAGCTTGAGTGCAGAGAAGAAGAATTTCATCGTCCCGCCGTGCCTGAGGTAACGCCAGCAGAGTTCGTCGAGGCGGCGCCTCGTCTCCTCCGATATGCTTCCGCCCTCCGGGAATATGAATCTCACGAGGGAGAGGAATGCCTGTGCGCTCTCGCCCCGGCTCATGCGGAGGTTCACCCACTTCTCATATTCCTCGAACGACCTGATCTCCCCGGCCATCTCCTCGCTGCCGTAGGACTCCGCGCAGCCGCAGCTGCGTCTGTAGACGCTGACAGTCGGAAGGGAGAGCGAGGAGTAGATCTCATCCGGCCTCGACTCCATCTCCCGGATGGTGCGGAAGCTCTGCTCCACCATGTCCTTCACGGGCAGACGTACAGTCGTAAGCTCGGTGGACGGAAGGAAGGCCTCGGGGGAGTCGTTGAAACCGGCTATGGCAATGTCGTCGGGAATATGATAGCCGTGCTCTTCGAGGTAACGCGAAGCCTTGTACGCCATCATGTCGGAGGAAGCGAATACGGCATCCCAGTCCCTCTTCGGAAGACGGCGGTTGGTCTCGGTTATCTCACGGATGGCCTCCGTCCCCTCACCCCATGAGTATGTGGATGACACCAGCAGCGGATCGTACTCTATATGATGATCTCTCAGACAGTCGCGGTATGCATCGAAGCGCGATGATGCCGAATCATGATTCTCCGGCCCGCGGAGGAATACTATCCTTCTGTAACCGTGAACTGTTATGAAATGCTCGAGCATGCGGTAGACACCGGTATATGCATCGTAGCTTATGGAGGGCACTCCGGGAACGTCAATGCCGAGTGATACGACAGGAATCTTCTCACTGAGCTCTTTCGTCCATGCGGCGACATCGCCCCATGTGACGGCTCCGGCAAGTGTGCTCCCCCACACTACTGCGCCGTCGAGGTTCTCCGACGTTGCGTAGCGGAAGATGGCATTGCGGAGGTATTCGTCGTCCTTCCTGTAGTCGAGTCTTCCTCCGGGAAGGATGAAGACGGTATGGTCGTTGTAGAGCCGGGATTCCTCATTGATGGTCTCCCATAGTCTCAGTCCTGTTCCCTGATGCAGATTAGCGCCGAGATATCCTGTCCTTTTAGCCATTTTCACTCCCTGATTATCTAATGATAACGGTTTTATCCAAATTTTTGTAAAAAGAATTGTCTATTTTTGACTGTTTTCATGTCAAAAACGTAGTATGAATTACCCACCTCCCTCTCCGGGGCCGGTTAAGAAAGGGAAAAAGGTGACTGAATTGAACAAAATTCAATCTTTACTGTTTTCCCTCACCTCATATTATATATAAGTAGCAGACATGCTAAGAAAGGAGCTCAATAAATGAAAGAATTCATGGATAAGGATTTCCTCCTTGATACTGAAACAGCAAAGACGCTGTTCCACAGATATGCTGAAAACCAGCCTATCTTCGACTATCACTGTCATCTCATTCCCCAGCAGATTGCCGAGAATGCACGCTTCACGACCATCACCGACGCATGGCTCGGCGGCGACCACTACAAGTGGAGACAGATGAGAACCTGCGGTTTCCCGGAAGAGCTCATCACAGGTAAGAATGCAGATCCCTGGGAGAAGTTCTATGCATGGGCGGAAACGATGGAGAACCTCATCGGCAACCCCCTCTATCACTGGACACACCTTGAACTCCAGAGATACTTCGGTATCTACGACGTCCTCAACAGAAAGAATGCGAAGAAGATCTACGACGAGGCAAACGAGAAGCTGAGAACCGATCCCGAACTCACGGTCTGGGGGATCATGAAGAAGTTCAAGGTCTACGCCGTCGGCACCACGGACGACCCGGCTGACTCTCTCGAATGGCACATCAGGATCAGAAAGGACGGTCTCTGCCCGGCCAAGGTCATCCCGTCATACCGCCCCGACAAGGCACTCAACATCGACAAACCGGACTATAAGGAATACATCGGAAAGCTCGGAAAGAGCGCAGGAGTCGAGATAAAGAGCGCAGGCGACGTCGTCGAGGCACTCTCGAGAAGACTCGACTTCTTCGTGGAGATGGGATGCAGGGCATCCGACCACGCATTAATGACATGCCCGCACACATTCTGGGACGAGAAGAAGGTTGATGCCGTATTCAAGGCAAAGCTTGAGGGCAGGGAACCTTCGGCAGAGGAGATCGATGCATACAAGACATATGTTCTGACAAAGCTTGCAAAACTCTACAGAGAGAAGAACGTTGCAATGCAGCTCCACTTCGCTTCGATCAGGGACAACAACAGAAAGCTCTATCAGCTTCTCGGACCCGACACGGGCTTCGACGCTTCCTACGACGAGACACTCGCCTACGGAGTCTCCGCATTCCTCGGAAACCTCTCCGGGACAGGCGATGTTCCAAAGACGATCCTCTATTCCCTCAACCCCAAGGATTACTACCCTCTCGCTACCCTCATGGGCTGCTACCAGGGTGACGGAGTCAGGGGCAAGATCCAGCTCGGCTCGGGCTGGTGGTTCTGCGATCACAAGGACGGCATGGAGGAGCAGATGAAGACTCTTGCAAACCTCGGGTCTCTCCCGGCATTCATCGGCATGCTCACGGACTCCCGCTCCTTCCTCTCCTACTCGCGCCACGAGTATTTCAGGAGGATAATGTGCAACCTCATCGGAGGCTGGGTAGAGAACGGCGAAGTACCGGATGATGAGGAGATGAACGGAAAGATCGTCGCCGACATCTCGTTCGGCAATGCTCAGAGATACTTCGAAGGCTGAGACGAAGAACAAGGACAGTCAGGGGACCTGTGACAGCACGGGTCCCTTTCTTATTCGGACTGCCTCCCCTTCTGTTCTGTGATTGCGGCATTCAGCGCACAGGAGGACGGGAGGAAGTACTTCGTTTGACGAAAAGTTGCTAGGACATACGCATCAAATTAAGATTTGAAAAATTAATGCAATAAGAGTAAACAA
>CAVDOI010000039.1:0-16539 GCA_963610485.1 Lachnospiraceae bacterium
GTGGGGAACGGTGCAGAAAAATAATAAACAGCCGGTTGAATCATCGGACGGCGGGATTTCCTCCGGCAGTTAAAGCCCCTGAGGGAACTGCAATCCGTATCCTTCCTGATAAACGCTGAAAAATGCATATTTACGACAAATTTAAAAATCCTAGCTAGGAACAATAATCCATGATATAAAATGAATAATTTAACTATAAATGGTCTGCTCCGTTTTTTTGATGTAAACGACTTCTGCCGATTGGCGTTCGGAGAAATGACAGGCTCATGATGAAGATGTCCATAAATCTTTACCGGGCTTTTGTAGTTTTGATTGCTTTAGAGAGATTTGAGCAGAGTGAAGACGAAACGGATATGTTTGATGTTGTCTCCGTCTATGTTCATCCACTAATACCGGATGATGATAAGATAATTTATTAAGAAGGGGTGAAGCCGTGCTCCACCCCTCTTCTCTATTCGATCTTGAGGAATGCCTTGTAGGTGTTCTTCGCGTCGTTTATGTCCTTTACCGATGATATCTCCCATGGAGCGTGCATTGAGAGAATGGCGACACCTGCGTCGATTACCTGCATGCCGTAGTAAGCTGAGAACTTTGCTATCGTTCCGCCTCCGCCTACGTCGACCTTCGCCATCTCCGCCATCTGGTAGGAGATGTTGTCCTTCTCGAGAGCTGCTCTGAGCTTTGCGATGAACTCGGGGTTTGCATCGCTTGCTCCGCTCTTGCCGCGGGATCCTGTATACTTGTTGAATACGACACCGCCTGCGAGGAACGAGGAGTTCTTCTTGTCATAGAGACTGGAATTGAGCGGGTCGTAAGCCGAGTTGACATCCGAGGAGAGCATCATGGAATTCTTCATTGCCCTCTTGAGAGTAAGGGATGAGTAGACACCCATCTTGTCGAGGACTTCTGCTGTAGCATTCTCGAAGAAGCGTGAATCCATGCCTGTTGCGCCTGTCGATCCGATCTCCTCCTTGTCGACGAGAAGACATACGCTTGTTCTGTTCTCGGTGTCGCCTTCGAGGAGTGCATCGAGGGATGTGAACGAGCAGATTCTGTCGTCCTGTCCGTACGCAAGAACCATTGACCTGTCGAGGCCGAGGTATTTAGCCTTTCCCGCGGGAACTACTTCGAGTTCGGCTGAAAGGAAATCCTTCTCCTCTATATTGTACTTCTCCCTGAGGATGGAGAGGATTCTCTCCTTTGCTGCATCCTTCTTCTTTTTCTCGTCCTTGTCTTCCTTCCCGTCGTCCTTCTTCTTTTCGCCGAGCCCGACAACAAGATCGAGGTCTTCGCCGGGGATGAACTCACTCGCAGTCTTCTTCATCTGATCCTGTGCCATGTGGGGAAGGATATCTGAAATGCAGAAAGTGAAGTCATCATCATCTTCGCCCATCTTCACGTTGATGACAGATCCGTCCGTCTTGCATACTACGCCGTGGAGGGCAAGCGGGAGTGTGACCCACTGATACTTCTTGATTCCGCCGTAGTAGTGTGTGTCGAGATAGACGATTCCGTCAGACTCGTAGAGCGGGTTCATCTTTATATCAAGACGCGGTGAGTCGATATGGGCACCGAGGATGTTCATGCCTTTTGTGATATCACCCCTGCCGATGTGGTAGAAAACCACAGCCTTGCCGTAGTTTGTTACATATACCTTGTCCCCTGCCTTGAGAGAGGAGACAGCAGAGAGGTCCCTGTAGCCTTTCTTTTCAGCAAGTGCCACAGCTTCTCTAACGCATTCTCTTTCAGTCTTTCCGTTGTCGAGGAATGACTTGTATCTGTCAATTAGGTTGTTCATGGATAGAAGGATATACCTAAAAGAAAAAAAGAGAAAGAGGATGAACTGAATGACATATTATGTATAATTGTTTTCAAAAGAATAAAATGAACATGTTGAGAAGACGCTTCCCGGAGCTTTGCGTACATCCCTTTCCGGAGCGTCTTCATGACAAGACGATTTTTTCTCTTTACAAAACTTCCCTTTATTGATAATCTTTCTCAGTAAGACATTCAATGAATGGAGGAAAACAATTATGAAGAAATGGGTTTGTCCGGTATGCGGTTATGTACATGAAGGCGAGATGCCGCCCGAGAAGTGTCCGACCTGCAAGGTTCCCGGTGAGAGATTCAAGCTGATGGAAGAGGAGAAGAGCTGGGCTGCAGAGCACGTACTGGGTGTCGGTAAGATCTTCTCCGACGACGTTCCGGAAGATGTCAGAGTGCAGATCATCGACGGCCTGAGATGCAACTTCGAGGGTGAATGCAGCGAGGTCGGCATGTATCTCTGCGCTGCAAGAGTTGCGCACAGGGAAGGTTATCCTGAAATAGGACTGTACTGGGAGAAGGCTGCTTACGAGGAGGCTGAGCACGCTGCGAAGTTTGCTGAACTCCTGGGTGAAGTCATGACCGATTCGACAAAGAAGAATCTCGAGATGAGAGCAGAGGCTGAGAGATGTGCAACGGAGGGTAAGTTCGAGCTTGCGAAGCTTGCAAAGAAGTATAACCTCGATGCCATCCACGACACAGTCCATGAGATGGCACGCGACGAAGCACGTCACGGAAAGGCTTTCGAAGGGCTTCTCAAGAGATACTTCTCCGACAAGAAGTGAAACCGGAAATAGAGTAATACTGCATCAGGAGCACGGGAAACCGTGCTCTTTCCGTTGTCTTTATTCCGGCAGAAAAAGATGCCGGGCGGACCCGGCAGAATCTGATGGCACAGCTTAAAGGAGTACAGTGAAAAGCGATGCCGATGCCACGAGGAAAGAGAAGACGACGGCGAAGAGAAAGTACGATTTCTCCCTTTTCTGCGAGCTTCTGTAGAAGAGGAACGAGAGCGTGAGTATAACGGAAGCAAGAAGTGCACCTTTAGCATTGAAGAGCGAGTAGACGCTCATGACAGAAGCCGAGGTGACTGCCCATGGAAGAAGCCAGCACAGGAGGAGTTTTACGGCGTTTAACAATTTTGTGCTTCTCCCGTTCCTTCTCTCCTCGGATGTAACGTAGAAGAATGTGTACTTTTCTCTTGTCTCTGAATAGGTCATCTTTCTTTTCTCCTTATGACAGACTCAGTATAAGAGGGGCACTAGGTCAATCGGTGACCTAGTGAAGAGTTTTTTCATTTTTTTTCAGAATTTCCTTCTGATTTCCTCTACGATGCTCCCGTCAACCTGCTCCCATGGAAATGAGGAGAAGCCGAAGTGGCCGTAGCGTGCGGTCTCACTGAAGATCGGCGTTCTCAGCGACAGGGATTCGATTATCCCCTTCGGTGTGAGGGCGAAACGGCTCCTTATGAATGATACGAGAGCCTCCTCGTCGACTTCCTTTCCCTTTGTCACCACATGAACCGAAACAGGCTCTGCAATGCCGATGGCATACGAGAGCTGGATCTCCGCTTCGGAGAAGATGCCGGATGCAACGAGCGTCTTTGCTATCTGACGGGCCTTGTAGGAAGCGGAGCGGTCGACCTTCGTGCCGTCCTTGCCGCTGAATGCGCCGCCGCCGTGGTGTGCATAGCCGCCGTATGTATCTGCGATGATCTTGCGTCCTGTAAGGCCGGTATCTGCAGCGGGACCTCCGAGGACGAAGCGTCCTGTCGGATTGATGTAGAACTTCGTATCCGGAGTGACGAGAGAGGAGGGAAGGGAAGTGAGGATGACGTTCCTTTTGAGATCCTCCCTCAGCTCATCTGTCGTTATATCTTGAGAGTGCTGGGCACTGAGAACGACAGTGTCTATGGATTTTGCCTTTCCGTTCTCGTAGCAGACCGTGATCTGACTTTTGCCGTCGGGTCTGAGATAGCTTCCCTTTCCGCTTTTCCTGTACTCCGTCAGTGCCTTCACGAGCTTTCTCGATTCATTTATGGCAAGCGGCATCAGAGCCTCCGTCTCGTTCGTTGCATAGCCGAACATCATGCCCTGGTCTCCCGCGCCGTCCCTGTCGACTCCCATTGCGATATCGGGAGACTGGGCGTGGAGTGCAACTTCGACGCGGCTCTCTGACGAGAAGCCGAGAGCGTCGTCTGTGTAGCCGATTTCGGCGATCTTGTTTCTTATTACATCCTCGTAGTCGACGTCAGCCTTTGTCGTCACTTCCCCGAATACTCTGCAGAGTCCCTTCTCGACAGTCGTCTCCACTGCACTCCGTGAATACGGATCGAGTGCGAGCATGGCGTCGAGTATTGAATCGGAAATCTGGTCCGCGACTTTGTCAGGATGACCCGGTGTCACTGATTCTGATGTGAAATAGCTTTTCATTTTTTTTGCTTCTCCTTCCCATAGAGAGAAGCGTCAACCCATCGGACGGGCATTAAAAAACAACCCATCGTTCAAGCTTTAGCACCTTATCTTTACAGGTTGCTGTACGGTCACAGGGCTTGTCCCTCACGTACTCTCTATGGATGAGTCAATAGTACAGGAAAGGGGGGAGAAGAGACAATAGGGTAGACGATGATTGCAAAATTATCCTTCTATACAAAAAAGGAAATGGGAGCCGTTCTGTCCAACAGCTCCCACTTCAAATGTTGACTTATCTGATTACTTTTTCTTTTTCTTACTGCTGCAGGAACAGCCTCCGCAGGCGCCGCAGTTTCCGCTGCAGCCGCCGCTTTCTCTGTCCTTCTTCATTGCTATGATGACTGCTGCAACGATTGCAACAACTACTATCAGTACAATGAATGTTCCCAGGTTCATGCCTTTACCTTCTTAGCCTTCTTGATGAAGAGCTCGTAGACGTAGAGTGCGATTACAAGAAGAGCGAGGATGAAGAGAAGTACGTTTCCCTTTCCTGTGAACATGTTACCAAGCTGTGTGATAACGAATGCTACACAGTAAGCAAATCCGCATTCCCAGCCGATTGCCGCCCAGGTCCACTTTCTGCTGTTCATCTCTCTGCTGATGGCACCCATGGCTGCGAAGCACGGAGCACAGAGGAGGTTGAAAGCGAGGAAGGAGAATCCTGTAACCGATGTAAACGATGCGCTGATTCCCGCATAGGCATTGCCTGAAGCACCGTAGAGGATACCGAGGGTACCGACGATGTTCTCCTTTGCGACAAGACCTGTGATGGAAGCGACGGCAGCCTGCCAGTTGCCCCATCCGAGAGGAGCGAAGAGCCATGCGAATACGGAGCCGATCTTTGCGAGGATGGAGTATTCGATCTCGTCTTCAGCAAGCATTCTGAATCCTTCCGATGTGAATCCGAAGTATGTGGTGAACCAGATGAAGATTGTGGAGAGGAGGATGATTGTTCCGGCCTTCTTGATGAATGACCAGCCTCTCTCCCACATGGATCTCAGGATCGAGCCGACTGTCGGGAGATGGTAGGCGGGGAGTTCCATTACAAACGGTGCGGGATCGCCTTCGAAGAGCTTTGTCTTCTTGAGGATGATGCCGGACGAGATGATGGCGAACATACCGAGGAAGTATGCACACGGAGCAACCCAGCTTGCGCCGCCGAAGACAGCACCTGCTATCATTGCGATGAACGGAAGCTTTGCGCCGCATGGGATGAATGTCGTCGTCATGATCGTCATCCTTCTGTCCTTCTCGTTCTCGATTGTACGTGAAGCCATGATACCCGGAATACCGCATCCTGTACCGATGAGGATAGGAATGAAGGACTTGCCGGAGAGGCCGAACTTTCTGAAGATTCTGTCCATGACGAATGCGATTCTGGCCATATAGCCGCATCCTTCGAGGAATGCAAGGAAGATGAAGAGGACGAAGATCTGAGGTACGAAACCGAGAACTGCGCCGACACCTGCCACGATACCGTCGAGGATGAGTCCGCTGAGCCAGTCAGCACATCCGATTCTCTCGAGCAGCAAGCTCAGGAGAGCAGGAATACCGGGGATCCATACGCCGTATGATGCCGGATCGGGTTCTTCGTAGTTGACGCCTGCCATTGCTTCTGCGCTTTCGAGGAGGTCATCGTACGATGCCGTCTCTTCTTCTTCGGCAAGTGTTTCTTCGTCTTCGACAGTGTATGTTACCGTATCACCCTGCTTAGCCTTCGAGACGATGGAAGCAACAGTTTCGGCTGAATACTCTTCAACTTCGATTCCTTCCTTCTCTGCGAATGCGGCGAGAACCTGGTCTGCACCTGTATATGCATCGGATGCCTCGCTGTAAGCTGCGCTTCCGATTCCGAAGAGGTGCCAACCGTCGCCGAAGACACCGTCGTTGGCCCAGTCGGTAGCCCAGCCGCCGACTGTCGTGACGGAGATGTAGTAGACGAGCCACATGATGACGGCGAAGATCGGAAGTGCGAGCCAGCGGTTCGTTACGACCCTGTCGATCTTGTCGGAAGTTGAGAGACCCTGCTGCTTCTTCGTATATGTGTTCTTGATGAGGGAGGCGATGAAGATGTATCTCTCGTTCGTGATGATCGATTCTGCGTCATCATCCATCTCCTTCTCCGCGTTCCTGATATCTTCTTCGATGTGATTGAGGGTAGCCTGGTCGATGTTGAGCTTCTCGTAAGCCTTCTTGTCCCTCTCGAAGATCTTTATTGCATACCAGCGCTGTTCGCTTTCGGGAAGTGAGTGGAGAGCTGCTTCCTCGATGTGTGCGAGTGTGTGTTCCGTTGCACCGGAGTAGATGTGCGGGGGAACGGGGCGGCTGCCGTTTGCAGCCTGGAGGCACTTTTCCGTGACTTCATCGATGCCGTCGCCCTTGAGAGCCGAAATCTCGACTACAGGTACGCCGAGCTCTCTCTGGAGTTCCTTGACGTTGATCTTGTCTCCCGACTTTCTGACGACGTCGATCATGTTCAGTGCGATCACCATCGGGATCCCCAGTTCGATGAGCTGTGTTGTCAGATAGAGGTTTCTTTCCAGGTTCGTCGCATCGACGATGTTGAGGATGACGGAGGGGTTCTCGTTCTTGAGATAATCCCTAGCAACGACTTCTTCAAGTGTGTACGGGCTTAAAGAATAGATGCCGGGAAGGTCGGTCACGATGATGTCCGTGTTCTTCTTGAGCTTTCCTTCCTTCTTTTCGACTGTTACTCCGGGCCAGTTGCCGACGAACTGGTTTGCACCTGTGAGTGCATTGAAGAGAGTAGTCTTACCGGCGTTCGGGTTGCCGGCAAGTGCGATTTTAATACTCATATATCCACTTCTCCTTATTATTCTACTTCAATCAGATCTGCATCAGCCTTTCTGAGCGAGAGCTCATAGCCTCTGACAGTCAGTTCGATCGGGTCACCGAGCGGTGCAACCTTTCTTACATAGACTTCCGTGCCCTTCGTCAGGCCCATGTCCATGATCCTTCTCTTGACGGCGCCTTCGCCGTTGAGCTTCTTGACTGTTGCCTTTTCGCCAACATTGACTTCTTTGAGTGTTTTCATATCTCTAATTCCTTTTACACATATATCTTCATGGCCATTTCTTCACTGATGGCCACTCTAGACTCTTTTACCTTGACGATGAGATTGCCGCTGTTTGTGGAGATTACGGTGACGAACGAGCCTACAGAGAAACCCATGTCCTCGAGATGTCTCTTCACTTCGGGGCTGCCGGAAACCTTCTTGATTGTGTTTTCCTCTTCAGGTTTTGCTAGAAAAAGTGGTAGCATTAAATAAGTCCTTTGGTTAGTTTTTGCTAACTAACGGAAATATATGCTTCTCATTCCCTTTCGTCAATAGGGGAGGATGAAGAAATGACGATATTCCGTTTTCTCATTTCCTAATTCGTTGTTTTCATTGCACTTACTGTCCTCTATGGACTGAAAAGCCGTGCCAGTGCTCTCTTTTCAAACTTCATCCTTTTTTCTAGAATCGGTTCATGAGACTCAATTTCTTCTGTGATATAGACGGAACGCTGCTTCCATTCGGAAAGGCCGTTCCGGAGAGTGCCGTCAGTGCAATAGAGAGGGCAAGGAAGGCCGGACACCGCTTCTTCCTTTCTACGGGGAGGAGTCTCAGCGAAATCGACGAATGCCTCAGGACAATACCGTTCGACGGCGGGGTATACTCGAACGGCGCCACGGTGATCGACGGCGGACGGACCCTGAGAGCCGTGAGAATGACCGAGGATGACAAGTCGTTTCTCATGAACTATGCTTCAGATAAGGGGATCCTCTATATGATGCAGACAAATGAAGGAACCTTCATGAGCCGTGAGACGTTCTCCTTCTTCGAGGAGAGCATGATGGAATATCTTCATACAATCATTCCCGTTCCCAATCTCATTACATATGACACGCTTCCTTCCTCTCTTCCTCCCGTCATCAAATTCCTCTTCCTCAGCCCCTCCCACGCTCTCATGAAGGCACGAAAGGAGATAGGACATCTCTATCAGATGGTGGACAATACGGACGGACTGCCCCAGACGGACATGGTCGAAGTCTGCCTCAAAGGCCTGGATAAGGGAACGGGCATGAAGGACATGCTCTCCTTCCTCGGAGAGGATATCTCATCATCGGTTGCAGTCGGGGACGGAGCAAACGACATTGAAATGGTTTCTTCCGCCGGACTCGGAATCGCAATGGGAAACGGGGCGGACGAACTCAAGAGAGTCGCCGGCTGGGTGAGCGACAGCGTTGAGAGGGACGGTTTCAGGAAGGCTGTCGAGTACGCCGTCAGAATGCGGGGCTGAAAGAAACTTGTTTTTCTCCCGATTTGCCGTTATCTTAAATATAAACATTTGTTCTATTTTGGATAATCTGGAGGTGTTTCATGGAGAGAGAGGGAAAGAAGAAGGCTGAATACCGCAGCTCCATCAGGAGCAAGTCCCTCATAAAGGACGCGCTTCTGTCGCTGATGATCGAGAAGCCTTTCGAGAAGATCAGCATTTCAGATATCGTGAGAAGAGCCGACATCAACCGGGGAACCTTCTACGCCCACTATTCGAACACTTCCGATGTTCTCAAGAGCATATCCTCCTCCGTCGTCGACGAGATAGCACTGCTGATCTCACCGTATGACCCGAGCAGGGTACTGGACTCCCCGGAGAATTTCCTCGCACAGATCACGCTCTTTCTCCTCCGCGATCCGGAGTACTATGCAAAGCTTCTCCAGTCCGACAAGTTCCATGATGTCCTGGACGAGGCGAGATACAGTGCGGTGAAGAAGGTCGTCGACAATTACCCCCGGAATCTCCAGGAGACAGAGAGACGCATGCTCATACTTGTGCTGGATTATGCGATATCGGGAGTGATGACGCTCTATGCGGACATACTCCTCGGAAAGCTTCCTGTAAAGCTCGAGGAGTCTGTGCATTACATATCGCTTCTGCTCGTTCCTCAGAAAGAGGCTCTCTCGAGGCTCTTTCAGCAGATGCAGAAATAGCCCGGGCAGAAGAGATTGAGAAGTATCATGGGAATACAGCATGACCAGAACGAGGACGACGGCTGATAGCTTGACTGCCTCTCCGTATAGAATGTCCGTCCCGTTCTCAGACGGTCGAAGAAGTTCTGGTAGACATAGTTTCCCGGTTCCCGTCTTATAGCCTCGCTGATGTCGCTGTAGGCGCCGGCCGTGTCACCCGAGTAGTATCTGGCAACGCTGGAGTAGTAGTACCACTTTGCATTCCTCTCCTGTACCTTTACTGACTGCAGAACATTGAGCGCCTCTTTGAAGTGGCGTGCGTTGATGTATGCCGCGGCTGCCTTCATCTCGTTGCTCTCCCCCTCGTCACTCTCTGCCGTGTTTCTCCAGCTGTTGTAGTAGCCGGATCGGGATGACGATGATGAATCCGAGTAGCTGTAGCTCTTGTGGTTGATGATGGCGTCGTAGGCGGCGTTTATCTCCTGCATCTTCTTTGCGGCGGACGGATCGTTTCCCGCAACATCGGGATGGTATTTCTTTGCGAGGGTCTTGTAGGCCTTCTTGACCTCTTCCTCTGTAGCATTGCTGTTGAGACCCAGCACCTGGTAGGGATCGCTCATTTCTTTCCGCCTTTCTTATCTTTGAACTTCGTCCACATGCCGCTGTAGATGATGTTGTCCATAACCGGAGTATAATCATCAAGCGGAAGTCTCTTGTAACTGTCGCCGGCAAGAGACGCCGCATCGAGAAGCATACTCTTTACGTCCTCGTATGTCACGTTTTCTTTGTAGGGGTTGAACTGTCCTCCCCTGGCGTCCCTCTCCCTGTCGTCCCATGCATCGAGAAGATATATGAACTTCCCGATGCTGCATCCGAGGAGGAAGAGGTCCGAGCGGAAGAAGCTCTCCTCGTCGTCGACGAAGATCTCCCCCAGGAGATTACCGAAGAGGAGGGAAAGCTTTTCGGGATTCTTTTCGCCCCTTTTCTCGCACCCGGCGATTGCAGCGAGGTTCTCCTTCACGGCCCGGGCCTGCCTGGGGTAATTCTTCTCTATCGATGGAATGAACGCGGAGAGTTTCTCCTTCCTCTTCATTCCCTTTCCCTCGTCATTGACCTTGTCGAGGAGGGAGTAGTAGGAGAGTAGGATCTGCATGTCGGCCGTGTACGACATTGCGTCTGTCGTGAAGTATTCGTGTGAGAAGACGGGATGTACGGGACAGCGTTCCCTTCCGTCTTTCCTCTCACATGATTCGAGGTCGCTCAAAAGAAGCGTGAGGAATGTCATGTCGTACGAGAGCGTGAGCATCCCAGTCCTTCCGTATCTTTCCTTGAGTGTATGGCAGAGTCCGCAGTATGCCTTTCTGTAGAGGGCCTTATCCTCCTTCGAGGCCGAGGAGGAGAGTACGATGTAGCCGAACATGATCAGGTCTTCCTGATGAACTGCTCGGAGCAGTTGGGACATGTGATCCTGATTTTCCCTCTGCCGCGGGGAACCCTCAGTTCCTTCTTGCATTTGGGGCAGAAGAAATATGCATATATCTTCTCGTTCTCCTTCCGTTTAGCCTTTCTCGCCTTCTTCTCCTCCCTCTCTCTCCGTCTCTCCTCGCTTCCCTTTCGTCGGAAGAAGGAGACAAACCTGTCGTTCTCGGCTCTTCTCTTTCCCGTGTTCGTGGAAAGGGATCTCATTACTGCAAGTGCAATGAGGATGACGCCGGCTGCAACAGAGATCACCTTGAGGTAGGTGAGTGTGAATACAGGGTAGGCGAGAAGAACAAGTATTCCCGCGACTATCAGCGTAACGGATAATTCATCAGCGCCGTTACGGCCGCTGTTGAACGGACGATTGTAATTCATGACTCAAAGATAATACTCAATTGTCAATTTTCCAATTCCACAAAGGTGTTGTTTGTGTGTAGAGAGGATTGACAGAGATAGATTTGAGAATTATTCTCACTTTCATGCAATATTCTACACAGTCGAAGAAAAAGGTCCAGGAGCTCTTCTCCTCCAATCCCTCGTCATCATTTACGCTGAAGGAAATCATGGAGAGGGTCCCAGGTATTCCCAAGAGTTCGCTCTACCGCATTGTGGACAGTCTCGAGAGCGACAGCTTTGTGAGAAAGGTCGCCGTCACAGCCCGCCGTGAATCATCGTATCAGCTCTATGACAGCCTCAGCTGCCCCTATCATATGCATATAAGGTGCACTCAGTGCGGTAAGACGATACATATCGACAGGGAGACGAGCAGCGAGATCGAGTCAATCATCGAGTCCCGTCTCGGCTTTTCGGACTGCCTTTCGACAGTCTTCAGGGGAGTCTGTCCCGAGTGTATGAAGAAGGGGGAGTAAGGTGCCGCTTCTTGTTACTTTTCTATTAAGCATTGTTTTTTTTATCGGTTTCGGCCTCGGCTCTGCCGGCGGCAGAAAGGAGGGCGTCGAGGACGTCAGTGTCGCCCTTGCATTCGGGGCGATGGCCGGAGTCGCCGCATTCGATATTATTCCGGAGATGATCGAGGCTGTAAAAAGCGGGGAAGGCTCTCTTCTTTCCTTTGTCATATTCACGCTCCTGGGACTTGCGCTTCTCTTCTTCCTCGACAGGTTCGTCCCCGAACACGGGGAGGGGAACCTGACCCATATCGGGATAATGAGCACCCTTGCAATCGCCATACACAACATAGTCGAGGGTATGAGCGTGTACTCGGTGTCTTCACAGTCGCTCTCCTCGGGAACACTCCTGGCAGTGGGGGTGGCACTTCATAATATCCCGATGGGAATGCTCATCTATTCGACGACAAAGAATGAAAAGCTTCCGAGGCGCATTGTAATCGTGGCCGTTTCATCTCTTTCGACCTTCGTCGGAGGGGCTTTGATGGCGGCGCTCGAGAGTTTCATGACATCATCCCTTGTCGAGATCCTCTTATCCCTTGCCCTCGGAATGGTGATCTACATCCTCTTCTTCGAGCTTCTGGGGGACATATTGAGGAGTAAGAGAAAGCTTTATTCATTACTCTGGATTATGGTTGGATTAGCTGTTGTTATAGCAGGCGGATTTTTGGAGTAAAATTCCAATTCCTTCTTGACTTACAAGGAAAAACCTCTAGATTATATCATCATTATCCCGGGAGGTTCCTGATGCCGGAATTCGTCGTTACCAACAGTCTTCAGCTTGAATTCATACTGCGTGTGATCCTTGCATCCGTATGCGGGATGTTCATCGGCTGGGAAAGAGAGCGCAGGCTCAAGAGTGCAGGGCTGAGGACGCACATGCTTGTCGCCCTCGCTTCGGCCCTGATGATGGTGATATCGAAATACGCATTCATGGATGTCGTGTACCTCCAGTCGGTGCAGGTCGACGCGTCGCGTGTCGCGGCGGGTGTCGTGCAGGCGATAGGATTCCTCGGTGCCGGTGTCATCTTCGTCAAGAAGGACAACATCGTCGGCGTCACCACGGCTGCAGGCCTCTGGGCCACAGTCGGAATCGGTCTCACGATAGGCGCGGGACTCTATGTACTCGGCGTATCATGTACGGCTCTTATAATACTCATCCAGCTCATCGTCCACCGCGGGGAGCACAAGACATTCAACTCGAACAACGGCTCGGTTAAGATAAATCTCACGAAGTACAACCTTACGGTGAACGAAGCCAAGCAGAAGCTCGAGGAGAAGGGCCTCGTCCTCAAGAACATATCGATAGCGAAGAACAGGGACGGCGAGCTCATCCTTTCGGCGTCCATCATCTCGCTGAGGATGAACAACTCCACAGACATCGTTGCCGAGCTCCATGACATGGGCTTCGTCGACGTCATCGAAGTATATTCTCTCGACTGAGTACAGCAGCCGGTGCTCTGAAAAGCTTCAACCTGAGAAAACTGCAGGAGACGTAATTTTCCTCTCCGAGCACAGAAGACAGCTCGACTTTTATCCCGGCTTTCATTTCATACAAAACAAAAAAAGAGGACCGGAGTCCTCTCTGTAGATAGGATTCGACGTAATCAGTTTTCGTCGTAGTTCTCGTCGTCCATGATCTCGATGGGCTCGTCGTCTTCGTTCTCGCCGTCCATCTCGTCTTCGTCGACTTCCTTGATATCGCCGTCGGTGGTGTCTCTCTCGTCATCCTCTGTGACAGTGCGTGTGCGGGAAACGGGAGCCTTTTCGAACTTTACCTGAAGATAATCGGGGCAGGAGCCGTCCCTGTCGTAGTCTCTTTCTACGAAATATTCGCAGAGGAGGCCGTCGTCACTGTTGTAGAATCTGCATTCGGTGCGCTCCGGGGAGTTCTGCATCAGGTGCTTGAGAAACGCAGAGCCTTCCTCGGCGTGAGAAGGATTCTTCTCAGTGGATTTTTTGTACATGTCCTTATAAAGGTTGATGTCTTTGTTGTGAGCACATGAGATGCATCCTAAACCAAGTACAATATTATCTTTCTTAGTAGCCATTGTTACTCCTTAAGGGAAATACCATTATAAGCAGAAAAGCCTGAAAAAAGCCATACCACCACAATTTGACAGTCTATCAATTTTATTGAGCCATGACTAGATATATCCGCTCGTGTTTTCACGTACTGTCAATCCGGTTAACAGAATAACAACAGCGTTAAAAACCCGATGTTTTTGTAAATAGTATCTTGTCCTTTCTTATTCCATTGGATATAGTTAGCTAATTTATTATCTCATAGGAGTCGGTTTACTGATGGACAATAAGAAAATCAAGGTTGCCGTTCTCGGCGCAACCGGTGCTGTTGGTCAGGTTTTTATGTGGATGCTTTCGGACCATCCCTGGTTCGAACTGAGTTATGTGACTGCTTCGGCAGCAAGAGTCGGAATGAAGTATTCTGAGACGGCCCACTGGGTCATGCCCTTCGAGATGCCCCCTCAGATCAAGGATATGGTGATAAAGGAGTTCAATCACGACGACATGCTCGAAGAGGGCGTGAAGATCGTCTTCTCCGCACTTCCTGCAGAGGTGGCAAGAGAGGCCGAGCCCCAGCTCAGGGCAAGCGGTTTCTATGTGTTCAGCAACGCCGCTGCCATGCGCTACGACTCCGATGTTCCTATTCTCATCCCCGAGACGAACGTCGAACAGCTCGATCTCATCCGCGAGCAGGGATATCCGCAGACGGGATTCTGCGTGACGAACGCCAACTGTGTCACAACGGGTCTTGCAATGGCCCTTGCTCCGCTGAGACAGTTCGGAATCAAGACAATTACCATCAACAGCTATCAGAGCGTATCAGGTGCCGGTTATCCCGGTCTCTCGTCCTTCGACATAACGGACAACTGTATCCCGTACATCAAGGGCGAGGAGGAGAAGATCGACAGGGAGATAAAGAAGATTCTCTCGATCGATCCTGTCGTCTATGCATTCACTGTCCGTGTTCCCGTCATGTTCGGACACCTCGAGACGGTATGGCTCGACCTCGAGAAGGACGTCGAATGTGAGGACATAATCAAGGCATGGGCCGACTTCAAGGATGCATCCGACCTTCCGTCGACTCCCTCCCAGCCTGTACAGTACTCGGCAGAGAACACATTCCCCCAGCCCAAGTATGCTTTCTGGGGAACTCCTAAGGGAATGGTCGTCTATACGGGAAGACTGAGAAAGAAGGAAGGAAAGATCGGTTTCTGCCTTCTTGTCAACAACATCGTCAAGGGAGCGGCAGGCGGCTCGATCCAGAATGCGGAGGCATTCGTATCACGCTACGGACTTCGCTGACGCTGTGCAGGGTGAAACGAAGGGGGCGGGAACGCCCCTTTCACTTTCGGCCGTCTAGTCGTTACGCATGAATCCTGAAAAATCCCATTTCTACGGGGTCTGATCGGCTCTACAGGCACTGTGGAGGCACTTATGGGGGTTCTGATGATGTGTTTTCAAAGATATTTCAAAATAGTCTTCCGGAATGACGTAGAAGGTCAAAAAACATCGACAGTATGGTCTTGGAAACAGGTGGTTTTGATAAAATTCAGGAAGCTTTCGAGTCTTTGAGCCGTTCCCGTATTAGAGAGAGGAATTTGTCAGGATGATATATGATTCCCATGGCCTTCTCGAACATTTCAATCGGGGTGGCGGCAAATTGCTGGTAAACGGTCTTTAGCCTCGGCTCCTGCAATATAGTCTGCATAAGCCGGGCTATGGCTACTGTAAGGTTATTGAAGTAGGCCATGCTCTCGATGGCATTTGTTTTTGTAGATGAGTACTTATCCTCATTGCAGTAGAAATCCTTCTGCTTGTGCAGTCCGTTCTCTACCGTCCATCTGACTTCTATCGCCTCGATGGTGGCAATCGAATCGTCAAGGCTTGAGAGGAAGTACATCGGCTCGGCCTCTTCTCCTGTAGTAGAGGAGACCATCTTTATGTACAGTTTCTGATCGGGCCAGTCTTCTCCGATATAATTACTTTGAAGTTTTATAACCCAGAACGTCCTCTTCCCACGTTGGAAGACCATCGGTTTTCCCTGCTTTGGTTTCTTCTTTTCGAATGATGACTCGATTTCGTTTTTAAGACTTACCTGGTTGTCCTTGGCGCAGAGGACATAGTCGCCCTTACGCTTTATGATAATCTCTGCAGTGTTTATCTGGCAGTGGAGAGCATCGGCGGTGATGATAGTTTGACGCAGATCGAGCTGATTCAACTTCTTCTGGGCAACCGGAATCTCGTTTGTCTTCTCGCTGATCGGGATGCTGTAGCTGCATACACCTGAGGATGAATCGTAAATATTCAGTGTTGCCGTGTTTCTTTTTGAGTTCTTTGTCCCTTTCTTCCTTCCGGAGCCACGGAACTCTTTTCCGTCTACTGCCAGATGTGTGTACCGCCTGGTTTCATACATCAGACGCTGGATTTCTTTGTAGAATTCCTTGAATTTGACAAGGAGAGAGCGGATCCATTGAGTGTCGAGATCCTCAAGGAACCTCTGGATAGTGTCATGGGATGGTGTGCTCTCATCCTTCAGTACCCCTGCTTCAAAGAGTATTTTCCAGTAAGATTTGGCAAAACCCGCGATTTCGCAGCAGTTATGGCCGAAATTACACAGCTTGGAAAGTATTACGATTACGAAGAGAGCCTGGATGGAATACTTTATCTTGTGCTTCTGTCTCTTGTCTTTCAGAAAGGAGAATGTTCTGAGAAGCTTTTTGATGAGACGTGGCTGCAGGTCGATATAAGTGATGCCGGAATCCTTGATAAGATCATCAAGCGCAAGAAGATTCTGTGCGATGGTGGTCTTTCTCTCCGGCATCTTTCCCATCAGAGCGTAATCCTCCATTTTTCAGCTATC
>CAVDOI010000040.1:0-16317 GCA_963610485.1 Lachnospiraceae bacterium
CTCTTCATGCCTTCATATTACAGTACAATCTTTTTTTTCTCCACCACTTTATTCCTGAGGAAAAGGCATAGAAGAAGTCAGCCTCTGTTCTTTGAGAATACCGTACCGATACCGAGTGAATAGGTGACACGGGGCACAGGACAAAGTGTTTCACCGATGAGGATCCGGCCTCATAGGTGTCCATCCTCTGATCCCTGAGCCGCAGTTGTCTTGAAGACCGTACAATTCTTAGCTATCCTAAATAACCGCGGAGCAGAAGCAAGGGCTGTTCCGTTTGTATTTGATGAAAAAACGCACAGATAAACACATACTTCTCTCCCTCTTCCTCTCCTTTCTGAAGATAGGGGCTTTCACCTTCGGCGGGGGTTATGCAATGGTGTCGCTGCTGGAGAACGAGTTCGTTGACAGAAAGAAGTGGATCGACAGAAACGAGTTCCTCGACATGGTTGCCGTTGCGGAGTCCACTCCGGGGCCTGTCGCAATAAACAGTGCGACATATATCGGCTACAGAGAGGGTGGAGTGGCAGGCGCTGCGGTTTCTACATTCGCCGTCGCTCTGCCGTCGTTCGTCATAATCCGGGTGATATCACTGTTCTTCGAGAAGTTTCTTGCTCTCGAGTGGGTGGGCCGGGCGTTCAAAGGTATCGAGGTATGTGTCGTCTATCTCATATTCACGGCGGGGCTGAGGATGCTTGATGAGAACGGGAAGGACCCTCTCTCCGTTCTGATCTTCATCTCTGTTCTCGTGCTCTCCGTTCTCTTCTCCGTCCTCTCGATATCCTTTTCGTCAGTATTCTTCATACTCCTTTCCGGAATGCTCTATCTTGTGGTTTCATCACTCGTGAACCGTAAGGGAAAGGAGGACAGGTGATGCTCCTGAAACTCTTTCTTTATTTCCTCCTCATAGGGACGGTCTCCTTCGGCGGTGGCTACGGCATGATATCTCTCATAAGGGAGATCGTGGTCGGAGAAGGGTGGCTTGAAGAGGCTCAGCTTCTCTCGTTCATAGCCGTTTCAGAGTCTACTCCGGGTCCGGTTGCCGTCAATATGGCGACCTTCATCGGCTCGTCGCAGGCGGGCTTTGCCGGCGCCCTTGTCGCGACCCTCGGCGTCATTCTTCCGTCATTCATCATTATCCTGATCATAGCCACCGTGATGAAGAACATTTTGAAGTACAGGAGCGTCAATGCCTTTCTTTCGGGCGTCAGACCGGCCGTAATCGCCCTCATATTGTCGACGGCATTGACTATGGCTCTTTCGGTCTTCTTCAGCGGCTCGTCTTTCGACTGGCGCTCTCTCATCGTCCTCTGTCTGCTCCTTGTAACACACTTCGGTTACAGGGGGATTACGGGAAAAAGAATATCCCCGATAATCCAGATTCTGATATCGGGGGCGGCGGGTGTTCTCGTATGGGGCCTTACAGGATAGCGAGGAAGGCTCCGAAGGCTTTGTAGTCGTTGTATGCAGGATAGAGCGGAATCTGATAGTAGAATCCTATGCTCATATTGTAGTGTTTACTTATCTGGAGGAGTGTGTAGACCTTGGGTCTTATCATGATGCCGTTGTTGGCGAGGAAGATCTTCGTCGGATCCTGGGGGATCTTCGCAAACTGCATGAAGTAGCCCGCATCTATTGCGATGTACGTGCGGCTTATCCAGGCTTCGACGAACTTCCAGCTGAACATCACGCCTGTCTCCGCCATGTATTCGAGAGAGGCCGCTCCTCCCTGACCCCCGACGGGTGCCATGAAGTAGTCCCCGATTCCGTAGAGGGCGAACTGGAACGTCTCCGTCTCGAGCCCTATGTTGACACCGCCTCCGAGGGCGAATGTGTTCTCCCTGAGCATCGTCGCCCTGAAGTAGACGTCGTAGAGGAAGGAGGCCGTCTCGACCTCGTTCTGCCACCAGCTCTTCTCTTCTTCCGTCTTCTTTATCTCGTAGCCTTTCTCGGCAAGCGCACGTGAGAGCGACTCGATGAAATCATCGTCGATTGTGATGTCGGAAGCGAAGAGACCGGCCACAAGAAGAAGCATGAGTATTATAAGTAGTGTCTTTTTCATCGTTTGCCTTCCTCAATATGACGATTCATAGCCGTCAAGTGCCGTTTCTCCTCCTGCGTAGGAGAAAACGTAGATCTCGGCACTGTTGTTCGGGTCCGTCGTCAGAGTGAGTGACTCCGGGCCGTTGTTCTTGTCGCACTTCCAGCCGTACTGGAAGGAGTTTGTTCCCTCGGTGAGGAAGGAGTTGCTGATTTCCTCCGGAATCGAGCCTTCCTTTACGCTGAAGTAGACGGCGCCGTCTGCAGAAGTGAAGTTGAAGGCTCTCAGGACATATTCGTATTTGCCTTCGATCTTCAATGTCTTCGACGTCTCGGGGATAATCTGGACAAAGACGAAAGTTCCATCCTTCTTGAGTGCTACCGACGCTGAATGAGTGTCATTGTTCCCAGCCTTCATCGAGTATGTGCCGACTATCGGATTGGGGACACCGGGGGCGCAGGAGGAGACGAGAAGGATCATTAAAAGTACTGTAAGTATGAATGCTGTTCTTCTCATCTTTCTACTCCTGATCCGGACTTACTTCTTCAGTCCCGAGTCCGTTAGACTGTGTGACTGTGTATGTGCCGACGAACTTCTGGTTCGATACGCTTATGTTCGTCATACCGATTGTCGCAGGATACCATCCCTTGATTGTGAAGCCTCCCGTTGCGTCACCGCTTCCGGATGCCGAGACATTCATCGTGTAGCTTCCCGTGTTGCTCATCCATTCGACTTCGCCGAACTTGTTGTATGCGAAGGAGACTCTTCCTCCGAGACCCTGGACGACTGCCGAATACTTTATCGTTCCCCCGTTGAAGTAGGAGCTCTCCGTGATGCCGTCGGTGAGGCTTCCCGTTCCGGCCTGCTTGATCTTGCCGTAGATAGCACTGTCCTTCCATTTCTGGTTGATGTTCTTGTCCGGGTAGGGGTACTCGGATGTGAGGTACTTCGTGTCGATGTATTCCCACGGCTTGAGACAGTACATCTGCATGTACTTGATAAGAAGGGAACCCGTGATTGCGCTGTAGCCGGAGTTGACCTTGCTCCATTCGCCCTCGCGTCCGAGTCTGTCCTTTCCCTTGACTGCATAGTAATACTTCGTGCCGATCGGGGTTCTGGAGCTGATCTTGAGTATGTTGGTGTTGTTGTCGAGCTTCTGTGCCGTAATATTCGGATATTCTTCATAATCCGGAGCGGAGGATGCATCGGCCGTTTCCGTTTTCCATACTCTGACGTCGTAGGAAACTGCCGTCGTGTCACTCGAGAGTGTGATGGAAACGGGGTAGAAGCCGTTCTCGGCCGTATCACCGGAGTAGACTGCGTTGTCCGTCGCATTGAAGCCGTCTGGTGTCGTCGGGCGTGGAACGTAGAAGCCGTTCCTGTCTACGGCGTCGGCATAGCTGCGGCTTGAATTGTAGCCTGCGTTGGTCCTTACCGAGAAGTATTCGTAGCTTCCGCTTCCCGATTCCGCTTTTACGTCGTATGTCGTTTCTATCGTGTATTCTCCCTCTGCAGTGACGGGGATGCTCTCATAGCCTTCAATCTCATGCCACTCGTCGCTGCTGTCCTTCCTTCCGTATACGGTATATGACCAGGACGGGTTCTCGTCAGCGCCGATGGCGTTCCTGAAGACGAATCTGAATCCTGTATCTGTCAGTTCCTTTGTCGTGATTGACATAGGAGGCGAGAGAAGGAAGCCCGATGCCGATGCGGGGGAGCCGTTGGCCGTGATCTTTGTTCCGTCATCCTCTGTGACTTCTCCGATTGCGATGATCTTGTATGTGTATTCGACACCTTCCTTGAGGGCCGTAGTGTCTGTGTAGGACATCTTCCCTTCGTTTTCAGCCGGCTGCGGATCTCCGTTCCTTGTGGAATAGATCAGTGTCTCGCTTTCGCTTTCAGCACTGCGGTAGATGTCCCACTCATAGGATTTCGTTTCATCATTACCCGGGTACATTGCATCCCATGTAAGGGTGATTGCATCCTTACTTGTGCCTCTTGAAGCCGTGAAGTTCTTTGCGGCCGACGGTGCACCCTCGACACGTGTGTAGCCTGTGCGCTGGATGCTTTCGCTGCTCTCCACCCCGGTTTCGGAGATGGAGACGATGTAGAAGTAGATGTAGGCTCCTCTGTTGGCCTTTGCCGGGACGAATGTCGCCTCCGTCACGTTGCTCGAGTACGTGTAGTCGTAGACCTGGAGGTCGGCGGGAATCACCTGATTCCATGTTCCGCCGTATCCTGTCGTACTCCAGTATATCTTGTAGCCTTTGACGTTATCGGCCTTGGTCCATGTCAGCTTTATCGCCTTGATGTCGTCGCCCTGGGCTGCATTGAAACTCAGGGGAGGAGTGAGGACAGTGCCGTAGACAGTCTCCGAATAGTTGCCGAGTATGGAGAGGGAGGAGAAGCTTCTTGCACGTACCTTGTACATGTATGTGACTCCTGCCTTGACGTCGGTGTCCTCATATCTTGTGGTGTCGACTGTGTTCTCCGTCAGCTTGGTCCATGTGGATGTTGAATCATCCATCTTTCTGTATATTTCGTAGAAGTCGGCACCGTTGACCTTGTTCCATGTGACTACGATTCTGTCTGAATAGAGGGCCTTCGTCGCACTTGCGTACTTCGGCGCTTCCCCCGTGAAATTCAGCTTTGTCGTTATGGTTCCGGTTCCCTTGCCGTAGTCTATGACCGTACTCGACCATATGTCCCATCTGCATGATACGGAGAGGAGGATAACTGCTATAACAAGTAATGCTGTAATCAGTTTCTTCATCGTCATCCTCCTAGAGCACCCTTGTGAACTTTTTATCATCTGTGATTGTCCTGCTTCCGCTACCCGATATCGTAACAGTATAGCTTCCGCCTGTGTCGACACTCTTTACATAGATGTTCTTCAACGTAACAGTTGCAGATTTGACCTTCGAATCAAGCGGCGTGATGCTTATCTGTCCATTGCCGTCATAACCGATGAGCTTCAACGGATCGGTGCCGAGATATCCGGCTTCGCCTCCGTTCGTATAATCAAACTGGATGTTTGTTGTAGTTGTAATCTTCAATTCTTCATCTGTGTCGGTATATTCGTCGATGCTCAGGTAGTTTTTGTCGTGGTGATATGTTCCGCTCCACATTTTCGAATATAGATGGAATGTCATTCCAGTCGAAGGGTATGTATAGCTGTCCTCCGTCTTCGTTGAAAGCGACGAATCCGGAATCCACCAGTCTCCGCCGAAGTAGCTGTCGGCCTTTTCAAACGCCGGTTTGAGTATTGTCATTATGATGTTCACCCAGTCTTCTTCCGTCGGCTGGCGGTAGACGGTTGTTGCGTTGGTCTTCTCGTTTGCAGCTGCGCCGTTGCAGGCTTTCAGGGAGTAGTTCTTAATTACAACCGACGTCAGAAGGCCGCTGTTGTCATTGTAGGTGTAGAGCCCGGTATCGGCATCGTAACAGAGGTAGCCGGCCTCATCTTTCCTCCTGCCGTTGTCCACAGTCCCCGTCTCCGGATATTTGAAGTCATCGACGTTGATGGTTACACTTCCGGCAGAAGAGGAGAGAACATAGGATGCTGCGCCGGGGACGAACGACCATGTTACAACAGTGTAAGGTTCATAATACCCAGTGGTCTCGTTCGTTACGGAAGAAACCGTAAGGCCTGATGCCGACCACAGCCCGTAGCCGATGTTGCTTTCTTCGTCATAGCCTAGGGAGTTCTTTACCTTTTCGGATCCTGTCTGTTTTCTCGATACAATTTCCTCATCCCCTTCGTACCTCACTGATGATATGACGTACTGAACGAAGTATGAAGAAGCGAGAGTGGTGTTTTTCTCTGTGTAGGTTGTCTCTGTTGTGTATTCTGTGCCCATGAGGGACGGGTAGGAGGCGACGCCGTTCTTCATTGTTACCGAGTATTTCTCAATCTTGTATTTATCGGCATTGTCGACACTGTCCCATGTGACTGTGATCATGTCAGCCTCCACGCCCTTCGATGCCTCGACATTTTTCGGAGGAGCAAAGAGCTTTCCTCCGGTTGTCGCTTTCGTTGCATCAGTTATGACTGCGGGGGTGCTGTCGTCGAGGTAGGGGGTTACGGTGTATGTGTATTCCTCGCTCAGGGGGGTGGAGGATGTTTTGAGCGCCGCTATTGTGTCGGCACTGTCGCTGTACTCCGTGCTGTTACGTATCTTCTGTGCTATTTCTGTACCGTTGCGGCTGACGATGTAATACCGGGCGCCCTTTACTGCATTCCACTTTATTGTGATGCAGTCGGGATCGAGGCCGTTGTTCATGACGACAGGCGATATTCCGTACGCGCCGAAAACGGAGCCTGTCTCTATGTCACTGTAGAGAGAAGGTGTACCTTCCTGTTCCGTGTTGACGGCTTTCAGTCTGAAGTAGTATTCCTTTCCGTCTGTTCCGTCTTTGGCTGCAGGAAGGGATGCCTCTCCGGAGGTTGTATAAGTGAGCTCCGACCAGTTTTCTTCATCTGATGAATATTCGAGAGTATAGACAACGCTGCTTTTCGCGCTCGGTGTCCATGTTATTCTGATCTCCTCTGCGGAGGTGCTGTCACCTGCATCAAGCCCTTCGGGAGCGGCGAGGGCATTGCCTGTTGCTTCGAGGACGCCGAAATAACCGCCGGCAGAGACTTTGACTCTGTATGTATGGCTCACTCCGCTCTCGGCGGGGATGATCACATAACGCATGTCTCCGTCTTTCTGGGGGGTTACCGGTAGTTCCGTATCTCCCTCGTATATACTGTATACCGGGTCCCCGGTTATGCCGAGAGATGACAGTGTTGAAGAATTCTCCGTCCAGCTGAGCCTTATCGCATTGACCCAGTCGTCCGTTGCCAAGATGTCGGTTATGAGGTCGCTGCGCGAACTTGTAAGACCGACTGTGACGTCATTCGGGCTCGGGGTGCGGAAAATCTCCTCTCCGTCGAAGGTGAATCTGAAGTAGAAGGAGTAGTATGAGAGCGGAGTCGCCGCAGCGGGAGAGACTGTGTAGGTGCTTCCTTCCTTCTCTTCCAGATCCGTGGTATGCGTAAAGTCGTTCTCCGTCCATGTTTTTCCGCCGATGTAGAACTCCGCCTCCCCGCTCGCCGACGGGGCCTTGTAGTCATAGCTTACCTTCAGCGTGCCTTCCAGATGGTCGTCGTTCTCAATGAACGTGAATGCGATATTCTCGGGAAGCCACAGAGAGTAGACAGATGAGACTGTCTCCGCATCCTTCTCCGACTGGTAGACGGGAGTTCTCTCTCCTATCCTGTAGCCGTTGACGATTCTGTATGTATAGAGGGTGTTGTCCTCGAGCGTGTCGTCCGTAATCGAATAGACGCCGTCTGTCTCTGTCACGACGGATGTGAGTGTCGTCCATACGCTTTCGTCCGTCGTCCTCTCGACTCTGAATGCCGCCTCTATGCCGTCCTTCTCCGGTAGTTCCGGCACTGTCCAGGAGAGGGTGACCTCTCCCTTCTTCTTTCCCGATGCGGCCTTTATGTTCTCGACTCTTCCCGGTGTAAAGGTGTCATCGGTCGTTATCGTATAGACATCGCTTTCGACGGTGTTGATGTGGGTCTCTCCCGAGTAGACCTTCATCCTGATCTTGAAGTCGTAGAGCGTGTCGATATTGAGTGACGACGAGGGAATGGAATATGTATGCTCTTCATCCTCTGTGAGGGGAAGTTCCACTTCCTCCCACTCTGATGACGACGAAAGCTTTTTCAGTATCGAAATCCTGTGAGGATAGAGGGCTTCGGGGGTCTTCGAGTTGTCGAGTACGGAATACAGGTTCGATATGTTCCATGAGAGTGTGAGATTGTCCGGCGAAGACGTCGCCGAGAGGATGATCTCCCCCACGGTTCCGCCTTCGACATAGTCGCTGGGCTCCGAGTAGAGGGCCGATGTCGAGGATGTCCCCCTCTCGACCTTCATGGCGACGACAGAGAAGACGTACGACGAGTTCGTGTCCTCTCCCTTGAGTCTGTAGCTTGTCTCCTGCGTCACGACATCGATGAGACTGAAGCCGCGCTGTATGAGGGTGGCATAGCTTTCCGTTCTGTTCGTGTTTTCCGCCCTCGCTCCGTACTGGGATGCGGGTACCGCCCAGATCTGGTAGCCTGTGGCTCCGTCGACCTCGTCCCAGGTTATTTCAATTGTGTCGCTGTAGCCGTTGGTGGCGGTAACCGAAGCCGGCTTCTTCGGGGCGGAGTGGGGCTCGAAGCCCGTCGTGGGGTCTGTCGGAGGTGCAGCCGAGCACGAAACAAGAAGGATGATTGCAATAAGGCATGAAAGCCGCAGATATATGTTTTTTCTCATGATAGTTATTCTTTACCACCCGTTTCCGGGATATCGGGAGAATGATAGACTTCATGTAAAGTTATATCAAGACTATACAACAGGCGTTTCTGACATTTTCCTTAAAGTTGTACAATTAGGACACTTATGTTCAAAAAACATAAGTAATTGTGTGTGTTTTATAACAGTATGGAGATCTCTGCTTTACGATGTTCTATGAGTCCGGGGATGGTGTTGTTACGTTCGGACGGTCTTCTGCGGCTCAAAAAGAAGGGCCGCCCCTCCGGACGGCCGATGTGATGACGCGCCGGCTTACGGTCTCGCGATTTCGTTGAGAAGATAGACGTTGACAGTTCTGCCGCCGACTTCGGCTCTGTTGAACGAAGAGCCCGTGTAGCCGTAGCTGATGTCCTCATAGGAGACGCCGTCTATCACGACATCATAGGAAACAAACGAAGAGCCGTCTCTCATGGTTGTGCCGCTGATCGAGAACGAGCCGTCGAGGAGTGTCGAGCTTCCCGCATTCTGGTACTTGAATGTACATGTGAAGTTGATCTCGGCCATTCCGCCCACATATGAGTAGAAGCCCTTGCCCGATGTGAAGGAGATGATCGTGTCGCCTCTCGAAAGAATCATTGACGATATCTTGTCCTGGAGGGCCTTCTTCTCCTTGGAGTGGGTGGTGAACCATCCGGAATTGTCGATTGTGGCAGATGAAGATGAGCCTGCAGAAGCTACTGTCTTCACGAAATCTTCTACGGTTTCGGCACCGTTCTTGGCAGTTGTGAATGCGTAGGCGGTGTTCTTCTCTGCCTCTGTGTAGGATGCCGCTCCTCCCGTCATCAGGAATGCACAGCTGGTGAGCATAAGGGCCGACATCACGATAAGCAGCAAGACTGAAAGTTTTCTCATTTTCTTTCCTCCAGTGGGTAAATTCAGGTAAATTTTCACCTTTCTTGAGCCCGCTGTCAAATAATATCTGTTGCACGTGGGACAAAAACAATATAATCGTGGAGATGAGGATACTTTGCATTTCAGATACGACACGCTCTCTTGCCTTCTCCTCCTCCGTCGGGGAGATATACAAGGATGTCGACCTTATCGTGAGTGCAGGTGACATGCCCCTCGAATCATACGACTATGTGGCGACGATGCTCCACAGCGACGTGCTCTACGTCTACGGCAACCACAACCTCAAGGACTACAGGAAGGCCGTGCTGAACGAACACCGTTTCGGAACCGGCGTGGAGGACAGCTACAACACGAAGTTCTACGGCTTCATGATTGACGGCAGGTGCTACCGCGATCCGCATTCGGGGCTTCTTGTCGCCGGACTCGGCGGGAGCATGCTCTACAACGGAGGCGACAGCCAGTACACCGAGAGGCAGATGATGAGGCGCATCCTCCGTCTTGTCCCCCAGCTTCTCTACAACAAACGCCGTTACGGGCGCTATCTCGATATCCTCATAACACACGCTCCGCCGTTCGGACTGGGAGACGGTCCGGACCTCTGTCACAGAGGATTCAAGACATTTCTGGGCTTCATCGACCGCTTCCAGCCCAGGTATGTCCTTCACGGACACGTACACCTCGACGACAGGAACGCCGAGAGGATACGGAGGCGCGGTAATACTACGATAATCAACGTCTATTCCTCATATCTTCTGGAAGACGAAACTCTTGGAGGGAAAAACAGTGGCCGATAACCTTACAGTCGTCGACGATTTTCTCAAGGCTAAACGCAGAGCAAGGCTCCAGCGTGTATTCTCGACATTCAAGTGGCAGAACCCCGATCTTCTGTCGTTCTACGAGGTGACGAAGCTCATAAAGCCGGAAAGTCAGTCGTATAAGGGGATGCAGACAATAGAGGTGAAGAACATCATAGGAAGCGAGAACCGCTACCATGATTTCTCTTCGGCGTTCCTTCCGAAGAACAACAGTATCGAGCGCAAGTGGGAGAACATCGATGCGGCGCGCCTCGATGACATTCCGCTGCCGCCCATCAGCGTCTACAAACTGGGACAGTGGTACTTCGTACGTGACGGGAACCACCGTGTGTCGGTTGCAAAGGCGAAGGGGCAGGAGTTCATCGATGCCGAGGTCGTCGAACTCTCGTCAAAGGTGCCGCTTCATGAGGGCATGACGATGAACGAGCTCAAGAAGGCCGTCGTGGAGTGCGAGAGAGAGCGCTTCATCGAGCAGTACAACCCCACATATCTTCCGATGGACGAGATCGTCTTCACATCCCCCGGTTCATACCCCGAGATGGTGAACCACATTCTCGTCCACAAATACTATGCAAATCAGCATGAGGATCATACCATGACGTTTGAAGAAGGTGCTGTCAGCTGGTATAACAATGTATACAGGCCGGTTGTCGACGCACTGGACAAGGAGCATCTTTTATCCCGTTTTCCCGGACAGACGGAAGCCGATCTCTACATGTGGCTTGTGAGGCACTGGGACGAGATGAAACGTACGAATGCATATGCCACCGAGGAGGAGGCTGTGAAGGATGTCAAGGAGACGGGAGGAAAGCATTTTCTCCGGAACTGGTTCGAATTCATAAAGAATAAACTGAGCAGGAAGTAGTATGAGCAGGGCAGACAGGATTTTCATCAGCAACATAAAGGACATTCTCGAGAACGGGGTCTCGGACGAGGGGATGGATGTAAGACCGCACTGGAGTGACGGCACTCCGGCGCACACCGTGAAGAAGTTCGGCATAGTCAACCGCTATGACCTCAGAGAGGAGTTTCCGATTATCACGGTACGGCGTACGTACCTCAAATCGGCTGTCGACGAAATGCTCTGGATATGGCAGAAGAAGTCGAACAACGTCCGTGACCTGGGCTCCCACGTATGGGACAGCTGGGCCGACGAGAACGGCTCCATCGGAAAGGCCTACGGCTATCAGCTGGGGGTGAAGCACCGCTATAAGGAGGGGCTCTTCGACCAGGTAGACAGAGTGCTCTACGACCTCAAGAACAATCCCCAGTCGAGAAGAATCATGACCAACATCTACAACCATCATGACCTCTCCGAGATGGGCCTCTATCCCTGTGCGTACTCGATGACGTTCAACGTCTCGGGCTGCACCCTCAACGGAATACTCAATCAGCGCAGCCAGGACATGCTGACTGCGAACAACTGGAACGTCGTGCAATACGCCGCACTCATGCACATGATGGCGCAGGTGAGCGGTCTCGAGGCGGGCGAACTCGTGCATGTTATCGCCGACGCCCATATCTACGACAGACATATCCCGATCGTGAAGGAGATAATCGAAAGCGAACAGTATGATGCCCCCTCATTCTCACTCAATCCCGAGGTGAAGGATTTCTATGCCTTCACACTCTCCGACTTCCGCCTTACGGGCTATAAGTACAACCCGAAGAAGTATGACATTCCAGTCGCCATCTGAGGAGGGACGATGCAGGCTATTCTACACTGTGACAGAAACTGGGGAATCGGAAAGAAGAACGATCTGATGTTCCGTCTCCCTCTCGATATGGCATTCTTCCGCACTACGACGCTCGGAAAGGTCGTCGTCATGGGCTCGAATACGCTTCTCTCCTTTCCCGGCGGAAAGCCCCTGAAGAAGAGGACGAACATTGTCCTCTGGCCCGGCGGGGAGAAAGAGAGGGCAGACAGGGACGGCTTTACCATGGTGGAAACACTCGACGAGCTTTTCGATGAAATCAGAAAGTACCCTTCAGACGATGTATTCGTCATCGGCGGGGCGATGATGTACAGGACGCTCCTTCCGTACTGTTCGAAAGTGCTGCTGACGAAGGTCGATGCAGACGGGGGCGCGGAGGTCTTCTTCGAGAATCTCGACGAGAAGGAAAACTGGAAGGAGACAGAGAGGGGCGATGAGATAACAGACAACGGCTATCCCATCCGCTTCTGCACATACACCAACCTCTCCCCGGAGAGAATATGACGAAGATAGAGAAAGGGAACTACGGAGAGGGAAGCCTCACGCACCATATCCTGGCACTTGCCGTTCCGACGCTCTTTGCAGATCTCGTGAACGTCCTCTACAGTGTTGTCGACCGTATGTTCATCGGCCACATGAAGGACACGGGGACGCTTGCGCTCAGCGGCGTGGGGGTCGTCTTTCCCCTCATAAGCTTCATATCTGCATTTGCATCCCTCATCTCGACGGGGGCCGCTCCGATAGCCGCCATCGAGAGGGGTAAGGGTGACGACGGAAAGGCCGAAAGGATAATGGAGACCGCGTTCACGCTCTCTCTCATAATCGGGGGAGTGATGACCCTCGTTCTCTTCGTCTTCCGTACTCCGATTCTCTATATGATGGGAGCCGAGGAGACGACGATAGGCTATGCATCGGACTACTTCGGCATCTACGTCCTGGGGTCGGTATTCGTTCTCATCAGCGTCGGCTTCAACTCTTTCATAACGATGCAGGGCTACGGTGGAATCGGGATGATGACCGTCGTAATCGGTGCAGTCATCAATACGGTGCTCGACCCTGTGTTCATATTTACATTCGACATGGGAGTCAGCGGGGCAGCCATAGCGACAGTCTTCTCGCAGGCTGTGTCATCGGCGTGGGTCGTATGGTTCCTCCGGAGCCGGAGGTCATATATAAAGATAAGAAAACTGAGGCTCGAGAAGGACATCGTCACGAGAATATTCAAACTGGGTATCTCGGGCTTCATGTTCAAGATGACGAACTCCATAACGCAGGCTGCGTCGAATATGACGCTGCGTGCCTTCGGAGGCTCTCTCTCGACTCTCTACATCGGTGCCATGAGCATCATAAACTCGACGCGGGAGATGGTCTCTCTCCCGATATCTGCAGTGACGAGCTCCGCACAGCCTGTGATGGGCTACAACTATGGTGCAGGCAAGGCGGAGAGAGTGTGCCGGACGATACGCATAATGACGGTGATGGCCCTCGGCTACGGCATTCTTGCATGGGCCTTCGTCATGGCTGCACCGGGTCTTCTCATCAGCATCTACACCCCCGATTCCGCCCTCCTCGAGATAACAGAGCCTGTAATGAGGATATTCTTCTGCGTCTTCTTCATGATGAGCTTCCAGACTTCGGGACAGACCACATTCGTCGGTCTCAATCATCCCCGTCATGCGGTCTTCTTCTCCCTCCTCAGGAAGGTATTCCTTGTATTCCCGCTCATCCTGATCCTGCCGCGCCTCTCCCTCGGCGTCAACGGCGTCTTCTGGGCCGAGGCGGTGAGTCAGCTCGTCGGGGCATCGGCATGCTGGCTGACGATGTACTTTACAATCTACCGTCCTCTCAGGAAGGGAACGTACAGGTGGGATAAATACACAAGATAAAAACAGGACAAGTGAGGTTATATATGGAAAGACAGGATACCGGACTGGCATTCATGCTCCGCTACGAGAATGTCGCATGGTACGACGAAGGTGAGGTGAGGGTCCTCGACAGGAGGGTCTATCCCTCTAAAATCGAATGGGTTGTATGCCGCAGCGTCGAGGACGTCGCATCGGCCATCCGTGACATGGTGACGCAGTCCACGGGGCCGTACACCCTCGCTCCTATGGGAATGGCCCTTGCGGCATACCTTGTAAAGGATAAGTCCTTCGAGGAGACGAAGTCATTCCTCGAATGGGCGTCACTTACAATATCGTCATCGCGTCCGACGACGAGAAAGAGGATGGAGGACCTTACCGAAAAGTGTATCCCTGTCGCTCTCAAGGCAATCGAGGAGGGGCGGCGTGCCGACGAGGCTGTCCGCGACTTTGTCGTCGGGATGAACGACGCTCGCTATGCACGTGTCGATAAAATTGCACACTACCTTGTAGACAAGTTCCCGACAGGCGGAAAGGTTATGACACAGTGCTATGCCGAGACGGTCCTGGGCCTGATGCTCAGGGAGGCAAAGCGGAGGAACAACCCCATAAAGCTCTTCTGCCCGGAGACGAGACCATTCTTCCAGGGTGCGAGATTCACAAGCACCGTATGCCATGAGATGGGATTCGACGTCACTCTGATTACGGACAACATGCCCGCATACGTGATGGCCAACGAGAAAGTCGACATCTTCACATGCGCAGCCGATGCGATATCGTGTGACGGCTATGTATTCAACAAGGTAGGAACAAGCCAGATAGCAATCTGCGCCTCTTACTACGGCGTTCCCGTCTACGTGACGGGTGCTCCCGACAAGGGACATCCCACGCATGAGAGCGTCACCATCGAGATGAGAAATCCCGACGAGACACTCTATGCAATGGGCGTAAGAACGGCCGTCGAGGGCGTCAAAGGCTACTATCCTGCGTTCGACATGACACCGCCGGAGCTTATCACGGGCATAGTCACGAACAAGGGCATCTTCCGCCCGGGGGAAGTAAACAGGTATTTTGATGACAATGCGCCTGTAGAGCTTACAGTCTGACCGCTGATTCATGTTCTTTTCTGCCGGAGGAATACTTATGCCTGAAAAACAGTTGAAAAATACCCGATAAAATAGGGTAATAAACTCCACAAATTCTCTCGAAATTTAACTTTACAAAATGGTCTGGGGGGGGGGTACCATTGTAGGAAAGAGAGGGAAATCTTATGAAAAGAACATTAATCGTTTTGTCGCTCATCCTGACATTTTTCTTCGTATTTACAGCATGTGATCCTGCTACGCTGGAAAAATACGGTATCGACAAGGAAGATGTTGAGAAACTCAAGAAACTTACAATCGTATATGATCTGAACGGCGGCGAGGGTACCATCCCGAAGAGTCAGACAATCGAATTCAATGATGACGGGGAAAGCAAGGACTATTTTGCGGCTCAAGAATTCGGCGATGTAAAAAGAGACGGGTATTTCATCACAGGATGGAACACAAAAGCCGACGGTTCGGGAGAAAACTTCCATCCCAGCACAGGCTGGAAAGTCAAGTGGGATACTTTCACAATCAACGCCGACGGGACCGCAAAGCTCTATGCAAACTGGCTTGCTGTGACGGAGAAGGACGGCGTTCTCTACAGTCTCAAAGATGACGGCACCTACGCTGTCGTTGCTCTTGCCGGGTCAAACAAGGCAGAAGACATCACTATTCCCGAAGAAGTGGACGGAAAGAAGGTCACGAGCATCCTCAGTGAGGCCTTCTACAGAGGAGCTTTCAAGAAAATGACGCTGCCGGATTCGATAACGGAAATCGAAAGCTTTGCATTCGACATGTGTACCAATCTCGAAGCCGTCAATATTCCGACAGGCCTCACGGAACTTAATTCCCTGATCTTCTGGTACTGCATAAAACTCGATAATGTGATTGTGCCGGCCAACATCAAAACTATTCAGAGTCAGGTATTCTACGGGTGTGAAAGTCTGAAGAACATAACAATCTCAGATGGGGTTGAGAAATTAGGGAACAAAGCTTTCCAGAAATGTACAGGTCTTGAATCTATCACCATCCCGGGTTCTGTGACATCAATCAACAGTAATTGTTTTGAAGGTTGTACAGGCCTTACGGTGATCAACATCGACAAAGACAGAGATACCGTAACAGGTGCTCCGTGGGGTGCAGAAAATGCCACTGTTGTGTGGAAAAATGAAACTGCAGGTACATTTACAGATGACACAGCAAAAGAGCTGGTTGAGAAGAATGTTGATATCAAATCCCTGATTAAAGAGGTTGACAGCCAGACTAATCTCTACAAAACCAAGGCTGTCAAATCCGTAGCTCTTGACTTCACTGCCACTATCAAATCAACAGCCGGTGTTAACTTTGCAACTACAGCTGAGCACAATGCTCTTAAAGGCGACGAAGGATACGAGAGCTATGATGGCGCGCCCAGGGCTTATTCGGGCTTCTCCTTCCATTACAAGGCAACAGGAACTGAAGGCGGTGCCGAAAGATGGGCTTACGACAGTGGCAATTACATCAAGTACACTGTCGTCGGAGATGAAACACAGTACGATCTTCTGCCGCTGACAAGATCTGCAGCAAACTATCTTCTCTGTGATTTTGATGCCAT
>CAVDOI010000041.1:0-15863 GCA_963610485.1 Lachnospiraceae bacterium
CTGTAGATGTAGGGAAGGAGCCTGATGCGGAGCATGAGATACTTACGGACATCCTCCGAGACGCTGTCAAATGACCAGGGATATGTGTTGTCGGACCATGCATTGATCATTAAAAGGGGAGAGAAGACTGAGCTTTCTATTCTCCTCAGCCAGTCTTCTCCGTCTTCGGCCTTTCTGACTTCGGGCACCCACAGGAGTCCCGTGAAAGAGCTGTTGTAGAGTGCTCTTATGTAATCTCTGTGGTCGTAGAGGTCTGAGAAGAGAACGAACGGCATGCTGCATCCAGTGCTTCCCGAGGCCCTTACAAGACCCCATGTACGTTTTCCCTCTTCGTCGTAGAGCTCTTTTATCATGTGCTGGAGAAGAAGACCGTAGTTCTGCCTCATCTCCTCGCCTCTGTGACCGCCCGGGAAATGTGAAAAATGCGGGAAGATCCATGAGCAGTCCGTCATCTCCGAGCCGTCGCATTCATCTATCTTGTAGCCGTCGACTCCTGCAGAGAGATGATCCTTTCTGTGCTGTTCCTTTACAGTCTCTCTCACTTCTTCAAGTGAATAATCTGGAGCAAGCCCTCCCCAAACCGTATGGTCAGCAGAGAGCTTTTCAAGCTTATTGTAGAAAGGAGAGGCGGGACTTACCCAGCCGTGCTCCCAGTTGTTGAGATGAAGACCGCGGGAGTGTATTTTTCTGCCGAAGCCGGCGGGGTCGGGGAAACGAACGGGGTGCCAGGTATATGAATCGGGGTAGCTGCTGCTGTGCCATCCCGGCTCGAGACCGATTACGTCGAGGGGATATCCTCTTTTATTGAACTCGTCTGCCGCGGAGAGAATCTCCCTGTCCGTGAATGTGCTTTTCGTTCTGTACCAGATTCCGAGGGCCCAGAGAGGAGGAAGCGCCCCTCCCCCCGATAGAAGTACATATTTCTGAACGCACTCCATCATCGACTCTCCGGAGAATATGTAGACATCGAATCCCACACCTCCAGCCGATGCTTCTACAGTATCTGAAAGCATCGTTGCCTTCCAATCTTCGTCGTCTGTGGAACTTCTGCATACGGGAGGATTGACGCTGTCCTTCCTTACTGCCGAGCCGAGATAAATCGTGACTATCTTCGACGTGTCAATCAGAACTGCATAGTTCCGGCTTGATACATAGAAAGGAACGGGAGCATGGGTCTCTCCATTGTCGATGGACGGGTCGCTGTTGACTCTGAGGTATCTGGTCTTCCCCCTCTGCTCGACACTCTTGAACTGAAGTCCGAGTCCGTAGAGCTTTTCCTTCGGCGTCAGAGGAATCGTTATCGTATTGTATTCTCCGCTCTCGCATTTAACATCATCAAGGTGGAACGGAAGAGCAGGAGAGGAGAACTTTCCGAGTTTTTCCTCCTGCGGAGACGAGAAAAGAGAGATGGGGGAGAATGAGTCTCCCTTTCCTACTCTTCCTCTGTATATTCCGGGGTATATCTCATCGAATTTCACTTTTCCTTTCCTCTTGTGCTGTCACGTATCATGAGCTGGTGTTTCACAATTGTCTTTATCGATGAAATGTCCCTGTTGTTGTGAAGCTTGTCCAGCATATCAACGGCAAGCACACCGAATTTTCTGAAGTCGATGTGGACGCTCGATATCGATGGAACGACGTTCTTCGATGAATCGAGGTCGTTCATTCCGCTCACGAGAATGTCCTCCGGAACCCTGATTCCCCGCGTAATGAAGGCCCTTATGACAAGAAGGGCTGTCTCATCGTCCATAGTGAAGAATGCCCCGGGACGGACGGGCGAGGAAAGAATGCGGCTGATTGCATCATCCAGCGGCACTTTATCGGTATCTGTGAAGAAGAAAGAAGACGATAGAGGGAGGCCTGCGTCCTCAATCGCAGCCTTCACTCCTTCGAGCTTGTCACGTGATACCATTGTCCTCTGTTCTCCCCAGAACGCAATGCTCTGTGCGCCCTGTTCTATGAGGTGATGCGTCATTTCGTATGCCGCCTCTCTGTTCTCGGCTGCAACATAGCTGACTCCGGGGTCGTCGATGATTCTGTTTATAACGACGAACGGGACTTTCTTTTTTCTGAGGGAGTGCACTTCGTTCATGAGCTCGTCTGTGTGTTTTCCGAGTACTATCACCCCCGCACCGTCCGTCACATCCGGCGATGCGTCACGCATGAGACGCACCGGGATCCCCTTCAGAGACGCTTCCTCGAGTATGGCCGCAAGTGCTTCGCTGTTGCCCTTGAATATATCGAAATCGTGTGAGTTTATTGAAACGATTATCTCGAAGCTTTTCTCACTTCTGTTCATGCCGAGCTTCTCCATGGCCTCATTGAGTTTGATTCTCGTGGATTCCTTGACGCCGCTTCCGGACAGATGCCTGAATATGGTCGCACGTGATATTCCGGTCATTTCGGTGAGTTTCTGCAGATACTGTTCTTTTGTCATTTGTTCTTTCATGGTTTTTATTGTATTAGACAAAAAATAAGATGTCAAACCAAAAAAGTCTCAAAAAATCTCAAAAATAATGCTTTACAACAGAAAAATACGGTGATAATTTGAACTTAACCCGAGATAAACAAGACAAATAAGTCTCAAAAGTCTCAAAAAAAGGAGAAAAACAATGAAGAAACTACTGAACGTTTTCATTTTAGCACTTGTTCTCATGTCATCTCTCTTCGCACAGGGATCGGCAGAGAGTACATCTAAGGACGCAACAGTTCTTACAGTTACATACGCAACCGGCGATACGACGACAAAGGAGGCCGTCCACGCCGTGATCGAGAAGTTCAACAGGAGTCAGAGCGACTATGTAATCCAGGAGAATCTCTCCATTTCGACAGGTGCATACCTTGACTCCCTCAAGACTCTCAACGCCTCCGGACAGATGCCCGATTTCTTCGAATGCCGTGATGTCCCGGTTTTCGTCAGAGCAGGAATGCTTGCACCGCTTCCAGAGGATCTTCTCGATGAGTTCGATTCTACAATCAAGGTTTACGGGACAACATATACAGCTCCATTCGTTGCAGCATATCCACACATGATTCTCTACAACAAGGCGCTTTTCAGAGAATACGGAATCAACGAAAACCCGGAAACGTACAGTGAATTTCTTGAAATATGTGAAGAGATTAAGACAAAGACCGGAATAGCTCCGATGGCTGCAGGAGTAGCAGACATCTGGCATATCGGATTCCTCTTCAACTATTATCTTGCAAACTATGCAACAGGTAACAACCCCGATTTCGTCTCCGAGCTCTATACCGGCGAAGCCAAGTTCGACACTCCGGAGATGATCGATGCAATGTCGAGACTGCAGTATCTCTTCCAGAACTACATGGAAAAAGGATTCATGAGCACTAAGGAAAGCCAGCTCGTGTCACTCCTCGTCGGAGAGAAGGCAGCGATGATCTTTACAGGCAGCTGGACTATTTCTTCAATCCTCGAGGCTGATCCGGACTTCGAAATCGGTTTCTTCCCGATTCCCGATGACAACGGCAATGTGCTTCTTCAGGGCGGCGCCCAGGCTCAGGGATGGGCTCTGACGACAAAGGCTGCCGAGGATCCTGACAAGGTGGAGGGTTTCAAGGCTTTCGTCCGCTTCTTCATGGCAGACGAGAACTACTCGGAATTCCTTGCGGCTACGAATGCATTCCCGACAAAGAACATCGAGTACGAAACGACAGAACTCATGAGCGAAATCATCGAGATGAACAACACATATGACAAGCTTCTGATCTGGAACAACGGTGTCGGTGCAAACGAACTCCCTCCATCATACAGAAACTGGGTCTACAAGAAGGTTCAGGAAATGCTTACAGGCAAGCTTTCCCCCGAGCAGCTTGTCCTTGATATGGACACGGAATGGGCCGTTGCGACACGTGACTTCAATCCGACAGAACTTGTAGCAGCAGAACTTTAAAAAGAATTGAAGGCTCCCTTTCTCCGGGAAGGGGGCATCCTGATAAAGAGGACAACATGAGAAAGAAAGAGATATCTCTCAAGCCTCCGGTATGGATGGCACTTCCGTCAATCATACTTTTCTCCACGCTGGTGATACTGCCCGCATTCATGAGCATTTATTTCAGTTTTACAAGCTGGGACGGTCTTTCCACCGCTATGAAGTTCGTGGGGCTTCAGAACTATGCGGACATGCTTCACGACGAGAGGTTCCTCAATGCTCTCAGAAATACAATAGTCCTTGCTCTGGCACTGACGGTAATCGAGAACATAACGGCTCTTGCACTCGCAATGCTCGTAAACAGGCTGCAGAGAGGAAAGGCCCTCTTCCGCTCCATATTCTACATTCCGAATCTCCTGTCCGGTATCGTAACGGGCTATATCTGGGTCGCCCTCATGAACTACAGCTTCGGCGTCATAAACCTTTTTCTGAACAAGCTGGGGCTTGAAAGCGTAGACTGGCTGGGAAATTCCTCCCTCGCCCTGTGGTCGATTGTGCTGGTTATGGTATGGAAGGGTGCCGGATACTATATGGTAATCTACATCGCCGGTCTCAATGCGATTCCGACGGACATTCTCGAGGCGGCGGATATCGACGGCGCAGGAGCTGTAATGAAATTCTTCCGTATAACGATACCGATGCTTGCCGGAACATTCACCATTAATCTTACTCTTGCCCTCATCAACGGTCTCAAGGTATTCGACCAGATAGTTGCAATGACGAGCGGCGGACCGGGCTTTGCAACCGAGACGCTGACCTATCAGATATATACGGTGGCATTCAGCGAGGGGAGACAGGGCTATGGTACGGCAGTCGCAATGGTGCTGTTCCTTCTCACCCTGATCTTCAGTCTTATCAATACGAAGATAACGAGACACTTTGAAATGGAGGCGTGATATGGAGAGAAACAGAAAAATCAGATTATCGGACACAGTCGTCTTTCTGGTCGTCCTTGTTCTTGCGGCCTTTGCATTCTTTCCCGTATTCTTCGCGCTTATTTCGGCATTCAAGACTAACGGTGAGATTCTTAAGGATCCTGTGGGACTTCCTTCCTCAATCAACCTGAACAACTTCAAGTACCTTTTCAAGAAGACCAGCATTCCGCAGGCGGCTCTCAACAGTGCGTTTCTTACCGTTATCTCCTGTTTCCTCATCATTGTCTTCGTCCCGATGAGCTCATACGTCGTCGAAAGGAGGGGCGGAAAGTTCCGTTCGTTCTTCTATCCGTTCTTCCTTGCCGGAATGATGATTCCCTTCCAGGCGTACATGATTCCTCTCTTCAAGGAACTCAGAACGATGCATCTTTTCGGAACGATGACAGGCCCGGTACTCATATATATCAGCGGGGCCGTTCCGTTCGGAACGCTTCTGTACTGTTCCTTCATCCGTGGAGTGCCGAAGGAGATGGAGGAGAGTGCCTCGATAGACGGCGCCGCTCCCTTCAGATGTTTCTGGCAGATTGTCTTTCCACTCCTGAAACCCTGTACGGCAAGTATGATAATCCTTCAGGGAATCGGAATCTGGAATGACTTTCTGATGCCGATGATGGTGATGCCTGCCAACAGGCCCAAGACCATCAACGTCGAGATATTCTCCTTCATCGGGGAGTTCCAGGTAAGGTACGATGTCCTTTTTTCCGGAACCTTCGTAGCAGTCGTGCCGATTGTTGTAATCTTCATATTCCTGCAGAAGTATTTCATAAAGGGAATAATGAGCGGAGCGGTGAAGAGTTGAGGAAAAGATGGAAAATTTCGATATTTTACTTGAGAAGACTGAATACAAGATAATTAGAGAGGCTGAGCGTCTCGGATCCACGATTCCGTACATTCCCGAAAACGGAAGGTATGTCGATATGGCCGCACGTGATATATCATGGTGGGTGAACGGCTTCTGGCCGGGAATTCTGTGGCTTGTTTACAACGACACGCATAATACCTGCGTACGGAAATGTGCCGAGGACGTTGAAAGTGAACTCGACAGGGCTCTTTCACATTTCACCGGACTGCATCACGATGTAGGCTTCATGTGGCGTCACAGTGCAGCTGCAGACTATGATCTGACGGGGAATGTCAGGTCGCTCGAGAGGGCAATGCATGCCGCGACAATTCTTGCCGGTCGTTTCGACCCTGCGTCAGGCGCAATCCGGAGCTGGAACGACGGTTATGACGGATTTGTCATCATCGACTCTCTGATGAATCTTCCTCTCCTGTACTGGATGACACGGAGGACGGGACGCCCGGGTTTCAGAAACATTGCTGAGGTACATGCTTCTACTCTCATCAGAACACACCTCAGAAGTGACGGTCATGTCGTCCATATTGCCGTCCTCGACGAGAAAGGGAATGTCGTTGCAACACCGGCGGGACAGGGGGCCTCGGAGGGCTCCGCGTGGTCCAGGGGACAGAGCTGGGCCATTTACGGCTTTGCTCTTTCCTACAGATATACAGGTGAGAGGAAGTATCTCGATGCAGCAGTCAGAATCGCGGACTATTACATCTCACATGTGGAGAAGAGCGGGTACATCCCGAAAACGGACTTTACGGGAAGCGGAAGCGCAGTCGACACTACGAGCGCCGTATGTGCCGTATGCGGAATACTGGAGGCTGCTGAACATCTGGAAGGAGACAAAGCTGCATCTTACAGGGATAATGCCGCTTTGATACTTTCTGCGAATGTTGAAAAGTGGGCGGACTATGATCCTTCCAGCGACGGTATTCTCTCCGGAGGCACCGTGGCATATAATGCACAGAGGAAGGAGGAGAAGATAATCTACGGTGATTACTTCCTTCTCGAAGCGCTGCTGCGCCTCACAGGACGCTATTCATACAGGATGTGGTAAATGATCAGAAACCCTATTATCCCAGGCTTTCATCCCGACCCTTCGGCAGTGAGGGTAGGGGATGTATACTATGTTGCGACTTCAACATTCGACTGGTTTCCCGGAGTAGAAATCCTCTCAAGCAGAAATCTCAGGGACTGGGAGGTGGTGTCACGTCCGCTTGCAACCCCCGATCTTCTCGATATGAGGGGGGAGGGACCGGGCGAAGGAATCTGGGCACCGAATCTCTCGTACTCCGACGGACTTTTCTATCTCGTGTACACCGATATGAAGAATTCGCTGACGAAAGCAAAGGACCTTGACAACTGGCTCATCACAGCTCCCGATATAAGAGGTCCGTGGTCGGAGAAAATCTATCTCAACAGCACAGGTTTCGACCCGGCGCTCTTTCATGACGACGACGGACGGAAATACCTTATCAACATCGAGTGGGATTTCCGTCCCGGACACGACAGGTTCGGCGGAATAGTCATGCAGGAATATGACGCAGGAGAGAAGAAACTCACCGGGCCCGTCACCATGATAGACAGGCCTTCGGGAATAAGGGAAGGCTCGAATCTCTACAAGATTGACGGCTACTACTACCTCATGATAGCCGAGGGAGGCACGGGATTCGAACATTCAAGCGTCATATCGCGGTCGAGAAGCATATACGGCCCTTATGAAGATATGCCGGGACATTTTCTGATGACTACACGCTTCAATCCCTCCCATCCGATTCAGAGAACAGGTCACAGCTCTCTTATCGACACTCCGGAAGGAGAGTGGTATATACTCTTCCTGGGATCCCGTCCCATTCTCGGCTGCTCCGTTCTCGGCAGGGAGTGCTGCCTCGAGAAGCTCGAGAGGGATGATGACGGCTGGTTCCATCTGAAAGGGGGAACACTCCTTCCGCGGATCGAGGTCGAACCCCCGTTTCCGCTTGAGAAAAAGAAGGAAGAGAAGAGATTTCACTATACATTTGAAGAGGGGATCCCCGACGCTTTCTTTTCTCCACGGGCCCCCCTTTCCGGGCTCTATGATACTGACACCGAGAGCGGCGTCCTCACACTCTATGGAAGGCGCAGCCTCTTCTCGAACTGGGATGTTTCGGCCGTCTGCCGCCGTGTCACGGACTTTTGTTATGATGTTTCGACTGCCGTCGAATACGAGAGCGGTGGTTATCATAGAAGTGCCGGACTCGTCGTCATGTATGACAACGAGAATTTCTTCTTCCTTGAAAGAACCCACAACGGGGAGATGGGTGAGGTCATCGTTCTCTCTTCATGCTGCAACGGGGAATACAGTGAGGAAGGAATGACTGAATACGAAGACAGGCGTGTCTATCTGAAGGCTGAGGGAAGGAGGAACAAGATACACTTCTTTTTCAGCCCCGACAATGAGACATGGACTCAAATCGGAGGTGTCAGGGATGCCCTTGCACTCTCCGACGAGCGCTGCCGGCTCGGGCGCTACACAGGAACGATGACAGGCCTTGCAGCCGTCGATCTGACAGGAGGAAGGAGAAGCGCCGATTTTCTTTATTTCGACTATCTGGGAAGAGAGGAGGATGCAGAATGGAACTTTCTGTAGTAAGAAAGAACGGAGAAACTGTATCAAAAAAGGGGGAAGGCGAGGTCTACCTTGTCTATGAGGGGGAATACGGCGACGGTGACATCATCCGCTTCATCCCCGGAGAAGAAGGCTGCTATCTCATCGACCTGGGGCTCGGAAAGAATATCCTCTACTCTGACGGTACTCCTTTCGTTTTTCCCGTCCCCTTCGGAGAGAAGAAGATTCCCTATCCTGAGTACTCGTTTGCGGGAAGAAGACACTACCTCTTTGCAAGAAAGGCCTTCGATTTCGAGACCGGGTACCGGAACATATCGGAAAACATTTACGACCACAGCTCAAACTCATCTCTTTTCCCCCACTCGAGAGCCAATATCGAAACAAGAGGGGAGAGTGTCTTTGCCTCCCGCAATGCCTTCGACGGCGTTGTCGCATCCTCCGGCCACGGATTCTGGCCTTACGAAAGCTGGGGTATAAACAGGGATCCGGAAGCACGGCTTCATCTTGAGTTCGGAAGAGTTGTAACCATCGACAGAATCGTATTCTACACAAGGGCGGATTTTCCGCACGATGCATGGTGGAAGAGCGCAGAGGTGGAATTCTCGGACGGAAGCCTGGAAACATTTGCTCTTGAAAAGAAAGATGGACCGCAGAGCTTTTCAATCGAGCCGAGGAATGTCTCTTCTCTGGTATTGAAAAACCTCACAAAGAGCGATGATCCGTCACCTTTCCCTGCGCTTGTACAGCTTGTGGTGTACGGAAGATGAATACTCGTTCCTGAAATCTTCAAATACCGTAAATAAAAAGTCATTCATTTCAACCGGAGTTTCTTTTTGAAGATGCGGTTCTGTCGGACGGACCTGCTGAATGTGGTGTGTTCCCCGTTGCCGGATTGTTTCCATCCCGGACTGCAGTTACAGCGGCCGGGGGAACGCTCATTACCGAGTCGGTATTTTATGAAAAACCCGGCTATGAAAATGCCGCATCAGATGAGATAATATCTCCTGAAAAAGGAGATGCTACATTTGAATTATCCGACATTTCTCAAAGAAGTAGATGCCGCATCCTGCCGCGGCAGCAGAGAGCAGCTTTCCGCTTTTGTTCACGAAATTGCAAGAACACTTCCGGAAGAGAAGCGCAGGTGGTTCCTGGACACGCTTTCAGATTCTCTTTCCTCTTCTCCCGGAAAGGAGACGAAGAGGGACGACAGTCTGGAAAAGGAGATCAGAGCTGCAATCGGAAAGCTTGATGAAATCCGGGACGGCGGCAGGGCAATCGAATGTGAGTACAACGAAGAATGGGACGACTGGAATGACGAGCCGGACGAAGAACTCTTTTACCATGACCCCGACAAAGTCCTTCCCGACATCTCCCATGCCGTCTCCCTGCTGGAAAAGGCCCTCGATCATGAAGAGTACAGGGAAGGGGCCGTTCTTGCAGAGAGACTCTCAACTCTCTCTGTCGAAGTCGAAGGCGACGCTTACTATGGAGATACGATGTCCCTCTTTGATCTCTTTTATAACAATCTGATCAGAGGAGACAGGGACGAGACAGTGAAAACGGCGCTCTATCTTGCATATATGGGAAATGAGAGAGGAAAACGCGCAGAGGCGATGGTGGTGATGATGCTCTCATTCGGCTTTTACTCCATCAAGCTCGAGTCCTTGCTCTCCTCTGCGCCTTACGAGATGGATCTCCCGTCATTTCTCCCGTCATGGATCGAGGCACTCGCATCAAGACAGGATAAGAAAGTGGACACACTCATAGAGGAAGCGATAGGGATGTCTGATGACAGTGTGGCCGTTCTGGACTATGCATCACGATATGCCTCGACGCACCCCGTCATCTACCGCGATATTCTGAAAAACGGGAAGGAGAAGGATTATCCGCTTCAGCTTCTCGATATCGGGTTGAGGGCGCTTGATGAGATTCCCGTCAATCAGAACCTCAGAAGCGAGGTTGCTCTCCTGACGGCGGAACATGCCATACGAAAAGGCGGAAGGGATATTATGGAGAGGTGCTGGCTGGAGGCATTCCGCTCATCTCCCTGCGTTGTGAACTACCTCAGACTCAGACTTCTTTCCTCCTCCCGGGAAAGCGTTTCAGAGAAAGTGGAGGGAATCTACCGTGCCTTCTACGGCTCTTCATCTTTTTACAGTGGCAAAGTTCCTCTTGCCGTAATGCTTTTCTTTGACGGTCATTTCGATGAGGTAGTGAGGGCGTTCATGAATCCGGAGAAGGGCCTCGGATGGACCGGAACATTTATGAAACCGGGAATTGCGTTCTTCCTCATGCTCCTCTCTGACGGAGCGGTGGGAAAGGGGATGGAGGATATGCTCAGCCTTGCCCGGACGGCATCGTCATTCTCCGCCTCCGCTTACATAATGGGGACAGACATGAAGAAAGGAGCGGATGAAAGAGCCCTCTTCGCCGGGTGCTTCGAAGAGTGGAAGAAGGATATTCATCTTGACGAAAAAACCTCCGCAGAGCTTCTTGAGAAGGTGGAGGAATGGATAGACCTCCGTATCTCTGCAATCATGGAAGGAAACAAGAGGAAATATTATGACGAGTGTGCATCCTTTGCTGCAGCACTCGGGGAAGTTGTGGAGTCGAGGGGAACGCCGGGCGGAAAGGAGATGATTCTTGAGGGCTACAGGGAGAAGTATAACCGCAGGCACTCCTTCCATGATTCACTGAGAAGATACGGTATGAGAAGGTGATGATGAAGGGTTCATTCAATGCGGACCGGTAATATATGCCGCACCGTCTGATGAACTCCGGCACGATCTTCAGCAGTGATCAAATGAGGTATGGTTCCCCGGTATCGGACAATAACAGGCGGAGAAGGGTCAAAATGAAAGGAAAGATAATTGAAATATGTCTTGAATCGGCATCGTCTGTGCTGAGAGCAGAGGAAGGGGGAGCCGGCAGAGTCGAGCTCTGCAGCGATCTCTTCGAGGGCGGACTGACACCGTCACTCGGTACATTCCGGACGGCAAGGAAGCTCTCGACGCTTCCCGTCAGCGTCATGATAAGACCCCGCGGCGGGGACTTCTGCTACTCCGACGACGAGTTTGCGGTGATGATGGAGGATGTGAAGATCTTCAGAGAAGAGGGCGCTGAGAGTGTCGTCTTCGGTATTCTGACGCCTCAGGGGGAGGTCGACTTTGAAAGATGCCGGCTTCTGCGGGAGGCGGCATATCCTATGGAGGCGACATTCCACAGGGCCTTCGATATGACGCGTGATGCATTCTCGTCTCTCGAGACTATCATCGAACTCGGTTTCGACCGTATTCTCTCGAGCGGACAGGAGGCTGCTGCCGTCGAGGGTGCGGACCTTCTTTGTGAGCTTGTGAAGGCTGCGGGGGAGAGAATCATCGTCATGCCGGGATGCGGAATTACGGAGAGGAATTTCAAGAAGCTCGACGAGAAGATAGGCGCAAAGGAGTACCATGTACATCTTCCGGGAGAGAGAACATCGCTGATGAAATTCCACCCCGGTCACATCTATATGGGCGGCATGCTGCGTCAGAGCGAGTTCCTCCTCTCTGAAACGGATACCTCCCGTGTCCGGAATATCGTGGAGATGGCAGGAGGGGGGAGGAAATGAAGAAGAGAGTCTTCACAGGAGGCTTCCACCATGAATCCGACACTTTCAACCCTGTCATAACGGGACCCGCCGACATACGTGTCACAAGAGGAGACGAACTCCTCGAAAGGGGCGGAAAGAGTTCCATCAACGGGATAGTCGACACGCTTCTCGACGCCGGGTATGAGGTCGTGCCGGGACTTTTCGCCCGTGCTGTGCCCAACGGTGAATGGGACAGGGATTACTTCATGCTTCTCAAGGAGGAGTTCATTGAGGCCCTCGGGGCCGCGCTTCCGGTCGATGCGATCTGTCTGAGCCTCCACGGCTCCATGCGTGTGAGAGGGCTGGGGGAGGCCGAAGGATATCTCCTTGAAGAAATCAGACGCACCGCACCCGGTATTCCCGTGACAGCGACGCTCGATATGCATGCGACGGTGACGGAGAGGATGATGGATAACGCAGACTGCTTCGTCGGCTACAAATGCGCTCCCCATACGGACACATACGAGACGGGAATACATGCGGCTCAGATTACAAAGCGCATCCTTGAAGAGGGCGTCAGAGCACATATGGCAGCTGTACATCTGCCTTTTCTTCTTGCCGGTGAGCAGTCCGAGACAGGGGTCGAACCCATGAAGAGCCTCTCGGATCTCCTTCGTGAGTACGAGAGGAAACCTCATATAATGGCGGCTTCATATCTCCTGGGTTTCCCGTGGGCCGATGTCAGCGAGAACGGAGTTGCAGCTCTTGTTGTAACAGACGACGGAGAGGAAAGCGCGGAGAGAGAAGCATTGGAGCTGGGGCGCATCTTCTGGAAGCGGCGCGGTGAATTCCGGTTCTATAACAGGACGATGGAAGTACCGGATGCTCTGGACTGGACAGTGGAGTGTGTTTCGGAGGGTGAATGTCCCGTCGTACTCTCGGACAGCGGAGACAATCCGACGGCAGGCTCCTCCGGGGACGTGACGAACTTCCTCAAGGCGATAATCGCGGACGGCCGTCTTACTTCCCTCGAGCCGCCGCTTCTCTATCAGGGATTCTATGATCCGTCTTTCTGTGCACTTGCCTTTGAAGCGGGAGAGGGCGGAACGGTCAAGGGAAATCTCGGAGCCTCGTTCGACAGGAAGACAAGCACTCCCATCGCTCTTGAGGGCATAGTGAAGGCCGTAAGAAGAAACCGGGAGGGCGCCGGCGGGACCGGTCTCGTTCTTGTATCCTCCTCCTGCGGTATCGACATCGTGGTGACAGACAGGCATGTGGGATTTTACGACCCGGGGATGATGAGGGCGCTCGGCGTCGAGCCGGAAAGGCTTAAGGCGGTTGTCGTCAAACTCGGCTATCTCGAGCCTGAGATAAGGGCAGTAGCCCGTTCTTCCGTCATGGTGCTCACAGACGGAAGTACGAACGAGATCTTCTCCCGTCTTCCTTACAAGAACATCTCCAGACCCGTCTATCCTCTTGATCCCGATACGGAATGTACGTTCTCCTTCATCGGAAAACGACATCCGGATGATCTGGTGCACTTGATTTAACAATCGTTTTGTTTTTAACTCCGGTGGAGTTAATTGATAATTCTGAAGTTAAAAACAGACAGAGAAAGGGAATAATACCGCCTACGGGATAATCGTTCATCCCTGATGACGGGAAAGGCAGGAGTCATTGTATATGGAGATTTTCGTATATCGCGCTATGCTGACGTTTTCCTCTGAAAGAAGAAGGCCGCAGTTCCTTTACCGCGGTCTTCCTTTTTGATTCTATTCCTCATCCTGCAGCAGCGGTGATACATAATCCTCGGGTAGACTCTGAATATATTCATCGATTGCTTTTGCGACGTTCTTCGAGTACGCGACTGCCTGGACGACTGTCTTTGCACCCAGTACGACGTCACCCGCCGCGAAGACGCCGGGGCATGTCGTCTCTCCGTTCTCGTCCGTGAGGAGAAGTCCGTTCTTTGATGCCTGGAGGTTTCTTGTGGTGTTCACAAGCTTCGACTTCGGTCCCTGGCTTATGGCGATGATTGTCGAATCGGCTCTGAAGAGTTCCGGCTCGTTCTTCCTCGATATGATATTCCCCTCGTCGTCGAGGATGTTCCCGTCGATGATCGGACCGTCGTCTGTGATCTCGAGGGTGCTTCTTCCGAAGAGGAATTCAGCGCCGTCGAGTTTTGCATACTCAGCCTCCTCCTCGCTCGAGTCGATTCTGTCGCGTCTTGCGATGAGAGTGACATGCCTTGTGCCCTTTCTGAGGAGTGTCCTCGCGACATCCATTGCGGTGTTGCCCATTCCGATGATGGCGACGTTGTCTCCGAGATGGTAGGCGTCGGGGTTAGCTAGGAAGTCGATTGCGAAGTGTACGTTTCCGAGGCTTTCCCCCTTGATTCCGAGTTTCTTCGGCCTCCATACTCCCGTTCCTATGAAGATGGCCTTGTAGCCGTCCCTGAAGAGATCCCTGATCTCGAGCGCCCCTCCGATTGTCGTATTGGGACGGATGTTGATCCCGATGGATCTCAGGAGGGCGTTGTATCTTGTGAGGATGGACTTGGGAAGTCTGAAATCGGGAATGCCGTACTGCATTATTCCCCCGATCTTGTCCTTGGCGTCGAAAATCGTCACCTTGTATCCCATCCTGGCCATTTCGATGGCGACGGTTATTCCTGCCGGACCGGCACCTATTATCGCCATCCTTTTTCCGTTCCATTCGGGAATGTCTATGCTGATCTGGTCGAGACATGTATCTGAAATGTAGTTCTCGATTGACGAGATATGTATCGGCTGTCCCTTCTTCCCCTGGATGCAGTTGCCCTCGCACTGCACCTGGTGGTTGCATACGAGCGAACATATTACGGAGAGGGGATTGTTGGCGAAGAGCATGTTGCCTGCCTCTCTGAGCTTTCCCTCTTTCAACAGATGTATCATCTGGGGGATGGGTGTGTGGATGGGGCATCCGTTCAACTGGCACATGGGCTTTTTGCATTCGAAGCAGCGGTTTGCCTCTGCAAGTACGTGAAGAATCATAAATAATCAACCTCCACGTTCTACCTTATCAGCAACGGAAAGATTTATTCATATCTTCTTTTTGACTTTTCGTGTCTTGATGCCGCCTGCTCCGGGGAAAAGTTGCAAAAATCGTTATCCCTTTCCTCTGTGCAGAAAGTCTCTCCTCTTCTCTCCCGGATCAGTCATAACCGGGATTTACCTGTATATGACAGGAACGGCGTCCGGCATCTTTCTGCCACATTCGTTCACACGATGGATAATCCCTTGATGCGTAACCCGGGCATCCCGGTCACGTCGCAGAGGATTTTCGAAAACATATGGAATGAGGAGTCTGGGGCAGAGGAAAGCATTGTATGGACCTGTGTTCCATACTTCAGACGCAATCTCGAGCAATCTAATCCGGCATTACAAATCATGAGAACACGATTCAGAAAAAGTTTCTAAAAAGTATCTTTTACTACGGAAAAAGTTTTAAAAAGTACATAAAAATAATGGAAAAAATTGTCAATGGTATTATGATTATATAAGAAAAAACGTAATTCTTTTGAGGGAAATATTATGCTTAAGCGGACAATAGAGAAGAAAATCGAATACTGGCTTGAACACAGGGAAATCAGGAAAGCTTTCTTGATAGAGGGCGCCAGACAGGTCGGAAAGACATTCATCATCCGCAGCGTCATGGAGAGAATGGGGGTGAACTACGTTGAGGTGAACCTCCTTGAAGATACAGATTTTGCGGCAGCGGTGGACAGTATAAAGAGCGTCGATGACCTTGTCTCCTACATATCTCTGTTGAAGAACGTTACGCTCGAGAGGGGGAATACCGTAATCTTCTTCGATGAGATACAGAAGGGAAAGGAGTTGATCACAAAAATCAAATTCTTTGTTGATGAGGGGTCCTTCAGATATATTCTCTCGGGATCCCTTCTCGGTATAGC
>CAVDOI010000042.1:0-15358 GCA_963610485.1 Lachnospiraceae bacterium
TCTCTGTACAGACGTGCTTTAAGAACTTCATTGAAGATAATCAGAGAAGGGTTGCCTTCACTACAATGTGTGCTATCTGTGTGTGGTCCTATTGAAAAGGAATAGATGACTTCTTCGCTTATGTTCTCACCTTTCGTGAGAAGAAAGGTATATGAAAATGAAGAGCAGTCATATCCGACGGATATGCAGTCCCCGTAGGCCGAAGGGACGGCCTGTCCGCTCAGAGCGCTCTTCAGAATATCGAGAGCGTTTATGAGGGCAGTTTTTCCTGAGCCGTTCTGACCGTATAAGCCGAGGATACTCATGAGATAATCCCTGTTAGGATTAATGAATGAAAGAAATCCTTTCCTGATATTCATGAAATTGTTTATCGTTACATCTTTGATACGGACTTTGTAGTTTTCCATGGTTATCTCCTTTACTCAATATACCATATTCGGAAAGATAGACAAGTAATGAACATATAAATAAGTATAAAAAAAGAAAAAAATCATTTTTCTTATAAATTTTAGTTTTATAAACTGTTAAAAATGTATCGAATATCCGTTATTAGAATTTTAAGTGTTGTTCCAATTATTGTTGAGCTGAATACGATGTTTTTCACTCTAGAGGTTTTTGCAAAACTCCGGAAGCAAGTTTTGATCTGAATATTTATGCAAGTTAAGCAGGCCGAGGAAGAGGGTTCCGACGAGGATCTCTGTTCGAAGTCGTTTGTAGGTATTTTTGAGCATTGTTTTGTAAAATATTTCTTTTTAGTATATAAAAATATGCTCCACTGTGTTATAATAATTGTAGAAAAAAAGAAAACAACAGTAAGGAGCAATATTTGTATGAAGAATACTACAACTAATAACCTTCCTCTTCAACCTCTTCTCTTCACAGAATCTGAGATTGAAGGATGTGCATTCGTTCCTGTAGATGAGAATGAATCCATCTCCAGGATAGAACTGGCCGAACTGACAAGCGACTCTCTGAGGGAACTGCTTATTGATCCGCAGTGCTGGAAGAGATTCTTCTTCTCGGCTCCGACCGAGAAAGAGATAGAATTTGCGTCACAGTGGAATACGCTGTCGGCTATGCTCCCCTTCGTAGCATTCGAAGTAAATAGAATAGGACGCAGGGGGTACACTCTCTCAGACATCCTGGCGGTAAGGGTTGTTATGTCTGTATATAAATGTAATGCACATGCAGCAATCGAGACACTCAGTAGAAGTCCGAACCTCAAGACGATTGCAGGAATGAGTAAGGTTCCGAGTGATGCTGTTGTCAGCAGAAGAACAAATGAACTCATTGAAACTGTCTCTATATATGACCTTCATCATGCAATAGTCGGAGCGTATTTCAGTGATGTCGCCACTCAGAACATCTCAATAGACTCCACAATCATCCAGTGTAGAGAGAAACCGGTGAAGAAGATAAAGGCAGAGCCGAAGAAGAAAGGTCGTAAGAAGAAGGGCTCCGAAGAGGAAAGAGTCTTCCTGGAGGAGAAAGAAAGACAGAAATACCTCGAAAATGAGGCAAAAACAGGCGATGAAGACATATTTATAGCCTCTCTTGAGCACAGATGCTCGATTACAGGTAAGAAAAACTCGAAAGGCAATCAGACCTGGTTCATCGGCAGGAAGGCTCACATAGCCGTTGATGACCGTGGTATTCCCGTCTCTTTCGTTACAACAGGAGCATGTGTCCATGATTCCCAGCTGGCTATTCCTCTCCTCAGAAAGGCCATGAGAATCTGCAATTTCGATTTCACGCTCATGGATGCAGGCTACAGCGACAGCGAGATAGAAGATTTTGCCCTTACGAATGAAATCTATCCAATCATTGACTTCAAGGCTAACTCAAAAGGCGAAAAGAAAACGATGTCTGAAGATGAAGCTTTGATATATAAGAAACGTACTACGGTCGAAAGGACAAACAGTGAGCTCAAGGAGTGCTTTCTTATTGAAAAGCTGTACTCACGTGGAGCAAAGGCCCACTTTGATATTCAGCTCGCCGTGCTCCTCCTGACCATAAAGAAGATACGGGAGAACCTGAAGCAGGATAAGCTCCAAAAGGCAGCCTGAGCATAAGAACAGAAACTGATTGAACGGTTTTTCTTCAAAACATCTGAAAGGATGTCGATTTGCTATTGGTGAAAGTTGACGGGTGAAGGAAGCAACATGAAGGCTTATTGCCTGATTCGTGTTTTAAGCCGATTTGGAGGCCCCGAGGGGTTGAAAAGCGTATAAAAATACATCAGTCCATGTATTTATATTCATGCGATTTTTGTTTTGCAAAAACCTCTTCAATCCAACTTTTTCGACGATTTCAATCCAACTTTTTCGACGATTTCAATTCAACTTTTTCGACGATTATTCAAGCTCGGTACGGATGGTGAACTCATCCGGAAGATTGTATATCTCTTTTATGAGGAATGTCGGATAAAAATACTCATTTTCGAGTCTTTCGAAAGAGAGCCATTCGAAGGTGTGGGTGTGCTTTCCTTCGATGAGTGTGAATCTCTCTCCCCGCTGCAGCAGATCAGTTTCTCCTGCATCCATCAGGAAGTAGATACATATCTCATGGTATCTCAGAGCATCGACATCTTCTGTGAAGAAGGCCTGGTTGAGCCATAGCGGGCGGACGATGGCGGCGTCTATTCCGAGTTCCTCCTTCACTTCCCTAATGACGGCATCCTCGGCTCTTTCCCCCAGTTCCACTCTGCCGCCGGGAAGATAGAAGTAAGGGGAACGCTCGTCGTGCATTGCCAGTATGCGGCCGTCATCTATGAAGAGTGCACAGACGCGGTAGTTGAATTTCCGGTTATCAAGTTTGAATGAAATGTCCATGGCTTGAGTGAGAAGTTCAGACGGGGGCTTTCCCCGTCCGGGTTTCTATTTTACAAGAGAATCATAGGTGCGTCTGACAGCTCTGATGAATTCTTCAGTGTTGAGGACGCTCACCCTCTTTCCGCGCTTTGTGACACCGCCGTCGATGAGGATGGCGAGGTCCTTTGTCATCTCTCCGTTCTCGATTGTCTCGAGGGCGGCCTTTTCCATCCTGTCGGCCCATGTGAAGAGAGGGGGGATTGAATCGAGCTGCCCCCTCTTTCTGAGGGCCCCGGTCCATGCAAAGAGAGTCGCCATACAGTTGGTGCTTGTCTCCTCACCCCTGAGGTATCTGTAGTAATGCTTCGTGACTGTGCCGTGTGCAGCCTCGTACTCGTAGCACCCTTCGGGAGACACGAGAACGCTCGTCATCATCGCCAGAGAACCGAATGCCGTCGACACCATATCGGACATGACATCGCCGTCGTAGTTCTTGAGCGCCCATATGAAGCCGCCGGAGGATCTTATCACACGTGCAACCGCATCATCGATGAGGGTGTAGAAATACTCGAGTCCGTTGTTTTCGAATTCCTTTTTGTAGTCTTCGTTGTATATCCTCTCGAAGACAAGCTTGAATGTCTCGTCGTACTTCTTGCTTATTGTATCCTTTGCACTGAACCACAGGTCCTGTTTCGTCGAGAGTGCATACCTGAAGCATGAGTGGGCGAAGGACTCGATCGATGTATCCTTGTTGTACATTCCCATGAGGACACCGGGGCACTCGTAGTCGTAGATGAGCGTCCGCTCCTCTCTTCCCGTGTCAACAGGAGTGAATACAAGTTCGGCCTTCCCCTTCTTATCGATTCTCATCTCCGCGGCCTTGTAGATGTCGCCGTAGGCATGACGGGCAATCGTGATGGGCTTCTTCCAGTTCCTGACGACGCTCTCGACGGAGGGTGTCGTTATAGGGGCGCGGAAGACGGTACCGTCGAGCTCGGCCCTGATAGTGCCGTTCGGGCTCTTCCACTTCTCGCTGAGGCCGTATTCGCTCATACGCTGCTCGTTGGGTGTGATGGTCGCACACTTGACGCCGACGCCGTACTTCTTTATGGCCCGGGCACTCTCCAGTGTGACACTGTCCTTCGTCTTCTCCCTGTTCGGAAGCGAAAGGTCATAGTATTCGCTTCTGAGGTTTATATATGGAAGGATAAGTTCATCCTTCAGCATCTTCCAGATGACTCTCGTCATCTCGTCGCCGTCTATCTCGACGACGGGGGTTTTCATATCTATCACCTGAGGGCCTCCCTTATTTCATTGAGCCTTCCGCCGGAGAGGAGCATTCTCTTCTGCGCCTCGGAGGCAAAAAGAGTGAGGGGAATCGTTATTCCCTTCGTCCTGTCGATAAGCCTGAATGATCCGCTCTCGAGCGACGGGAGGACAGAGTCGAGTTCCAGCTCGTCGCCTTCTTCGATCCGGCTGTAGTCCTCCGCTCTCTCGAAGAGAAGCGGAAGGATGCCGAAGTTACAGAGATTGGCCTGGTGGATTCTCTCTATCGAGAGTGCCACTACGGCCTTGACGCCGAGGTACATGGGGCATATTGCTGCATGCTCGCGGCTGGAGCCCTGGCCGTATGAGGAGCCTGCGACTATGAAGCCCCCTTCTCCCTCTTTCTTCTTCTCGAGTGCACGCCTCGGGAACTCCGGGTCTACCGGCAGGAAGACGAACGACGCATACTTCGGAATATTGCTCCTGTACTTGAGGTACTGGCCTGCAGGCATTATGTGGTCAGTCGTTATCTTGTCACCGACCTTGAGCCACACGGAGCCTTTTATCGTATCGGTCAGAGGGACGTTTGACGGCGGCTCTCCGATATTGGGTCCCCTCTTTATCTCCTCCGCCGGCGCCGACGGCGGGAATATGAACATCGCATCGTCGACAGCCTGTTCCTTCTTCGCATCTATCGATGAAAGATCTGCTCTGCACCCAAGCGGGTTCCTGACCTCTCCGTAGAGTGCGGAGTACGCCGCTGTCTCCGGAGAGACAAGATAAACACGGGCGCTCTTTGTGCCGCTCCGGCCTTCGAAGTTACGGTTGTTCGTCCTTAGCGATACTCCCTCAGTTCCCGGTGACTGGTGGTTACCGATGCAGAAACCGCATGCTGACTCGAGGATCCTCGCACCAGCTTCGACGAGAGTAAGAAGTGTTCCGTCGGCTGTTATGGACTCGAGGACGGCGCGGCTTCCCGGTGCGACGCCGAAGGAGACCGACGGAGAAACGTGCTTTCCCTTGAGAACAGCGGCGACCTTCCTCAGGTCATAATAGGATGAATTTGTGCATGAACCTATGAGAACCTGATTCACCTTCATGCCCTCAAGCTCCTTCACGCTCTTTACATTACCCGGAGAATGGGGACATGCGGCGAGGGGCTCGAGCGAAGAAAGATCTATTGTATACTCGTCGTCGTACTCGGCATCTTCGTCTGCCGAGAGCTCTGTCCACGCATTCTCCCTCTTCTGCTTCCAGAGGAAGTCCAGGGTGACCTCGTCGGAGGGGAAGAGTGATGTCGTGACACCGCACTCCGCCCCCATGTTCGCTATCGTGGCACGCTCGGGAACGGAGAGCGTCTTCACTCCCTCCCCCGTATACTCGAATACAGTATTGACGTTACCGTTTACGCCGTAGTGTTCGAGGACCTTCAGTATTACATCCTTGGCAGTGACGAAGGGTCTGAGCTTACCCTCGAGCTTTATGTTCACGACTCGGGGACATATCATGGAGAAGCCGACGCCGGCCATAGCAAGTGCCACGTCCAGGCCTCCTGCACCGAAGGCAAAGGAGCCCACGCCTCCCGCAGTCGGGGTATGGCTGTCGGATCCGATGAGGGTCTTTCCGGGAGACGCGAATCTCTCGAGGTGTACCTGATGGCATATTCCGTTGCCGCAGCGCGAGTAGACGACGCCTTTCTTTGCCGCCACCGTCCTCAGATATTCGTGGTCATCGAAGTTTTCGTAGCCGACCTGGATGGTGTTGTGGTCGACATAGCTGACTGAGAGTTCGCTTTTGACCTTATCAAGTCCCAGCGCCTCGAACTGGAGGTACGCCATCGTACCCGTTGCGTCCTGCGTCAGTGTCTGATCGACCTTTATCTCGATTTCATTTCCCTTTCCGAGCTCACCTTTCAAAAGGTGGGAGGAGAGTATCTTGTAACAGAGTGTATTTCCCATAGTTTCAACCTGTGACTAATTTACATTAAATGAGAGATGAATAAAAGGTATAATTTGAAAATATTACTATTAAAAGTAACAGTTGGCTGAAGAGGAACGAAGACTCCAGTCTCCTATCTTCTCATTCCTTTCCCGCAACGCATCGTTCAATATGCATTCAGTCTGCAGATGCAGGTGAAAGCGGGTCTGTCGTCACATCACCGATGATTTTCATCGTCCGTAAGAGTGCCTCTTACAGGCTTGTATAAAGAGCTGAATGTTCAATTGTCCCGAGATATTGCCGGAGCTTTTCTCCCTTTTCTATTTCACTTTTCGAATAGAGGTCATCTCCCGTAAGACGCAACATACCACCTGCTGTATTATCGTAACCTTCGACAGAGGCAAAGCCCATACCCGAGGTGACGATATTCCCGGCACTATTCATCTTCTCGATTTCTTCTCTCTCCGTTCTCAAGTCAAGGGGATTTGACAGATATTTACAGGATATGATGAAGTATCCCAATTTCTGTTTGATGACTACATCGTATTCAATGTTCTTCTCTCTGCTGTCAAAGTAGTATGTTCCCACATCAATGAAGTTGATATCGCCGTTATGTCTTATCGACAGAACGACGAAATCCCTTACAACATCCTCGAATCTTCGTGATATGAAGGTCCTGACGCTCTCTTTTATCTTATTCCACACATAGTCACGGCCGTATCTGTTCAAATAATAGGATTCGGGTGAAATTACAGCATAGAAGAATCTGACAAGGTTATCCTTTATCGTGTAAAAAGTCTTCTTCTTGTCATCATGAGCATTAACCGGCCATTCCTTCTGAAGGATAGACATGTCGCAGAGTCTTCTGCATTCGTCTGCAACGACGGAGCTCGTCACATTAAGAGCGGACGCTATCTCGCTGTTTTTTCTCTTCCCGTTACCGATTGCAAAGAGAATCTCCTGTGCCTTGTTGCTTTTGAAAATCTCCTTGAGGAGCGTCTCCGTGAGTACTATGTAGACGGCGGAAGACTTATCAAGGAGAAGCTCCTTAATATTCCACTCAAGCCCCTTCTCCGGAATAAGTTTCTCCAGGACGAATGGAAGTCCTCCGAATACGGCGTAGAATGCCACCTTGTCTCTAGGAGAAAGACCGGGGTAGAATGCAGAAGCTTCATAATAATTGAAAGGCTGGAGTTCGAGTGAAAGGGAGAAGCGACCGTAGAGAGGAGAGGAATACGAGGTGAGATCCCTCATTACCGATATGTACGATCCGCAGAGAATTATCGTGATCCTGTCACTCAGGTTATCGAGTGAAATCTGCACAAATGAATCGAAGTTACCCTGCTCATACCCCTGTTTCAGAAATTGATATTCATCCAGAAGCACAACTGTCTCTCTGCCTGTGCCGTCAAGAATTTTCAATATTTCATTGAAGTTACCGATATATTTCAGATAATCAAGTCCTGAAGCCTCCGACGCAGCGAGTGCGAAAAGTTCCATATTCTTTTCAAAGCTTACCTTTGCGGCTTCCACATCGACGAAGGTGCCGTCAAAGCTTTTCAAGGCCTCTTTTATTAAAGTGGACTTTCCTGATCTTCTGATTCCCCAGACAAGAATACCTTTGGCCTTACCTCTCTTTTCATTGATTACTGCACTTATCTTCTCTAATTCTATTTCTCTGTTCAGGAACATATGCTCATGATACCATACATAAGAGATTTGTCAATTATACTCAAAACTTTTCGAGCAAAACAATTTGAGTAAAAACTTTCAGAGCAATATCAGTTGTGGTATTTACAGCAATCAAAGTCCGTACCTCTGCACCTTCAGACCTTTACGGGATAAAGATCCCCTTCACAGGTGTGAAGGAACGAAAGAGAGTACACTACCCTGAAGAGGTCTGTTTTCTCACTCCTTTCCTGCTATGTAGCGTGCGATGTGAATACCGCTTGCAGATGCATGGGAAAGGGAGTGTGTCACACCCGAACAGTCGCCGATGACGAAGAGTCCGGGGTGCCTCGTTTCGAGGTTGCCGTCGATGGCGACCTCCATGTTGTAGAACTTGACTTCGACGCCGTAGAGGAGCGTGTCGTCTCCGGCCGTGCCGGGGGCGATCTTGTCCAGGGCGTAGATCATCTCGATTATGCCGTCGAGGATTCTCTTTGGAATAACCAGTGACAGGTCTCCCGCCGTAGCCTTAAGCGTCGGTGTGATGAACGCCTTCTGGATACGCTTGTCGGTACTGCGCTGGCCGCGGATGAGATCGCCGAAACGCTGGACTATGACGCCGCCGCCGAGCATGTTGCTCAGCCTTGCTATGGACTCGCCGTATGAATTGGAGTCGTTGAAGGGTTCGGTGAAATGCTTCGATACAAGAAGTGCAAAGTTGGTGTTCTCCGTCTGCTTCGCCTTGTCCTCGTAGCTGTGGCCGTTGACTGTCACGATGCCGTTGGTGTTCTCGGTGACGACTGCCCCCTTCGGGTTCATGCAGAAGGTTCTCACCCTGTCCTGGTACTTCTCCGTCTTGTAGACTATCTTGCTCTCGTAGAGTTCGTCTGTTATGTGGTTGAAGACAAGCGACGGAAGCTCGACCCGCACCCCGATGTCGACACGGTTCGAACGTGTCTCGATCGAGAGGTCCTTCGAGACGCTCTCCATCCACTTGCTTCCACTGCGCCCTACGGATATGACGCACCTCTTCGATTCGAAATCGCCCTTCGACGTATGGACGATATACCCCTCGTCCGTTCTTTCGACCTTCTCGGCACGCGTGAGGAAATAGAAGTCGACCCTGTCCCTCAGAACCTCGAAGAGATTGGTAAGGACCTCGTAGTTTATGTCGGTACCGAGGTGTCTCACCCTGGCGTCTAAAAGATGCAGTCCGTTCTGGAGGCACTGACGCTTGAAGTCGGTCGACGCCGTCGTCGAGTACAGCTTCGTCTTCGCGCCGCCGTAGAGGCAGTTTATCTCATCGACATACTCCATGAGGGCCGTGGCCGTGTCCTTTCCCACGTACTCGTGGAGGCTGCCCCCGAATTCGTTCGTTATGTTGTACTTGCCGTCGCTGAAGGCCCCGGCTCCGCCGAAGCCGTTCATGATTGCACAGGGACTGCAGTGCACGCAGCTCTTTATCCTGACGCCGTCTATGGGACACTTCCTCTTTTCAAGAGGATTGCCGCATTCGATGATGGCGATCCGCTCGTCACGTCTGAGCTTCTTGAGTTCATATGCGGTGAAGATGCCGCCCGGGCCTGCGCCGATTATTACTGTATCGTATCTCATGGGAACATATTACCTCTTATCGGCGGGGGGAGGCAATTGCATTCTGTTTTGTGAATGCGGCAGTCAGAGCCGAAAGAGCACCCAGCACTGTCACCGAGATCACGAGTATGTCGAATGACATGTATTCATAGACAAGGCTCCCGATGAAGGACCCGGCAGTCGTTCCCGCCGTTATTAGTACCTCATGCACGACCATCCTCATGTGCCGTCTTCCTCCCCCGAGTGCGGAGTGGTAGATGGACAGGTCATACCCCAGGGCGAATACGAAGCCGTAAGCGACAAAGACAACGGCGAGAAGAGCCGGGATATCGACAAGAGTGAAGAGGGCGCTGAGAACGGAGAATGCGGCGAGCATGGAGACGATCGCCCCCTTCCCCTTCTGCCAGACGGTGTATTTCCTCAGAAGAAGAAAAGCAATGCAGACGGATACGCCCCTGTAGAAGAGTAGTCTTCCGCATGAGGCGGACGAGAAGCCGAGAGTGTCGAGTCCGTACTGCGGAAAGACCACGATCACCATCGAGTAGCCCGTGTAGATGACGAAGATGCCGAGCCATGAAAGGAAGCGGTAGGGAGAGAGGGGCTCGTCTTTCATATCGGGACGTATCGCCCTCTCCTCGTCTCCGCCGTAGTAGGACTGGAGAACAAGGATGGAGGCCGTGACGAAGAGAGAAGCCGAGACTCCGAACGCCGCCGGATATGACACTTCCACGAGAATTCCCCCGAGGAGGTTGCTCAGTCCCACGCTCGAGGACCAGGAAAGATTGAAGAGCGTGAGGGTCTTCGTGAGAGAGCCGTCCTGGGGCGAGGATGTTATCCAGGTCTCGATGTTGGTCCAGAGGAGAGACTGGAAGAAACCGTAGAGAAAGAGGATTGAATATATCAAAGCCTTTGTCAGTGCAAAGGAGAAGAGGACGACGGAGAGCGCCATCCCGATAAGTGCCAGAGTCACCCTCGCCTTGCGGTTGACCGAAGGAAAGAGAGCGGGGAGAAAGAGGCAGCCCAGAAGATAGACGACAGGATAAATCGATGTTGCCGTACCGACTGCCGTACTTGAAAAGCCGAGAGACCTGAGGTAGTAGACGAGCGTGAAATTGAACATGACTATCGCAGATTGCGAAAGAAAGGAGACGAGACAGAGCCGCCTTACCGGTACGGTGTTATCCATAGGGGGAATACTACGGCAGTGCCCGCTTTTCTTCAAGGCTTGATAGTTGTTTTAAGCATTGTTAGAATTGTCGAATGAACAATAATCTATTGGCCAATCCCGTATTCTGGTCTGCACTGGTTTCAATGGGAATGGCGCAGCTTGCAAAGTGCTTCGTCGAAGCGAGGATCAATCATCATTTCTCCTTCCGGCCGTTCGTCACGAACGGAGGCATGCCCTCGTCGCACTCGGCATCCGTTGCAGCGCTTGCAAACGGAATCGGACTGACCGAGGGATACGGAAGCACTGTCTTCGTCTTCGCCCTTCTCTTTGCCGTCATAGTATTCAACGATGCGACGAATGTCAGGCTCGAGACGGGAAAGCAGGCACAGACCATCAACCGCTGGTCGAAGGTGCTTTCAGATATGTTCAGCAAGGATGCCTTCCAGGAGGAACACCTCAAGACGCTCGTGGGGCACACCAAGCTCCAGGTGCTGTGGGGTATGATACTCGGAATAATAACATCGACACTGATCTGTGTCTGGTTCATCTGATATGTCGAAGAAAGCAAAGGAAAGCGGAGAGGAGAGATTCGAGGAGTATTACAGCGCCCTCTACGGCCTCCGCTGGCCGTCTCTCAGGGCATCTCTTCTCGAAGACGAGAGGGAGAAGGTATCACCGGAGGGGCTGAAGAATCCGTACTACATGGACCATTCATCGCTTGTGACAGCCTCCCTTCTTCCCGTGAAGCCGGGGATGAAGGTTCTCGACATGTGCGCAGCCCCGGGTGGAAAGAGCCTCGTGCTTGCGCTTTCGCTCCGGGGAACGGGGAGCCTTACATCCAATGACCGCTCCCCGGAAAGGAGACGGAGAATGAGGGACGTCTTCTCACTCTGTCTCCCCGATGACTCCGTCAATATAAGGATAACCGGATTCAACGCCGAAAGCTGGGGTCTCTACGAAAAGAACGAATACGACTGTGTCCTTCTCGACGCACCGTGCTCGAGCGAGAGACATGTGATGAAGGATCCGAAATACCTTTCCCTGTGGTCACCATCGCGCCCGAAGAGGCTGATGACAGAGGCGTACGCCATGCTCTCTTCGGCTCTCATGGCCGTAAGGGAGGGGGGATACATCCTCTATTCCACATGCTCGATCAACCGGGGGGAGAACGAGGATGTAATAAAGAAACTCTTCTCCCGCCACAAAGATGAAGTTGAAGAGATGGAATGCACACTCGATAATTCCGAAGCGCTGGAATACGGAAGGATTATCCTTCCCGACACGGCGGGGGGACTGGGGCCGATGTATTCCTGCCTTGTCAGAAAGAAGGTTACAGATGAAGAATAAAGTCGCCGTAGCAAAGTGCCCGAGATACGAGTACCCGCTCATCAAGGAAACACTCGACAGAATAGTCGCAGCAACGGACTTCCCCGACTGCAGGGGAAAGTACGTACTCATAAAGCCCAACGTCCTCTCGGACGCTCCGAAGGAGAAGAACATCACCACGAATCCCCTCGTCGTGAAGGCCGTCATAGAGATAGTGAAGGAGAAAGGGGCTCGGAGGATAATATGCGGAGACTCCCCGGGCCTCCCCTCTGCCTCGTTCAGGGCGAAGGGATGCGGAATTGCCGACGTCTGCGAAGAGGAGGGAGTGGAATGGGCGGACTTCCTCTCCTCTCCCGTCGAGCACACTCTGCCCTGCGGGATAAAAGTCACCACAGCGCACTACGCCGACGACGTCGACATAGTCATAAGCGTGAGCAAGATGAAGACTCACCAGCTCATGCTTGCAACGGGTTGTGTGAAGAACATGTTCGGCATAGTACCGGGCCTCAACAAGAGCCCGCTCCATCTCAAGGCCCGCACTCCCGAAGCCTTTGCCGAGGTCATTCTCGACATATTTTCGATACACAGACCCGAATACTCCGTCATGGACGCAGTCATAAGCATGGAGGGTGCCGGACCCGCCAACGGAACGCTGAGGCAGACGGGACTTCTCCTGGGCTCCGCCTCCGCCCCCGCCCTCGACAGGGCCGAAGCCGTCATCATGGGCTACAGGCCCAAGGATGTCCCTATACTCGCGGCATTCGAGAAGAGGGAGAAAGGTTCGACAGAAGGGGTGTATCCTCTTCTGGATCCGGAGGAGATAGCAATACACGATTTCAGAAGAGTGCCGGTGAAGAAGCGCGGTCTCATTTCGGCACTGATCCTCCCCTACTTCTCCCGTCACGGGGAGAGGGGGATGACGAGAAGGAGAAAAGCCCCCGTCTTCGACAGCAATAAGTGCAGGCAGTGCGGAAAGTGTATCGAGATATGTCCTGCAAAGGCCCTGAAGATGGAAGAGAGGAAAATCGTCATCAACACCGGCAGGTGCATACGCTGCTACTGCTGCCACGAGATGTGTCCCTTCGATGCGATAATCGTTGAAAAGGCTGATTGACGGGACTCCCTCTTTGTGCCACTCTACTTCGCGTGTCATTGAATCTCTCAGAACTGCTTAACAAGGAACAGTGTGCCGCGGCCTCCGTTACGGAAGGCCCCCTTCTCATCATAGCCGGTGCCGGAAGCGGAAAGACGAGGATGATCACCTACCGTATCGCATCGATGCTCGAGAAGGGAATAACGGAGGACCGGATACTCGCCCTCACCTTCACAAACAAGGCCGCGAAGGAGATGAGCACCCGCATAAGGGAGGTGACGGGAATGAGCTTGAAGAAACTCACCGCCACGACCTTCCATTCCTTCGGTCTGGGGATTCTCAAGGCCTACATCCAGTACCTGGGGTACCGCAATGACTTCACCCTCTACGACGACAACGACACACTCTCCCTCGTCAAGGCCTCGATAACAGCAAAAGGCTATGAACTCTCGTCATTCAACGCCTCCTCCCTGAAGGCCCACTTCTCGGCCTACAAGACCGGACGCGAGATACTCCCCGAGAAAGGAAGCGCAGTGAGGGATATCTACGAGGAGTTCCTCCTCTCCGAGAAGGCGTACAACACAGTCGACTTCGACGATCTTCTGGTTCTGCCGTTGAGAATTTTCACAGAGCATCCCGAGATACTGAGGCGTATCCAGGACAGATACCGCTACATAATGGTCGACGAGTTCCAGGACACCTCCCTGATACAGTACAGACTTGTAAGCCTGATTGCTTCAAAGTACCGCAACATCGCCGTAGTCGGTGACGACGACCAGTCCATCTATTCTTGGCGCGGTGCCAACTACCGCAACATCCTGATGTTCGAGGAGGACTTTCCCGAGCGCAGGGAGTTCAGACTCGAACGCAACTACCGCTCGAGCGGAAACATCCTCTCGGCTGCAAACGCCCTGATCGAACACAACAGCGAACGAAAGGACAAGAAGCTCTGGACAGACGGAGGAGACGGAGAGCGTCTCATCATCATGCGGCACAAAAGCGGCGAGGAGGAGGCGCAGTGGGTTTCCTCGAGAATCAGGAAGCTCATGAGGGAGTACAAGTACAACTTTGCCGACTTCGCAGTCCTCGTCAGAACCAACACACTGCTGGGGAGCATCGAGACCGCATTCATCGAAAACAGGATTCCCGTGAAGATCTCCGGCGGATCGTCATTCTTCGACCGCAAGGAGGTCAGGGACTTTCTCTGCTACCTCAAGGTCATTGCCAACGGCAGGGATGACAACTCCCTCCTGCGGATCATCAACACACCGCGGCGCGGAATCGGACGCACGACGATAGAGAAGCTCCGCTCTTACCAGGACAAGGACAATTCCACACTCGAGGAGGCCCTCTCGAAATACTCGCTCTCCCCCGATTTCAACTCGAAGACCCAGGAGGGTATGAGGAGCCTTATCACGCTCCTCTCCAGATGGCGCGCCATGATAAGAACACCCGAGCGTCTCATCAATACGATACTCCGCGACACGAGATACGACATAGCCCTCAGGGAGGAGTTTCCCGACAGCGACAAGATGGTTTCCTTCAAGCTTCACTCCATCTCCTTCCTCAACGACAGACTCACCCGCTTCTTCAGGGAGAATGAGGGAAAGACACTCCTGGATTATCTTCATTCGGTATCTGTCATAGGAAATGATGAAAAGAATGATGACGACACGGCCGTGAATCTCATGACGATGCATGCCTCGAAGGGGCTGGAATTCAAGGTCGTCTTCCTCTGCGGAATAGAGGACAACATAATCCCATCGAAGCGTGCCCTCGAAGAGGACGCGAGAAACATCGAAGAGGAACGCCGCCTCTTCTACGTCGCGATCACGAGGGCTCGCGAGAAGCTCTTCATCAACAGTGCAGACTCCCGCATGGACTATGAAGGAAAGATGAAATCGGCCCTTCCCAGCCGCTTCCTGAATGAAATACCGGAGGATCTTTTCCAGGAAAAGGAAGAGAAGAAATCAAGCGAGGAAATACTCAAAGACGAGATTAAAGGCGCCAACGATTTACTCGAAATGCTCATGAAGAAGGGGAAAAAGTAACTTCATAGTTACAATAAAAATAGAGCAGAATAGAGGCAAAATTAAATGGCTTCCATACAAACATATATGGAAACCATCTGCGTTTAACAATATTTTTTAATGAGATATGTACAATTATTGTATGATTACAATAAAGAATCAGTCTTCAGAACCGTATTTTTTCGTGAATTCCTTAAGAGCAAAGCGAATACCGGCAGCCCAGCCCAGCCCCATATCGGAAAAGAGTTCCTCGAGTTCCTCCTTGAAGGACGGTTCGATGGAGAACGTTGTCAGTATCTTCTTTTCCTTGGTTTCCTTGAGTCCGCCGAATACCTGCTTGGCTTTCTGCCCGCCCAGGCTCTCGCTGTTGTTCTCTTCATTCTTCTTCAATGCCATTTTTAACCTCTCAACTCCATATACTTTTGTTAATCTTGAACAATGCCTCAATTGTACCGGGCTTCAGCCC
>CAVDOI010000043.1:0-15331 GCA_963610485.1 Lachnospiraceae bacterium
GTATTCCAAATAAGGGCTGATGTAATTAGAAAAACTCACAGGGAGCTACAGATTATTCTTCAATTGTATTGTACCTTCGCATTATTTCCAACTGCGGGGTTTCATTTTACTTTCGGGTGTCCTCCGGGGAGAACGGTGTTTTCAGAGGGTCTATCCTTCCGCCCCGGTTTCTTACGTATCATCAAGTCTGCTCCCCGGTTTTTGACGTAAACCGAAGGGACAGACGGTGAAAAATGAGGAAGGAAATGTAAAATTTAATAAGTTATTTCTTTATAAATAAAGAATTAGCGAAACATTAGCGCCGTAACTTCTTACTCTGGAAAGAAAAGTCGATAACAATAAAAGTTTATCGTAAAACAGGCGAAATTTGCGTTTTATCGGCCGTTGGGGTAGCATTTAAAGAGTTGAAAAAAAGGAGGATGTAGTGTTAAGAGGAGCTACATTTAAGAGAGGAATCCATCCCTCCGATAACAAGAATCTCTCGAAGGATAAACCGATCGAGCGTCTTCCCGTCCCGCCGGAACTCGTAGTACCGCTTTCGCAGCATATCGGCGCACCGGCCGCTGCCGTCGTCGGCAGGGGTGACAGGGTGGAGAAGGGACAGCTTATCGCATCACCCTCGTCATTCGTATCCGCAGCCGTCCACTCACCTGTGAGCGGGGTTGTGAAGGAAATCAGGAAGACCGTGATCTGCAACGGCGCCGTATGTGACGCAGTCGTAATCGAAAGCGACGGCGAGCAGAAAGAGCTCTATAATGAGCGCTTCGAATGGAAGGACATGACGGCAGAAGAGCTTGCGGCAGCCGTCAGGGACAACGGCATCGTCGGAATGGGGGGAGCGACGTTCCCCACATCCGTCAAGTTCGCAGTCAACGGACGCAGGGTTGAATACCTTGTAATCAACGCAGTCGAATGCGAGCCCTACCTTACATGCGACTACCGTCTCATGATGGAGAGGCCCGAAGCAATAATCGAAGGCACCATGATAGCTGCCAGAATCCTCAAGCCCGAGAACATCATCATCGCGGTTGAGGAGAACAAGGAGGATGCGGCGCTTCTTCTTGAAAAGACTGCTCAGAAGATGGGTGCGGAGATCACCGTGGCCCTCATGAAGATGAAGTACCCCCAGGGCGACGAGAAGCAGCTTCTCTACGCCCTCACGAAGCGTGCCGTTCCGTCCGGAAAGCTCCCGCTCGACATAGGATGCATCGTATGCAACACGGCATCGGTGAATGCCATATTCGAAGCCGTGGTCTATCATAAGCCGCTCATCGAGAGGGTCGTCACCGTATCGGGCGGATGCATAAAGGAGCCGAAGAACCTCATCGTACCCTTCGGAACGCCGTTCAGAAGGCTCTTCGAATACTGCTCCGGCGTTGAAGAGGACGGCGCGGAGTTCATGGCGGGCGGCCCGATGATGGGCTTCGACCTCGCTTCCCTCGATATTCCCACAGTTAAGGGCAACAACGGACTTGTGTGCCTCAGGAGGCAGAAGGAGAGCCCCGTATTCCCGTGCATGCACTGCGGAAAGTGCGCACAGCATTGTCCGATGGGACTCACTCCCAACAACATGTACCGCCTGATCACGAATGCACACTACCAGGAGGCCATGGACATCGGCCTCATGGACTGCAAGGAGTGCGGATGCTGCGCATACTCGTGTCCGTCGCACCTCAATCTCGTGCAGGCATTCAGACTCGGAAAGAAAATGGGGAGGAAGGCGAAATGATCACTGTCAAGGTTAGTCCTCATATACACGATTCGATAAGAACCGACAAGGCGATGCTCTATGTGACGATCGCACTTCTGCCTTCGGCTGTGTGGGGATGCATAATGTTCGGCTGGAGGGCCGCACTCGTGCTTCTTCTCAGCATCGCATCGGCTGTCCTTACGGAGTACCTTCTCAATAAGATAAGTAAGGAACACACCATTCTCGACGGCTCCGCGCTCGTCACGGGGCTCCTCGTCGGGATGAACCTCTCATCCACAGTTCCCTTCTATGTGCCGGTGATTGCGTCTGCATTCGCAATCGGCGTCGTGAAGTGGACATTCGGAGGACTCGGGTGCAACTGGGCCAACCCGGCAATCGCCGGAAGGGCCTTCGTCTTCTTCTCGTTCTCGTCGCAGATGTCGACATTCACACTGCCGTGGGTGTTCAACAAGAGTGCGGAGCTCAGTGCAGGAGCTACTCCGCTCTCCGCATTGAAGATGGAGCTCGGAGGAGGACTCTCGTCCTACGAGATTCTCTCATCGTCGGGTTACCCGATGACGGCGTTTGCTTCGAAAATCGGAAGCGCACTCAATATAAACCCCTACATCGTCGATGAATTCTTCGGCTTTGCAAGCGGCTCCATCGGAGAGCTCAGCGCACTGCTGCTGCTCCTCGGAGGTCTCTTCCTCATACTCAAGAGAGTCATCACATGGTACGTTCCCGTATTCTTCATCGGATCCTTCGCTCTCCTTACATGGGTCTTCGGAGGACTTGCAAACGGAACGGGCCTCTTCACAGGCGAGGTTCTCATGAGCGTATTCTCGGGCGGCCTTCTGATCGGTGCCATCTTCATGGCGACGGACTGGGTGACAAGCCCCAACACCCCCAAGGGTGAGATAATCTACGCATTCGGATGCGGCTTCTTCACATTCATCATCCGTTACTTCGGCTCCCTTCCGGAGGGTGTATCGCTTGCGATACTCCTCATGAACATGGTGACGCCGACAATCGACAAGTACGTGACGAGGAAGAAGTTCGGCTACGTCAAGGAGAAGAAGGAGGTGAAGGCATGAAGACAATCGTCAGAACCGGCATCGTCCTCTTTCTGATCTGCGCCGTATGCGCAGCACTCTGCGCATGGGTCAATTCCTTTACGGCCCCGGTTATTGCAGAGAACATCGAGAAGGCCAACAGGGCGGCCCTGGAGAAGGTGAGCGCCGGCCTCGAGATCGGCGACACCCTCACCGTTTCCGATAACGATACGGTGAAGGAGGAGACACCTCTCTACACAGGCGGAAAGGTTTCCGGCTACGTGCTCTGCCTCAAGGGCAAGGGCTACGGCGGAGAGTTCACCATCATCGCCTCCTACGACACGAAGGGCGCACTAATGAAGGCTCAGATGACAGAGGACAGCGAGACGGCGGGACTGGGAAAGAACGCCGAGAACGAATGGTACATGGACCTGTTCACCGGAATGGGCGACACAATCTCGTTCCCCTCGGGCAAGACCGACCTCAATGAAAAGGACAAGGCCCTCATAAACGGCGCTTCGTTCACGTTCAGAGCCGTATCTGCAACGCTCAGAAGCGGCAGCAGCTATGTCAAGGAGAAAGCATTATGAAAGGACATCTATATGAACTGACAAAGGGGCTCTGGAAGGAAAACCCCATATTCATAATCATGCTCGGAATGTGTCCGACGCTTGCCGTCTCCACACAGGTGAGCAACGCACTGGGAATGGGAGCGGGCGTCATATTCGTTCTCACGGGCTCGAACATCTTCATCAGCGCCCTCAAGAAGGTCATCCCCGATTCGATTAGAATCCCGGCATACATCGTAATCATCGCGTCCTTCGTCACGATCCTCGAGATGATCATGCATGCCTATCTTCCCGACCTCTATGAGGCACTCGGAATCTACCTTTCTCTCATCGTCGTCAACTGCATAATACTCGGCAGGGCGGAGGCCTTCGCCAACAAGAACAGCGTCCTCGACAGCGCGCTCGACGGCATCGGGATGGGATGCGGCTTCACAATCGGCCTGACATTCATCGCCCTCATCAGGGAGATCATCGGAAACGGAACGATCACACTCTTCGCTCTCGGAGACTGGGACGGCGTCATCCGTATCCCGGGCCTCTCTTCCTCACCGATGAGAGTCATCGGAGTAAGTGCCGGCGCACTTCTCGTCATGGGCTATCTCAAGGCCTTCTTCATCTGGAAGCAGGCGAGGGATGCTGCTAAGGAGGCGAAGAAATGAGCTACATCGGAATTCTTGTCACCTACATATTCGTCAACAACTTCATACTCGTGAAGTTCATGGGACTCTGTCCCTTCATCGGAGTGAGCAAGAATGCATCGGCAGCCATCGGAATGGGCGTCGCCGTAACATTCGTCACCTCCGTCACATCGGTATTCTGCTGGGTCATCTACTACGGCCTTCTCGTTCCCTTCGGCCTCGAGTACATGAAGACGATCGCCTTCATACTCGCCATTGCGGCACTTGTACAGTTCGTGGAGATGATCATCCGCAAGTTCTCGCCGTCACTGTATAAGGCACTCGGAATATATCTTCCGCTCATAACGACGAACTGCGCGGTTCTGGGTATTGCAATCATCAATATCGACGAGGGACACAACCTCCTGGAATCCTTCACGGCGGGTGCCGCCGCGGGAATCGGGTTCACGCTGGCAATCGTCCTGATGTCGAACATCAGAGAGCGGCTCTCCCTCACTCCGGTCAGGAAGTGGTTCAGAGGCGTCCCGATCACATTCATATCGGCATCGATCATGGCACTTGCCTTCATGGCATTCGATTCGACGCTTCTGATGAATCTCAATCTGGCATAGGGAAAAGGAGGAAGATGTGATAAACATTCTGTATGCTTTCGGTGTTCTCTCCGTTCTGGGCCTCCTTTTAGGGCTCGGCTTATCCTTTGCGGAGAAGAAACTCAGTGTAAAGAAGGATGAAAAGCTTGCTCTCCTGGAGGAGATAATGCCCGGCGCCAACTGCGGCGGCTGCGGCTTTGCAGGCTGTTCGGCCTATGCCGAAGCCGTAAACAACGGCACGGCTGCTCCGGGACTCTGCCAGCCCGGCGGAGAGGAGCTGAGCCGCAGGATGAGCGAGATCGTCGGCGTTGCTGCCGAGAAGAAGGAGAGGATGGTCGCCTTCGTGTTCTGCTCCGGCTCCGATGCCGTGACGGCGAAGAGCTTCGATTATGAGGGTATTGATGACTGCAATGCTCTCTCTCTCGTCTACGGCGGAGACAGCGCCTGCAAGGAAGGATGCCTGAGACTGGGCTCCTGCATGAAGGTATGTCCCGTCGAGGCTATAGAACGCACTGAAGACGGCCGCATCGTGGTCAACCGCGGAAAATGCATCGGCTGCGGTGCTTGCACTAGAGTATGTCCTAAGGGTACTATTAAGCTCATTCCGTATTCGGTGGAGTATGCCGTGGCGTGCTCGAACCACGAGCCGGGCGCAAAGGCGAAGAAGGCCTGTGCGGCGGCATGCATAGGATGCAGAATCTGCGAAGTGAAGGTCGGGTCATCTCCGTTCGTCGTCGAGAATTTCCTCTCCCGCAACGATACGTCGAAGTGTCAGACAGGCGCCGCAGAAGCATGTGAAAAATGTCCTCAGAAGTGTATCCATAAACTCTAGGGAGGACAGGGGAGAAAAAGATGAAGGTGCTTCTTGGTATATATACTACGCTCTTCAGCGCACCTTCCTCTCTTTTTGAAAGAACCCTCTCTCTCGTCTACGAGCCCCTGCTTTCATACCTCTTCAACAAGCCGGGAAACAGGGTGATGTTCTATCAGTCATCCCAGATGATAAAGTACATGAGGCGCGAGAGGGGCGACTATGCGACTCTCATGAGAATCCTCTCGAAGCGGGGTGACATCGAACACCTCTCGGGCTCATGGAGCGAGAGCGTGCTCTCCCTCCTTCCTCCGAAGGACAGGGGTGCTCAGATAGAGAAGCTCACGAGCGAGATAAGGCACGAATACGGGGTTCTCCCCCATTCGGCGTTCTTCTACGGCGAACTCTGGCAGCCCCATTACGTCTCGCTTCTCAACAACGCCGGAATCGACAACGTATTCATATCGACATACTCGGAGAAGAGGGATGTCGAGATATCACCCGAGCCCTTCGTCATGAACGAACTGGGTAAGCGCGTGAACATCTATCCCGTAAGGGACTCCGTATCTCTCGCAGTCAGAGAGTACGCCGACGGAAAGTGCGACTACGCCGCCCTCAGGAGCCGCATCCTGACGGCAGTCCACGAGGGAGGAGAAGGCTCTCTTGTATTCCTCAACATCGACCAGCTCGTACTCGGTGCCGTAAGGGAAGGCAAGGGGAGCAGACCGGGACTTCTCCTGTGCGACATCCTCGACAGGGTCCAGACGCTCTCCCTTTCATCAATCCCTGTGAAAAAGGCGGATTACCTTCCCCAGGGATGGTACGGCAGGGACGGAGAGAGCTATTCGCTCTCGTCCATCAACAGCCTCTTCGTGAAGAACGAGGGCTTCAGATACCTCTACAACAGATTCATAACGATAGCGGAGAATGCCCAGACGAGGAACAACCGCTTTCTGAAGAAGGATGTCACGACGGCGCTCTTCAACACCTCGATGGGAAATCTCTTCATATATGATTCGGAGCTCGCCCCTCTGAGGTACAACTCCCACAGAGTCTTCTGGAGGGCGATCCTCGACGCCGAGAACTGCTTCTGGAGAGACACCGAAGGCCCCTCGATGAAGGAGTACGACTACGAGGAGACCGGCCACAGCGACTATGTCATGTCGAACAGGAACTACCTTGCCGTTGTTTCGCCGAAGGGTGCCTCGTCGCCGGAGTTCGATTTCCTACCCGATGCCGTGAACTTCTTCGATACGCGCTCTTCGTTCTCGGAGGGCGACTACACATCGACGCTGAAGCGTTCCTTCGAGGACAGACTCCTTGTCTCGGGAAAGGAATACGGCACCGCAGATATGATATTCTCGAGCGAGATACTCGACCGCAAGCGTACCGAGATAGTATTCACTTCTCCCCCCGATTCTTCCGTTCCCTTCGTGATTACGAAGCGCTACAAGCTCAAGACGAACACCTTCACGCTCGATTCGACAGTCTTTCCGAAGGGAGGCGACATCATAGACGGAAGTTACTCCCTCTCGATATATCTCTCGTTCGAGGACGGGGCGCTCCAGACTCCCGAGCAGAGAGTCGAGATGTTCACGACGGGGAAGGTCGAGGCGAAGACCGTGAAATACGGCTCGAAGGACGCGGAATCCTCCCTCACCATATCTTCCACAGAGCCCTTCACTCTCACCGAGGAGAGCGGGAGCGTGAGGATGATGACTGGACTCGGGATGGAGGAATTCGTAATCTGGAGGAAGCTTACATTCACATTCCCACTTGAAGTTCCCCTCGATGAATCGGTAACCTATAGACTGAATATCAGAGACAATTCAAATAAATAAGCCAAGGAGACAAGAAAGATGTTCATTGAAAACAGATCAAAGTTCGAAGATATAAAGATTGAAGCCTACAACGTATGGAGGCGTCTTTGAATCGTCGGGGACTGAATCAAAGATAAAGGAACTCGAGGCAGAGACCGCCGACCCCTCATTCTGGAACGACCAGGAGAAGGCACAGAAGACATTCCAGAAGCTGAACGCCCTCAAGGAGAGCTACTATCCGTGGAAGGAGCTCATCGGTGAAATCGACGACCTCGGCGAGCTCATCGAGCTCTACAAAAGCGAGGAGGACGAGGATCTGAGGCTCGAGCTCCAGGGACAGATCGATGATCTCGAGAACAAGTTCAAGCCGCTCAAGGTCAAGACGCTCCTCGACGGCAAGTTCGACAAGAACAACCTCTATCTCTCGGTACATGCCGGTGCCGGCGGAACTGAAGCTTCCGACTGGGCGAGCATGCTCATGAGAATGTACATAAGATGGACCGAGAGACACGGCTTCAAATGCGAGGTGCTCGACCTGGAGGAGAACGAAGGCGGCATAAAGAGCGTGACGATGAAGGTCAGCGGGGAATATGCATTCGGCTACCTCAAGGGCGAAGCGGGGGTCCACAGACTTGTGCGGATCTCCCCCTTCGACGCCGCAAAGAGACGCCACACATCGTTTGCATCCGTCTATGCCTCGGCCGAAGTCGATGACGACATCGAGATAGAGATCAAACCCGAAGACTACAGGCTCGACACATACCGTGCAGGCGGTGCCGGCGGCCAGCATGTCAACAAGACCGACAGTGCCGTCAGAATCACGCACTACGCAACGGGAATCGTCGTACAGTGCCAGAACGAGAGAAGCCAGTACATGAACAAGGATGTCGCCTTCAAGATGCTCAGGGCAAAGCTCTACGAGTACTATCAGAAGGAGAAGGAGAAGGAGAAGGAGGCCAATGCCATAGCCAAGCAGGATATCGCATGGGGAAGCCAGATCCGCTCCTACGTCTTCCAGCCCTACACGCTGGTGAAGGACCACAGGACAAACTATTCAACCGGTAATATTTCCGCAGTCATGGATGGAGAGATTGATGACTTCATTGAAAGCTATCTCCACTTTGCAAAAGAAGAGTAAGGGAATTCTTCTTCTTTTTCTCATCACCCTTCTTTCCCTCCCGGCTCTCTATGCAGAGAGCCTGAGGGTGACTGTCTCGGGTGAAAACGAGGGCTATGTCACGCTTCTCGAGGACGTTCTTTCTTCATTTACATCAGTCGGCTCGGAGCGTGTGCTCGCACTCTATGAAGAGAGACGTGTCCGAAGTGAAAAGAAAGCGGAGATGAAGAGGGTGACGGAGGAGAGCAGGAACGAGAAGTGGACGGAGAGTGAGGAAAAAGAGAGAAAGGAATACACTCTTCTCGACCTCGAGATCGTCCGAACGGACCTCTCGAAGTATTCGTCGTTTCTCTCATCTTCCGACAGCGATGCATATACGTACGTCAGGGCATTCTACGACATCGATGCCGTCTTCTATGTGAAGGCCGAACCGGACGGAGACATAGACTACATCACTCTCCTCTTCAACGGCGAGGTGATACACTCCGCATGGTACAACACCATGACGGCGGCAGACGAGGAGGGCATCCTCTATTCTCTTCTTTCATCCCTTCTTCTCTCCGGGAGCTGGCATTTATACAGGCTTGAACTCAATCCGGTGAATGCCGCACTTCTCATCGACGGAAAACCCCTCGAGGACAGCTCGGGATACATAATCCTCCCCGGCGGAGAGCATACCTTCCACATCTCCCTCTACGGCTACACAGAAAGAGAGGAGACTCTCACACTGACGGGAGAGGAGACGCTTTTCTTCACGCTTGAAGAGGAGGAGAAGGGGACGCTTCTCGTAACGACGTACCCGTACAGCGCCGAGCTCTACTACAACGGCAGGAAAAGCGGGACGAAATATCTCGAGGGCGTCGTTACACCATACATCATCACACTCGAGAGTCCTCTCTTCGATGACTACTCCTACCAGGAGAGACGATCCTACGACCACATAACGCTCTACCAGGCTCCGCTCTGGACGGAGAGTGAGGATTTCATGAAGGAGAAGAAGAGTGCATTCTACTCCTCGCTCTTCTATACGCTTCTGTCGTTCGGAGGCTATGCGGCCTCGGAGAGCATAACGAACTACTATTCGGCGGCGGCCGGCAATGCGGGGCGTGTTGTTTTCACAGGTGCCGTGATAGTTTCACTGTTAAATCTCATACAGAATGCTGTAGACTATTATAACACGGCCCGGACAGGCCTCTGAGGAAATATAAAATGGGTTTATTCACGAAATTCAGCGAAAAGATAAAAAGCTTGTTCACATCAAGAAAGATTGACGAGGAGTTCTTCGAATCCCTCGAAGACACACTCATCGAGGGAGACCTCGGCTCGAGGCTCACCGACGAGATTATCTCCGAGCTCAGAAGGGGGGCGAAGGAGAAGAAGCTCACGGAGGCGAAGGATCTCCAGCTTCTCATGAAGGAAATCCTCTCCTCATACATAAAGACGTACCCCGTCGAGCTCAACGACGGCGTCAACGTCTACATGATCCTCGGCGTCAACGGTGTGGGTAAGACGACGACGATTGCGAAGATGGGAGAGTATTACCGCTCAAGAGGTAAGAAGGTCCTTCTTGCCGCAGCGGACACATTCCGCGCAGCTGCTGTGGACCAGCTCGACATCCATGCCGATAGACTGGGGATGAGAATAGTCAAGCAGCATACGGGATCCGACCCCGGCGCCGTAGTCTACGATGCCGTCACTTCGGCTCTGGCGCAGAAGGATGACCTTGTTCTTGTGGACACTGCAGGAAGAATGCACAACAGGGAGAACCTCATGCGCGAGCTCCAGAAGATGGACAAGATCGTGAAGGGAAGGGGAGTCGAGGAGAAGAACTACCACAAGTTCCTCGTAATCGATGCCACGACGGGACAGAACGGCCTGAGCCAGGCCTCCCTCTTCAACCAGGCCGTGAAACTCGACGGTGTCATCCTCACGAAATACGACTCTGCCGCAAAGGGCGGGGCACTGGTCCAGATAGGAAAGACACTCTCGCTTCCCGTACTCTTCGTCGGGACCGGGGAGAAATATACAGATATCCATCCATTCGACAAGGAAGAGTACCTCAACGCACTCATCGGTCTGGAGGAGTGACATTGAAAAGAGTCCTCTCCCTTCTTCTTCTCGTCCTCCTTGCATCCGGCCTTTCAGCCTCATACTACGTATCGAACGCACTGGGGCAGAAGAAGGAGAGTGCGGCCTCGTACAACTCCTCCGAATGGGTCCTCGATGAAAGAGGCTCCACATCCGTCCTCTACCATAACGGTGTGAAATACTCGGAGAAGACCACTTCCGCCGACGGATGGACGAAGAGAGAAGAGGGACGTGAGGAGAAGGTTTTCATTGACTCTTCCGGCAATATCATAAGAAGGATAATCACCACTTCTGCAGGAAAGGAGGAGTACAACTACATATACTCCGGCTCTCTTCTCAAGGGGTACAACTACTCTCTCGACGATGTACTGCAGTACAAGGTGGAGTACATGACTACATCCGACGGCGCTCTTCTCTACTACAGGGAGAAGGACGAAGGAGTATACATAACAGACGGCTGGTTCGTCTTCGAAAGCGGAGAGAGGATGGAAACGGGATCCTTCGAAACGGAGAATATCGTATCGACAAGCACGGAAGACGGCGGCTACGAGGAGACGGAGGGCGGCACTGTACGCCGCTACGACAGCAGCGGGCGCCTCATAAGCGAGAAGACGGCTTCATCCGAGACGACATATACATATTCCGGTGACGGAAGCCTTGTTGAGAAAAGAGAGACGAAGGAGGACGGAATCTATATAACACGCTTTGAAAACGGCTCGGATGTCGTTACACGTCTCAGCTCCGACGGCACTGTGATAAGCGAGAGACGCACCCTCTTTGACGGCACCATAGAGGAGAGACGCTTTGTCGACGGCAGAGCGAGATACGTCTTCATCTACGACAGCGACGGAAAACGAATAAGGGAGGCCTACGCCCTGTGATTCTCTTCCTCTCATCGCGTTATGCCTTCCCTCATTCGAAGGCGCTCAGAAGCCGCTCGATAAGAATAATGCTTACCGTCACGCTTTCTCTTCTCGTCGTCACAGTCGTCATGGCCGTGATGAACTATCTCCAGTCATCGCGATTCGACGCCATTAGAGATGTACGGTCCTTCGACTGCACAGTCGACGGGGCCTCTGCCGATGAGATAAGGGAGATCCTTCCCTCGGGAGTGGTATTCACCTACGGGGAGGGCGAGGCCATAACGGAGAGCGGGTCGTATCTTGTAAGGTATATCGACAGCACATACGAGGGCGGAATCGAATACTATTACGGAGACTGCAGTTCACTTCTCGTGCCCTATTCCTTCTACCTCCGGAACGGCTGGAAAGAGGTGACGCTCTCGATGCTGAAGAGCGGGAAGAAGGTCACGGCACTGAAGAGCACAGACTACACGATAAGCGGCATATACTACACGGCGCTCGGAAGCGAGTTCGATGATACGATGCTCTTTCTGCCCCTCGCCGACGCCGACGAGAGCGTGACGATGAAGACGGCGGTCAAGGGCGCTGACACAGATGATATCAAGAAGCTGCAGGAACTGGGCTATACAGTCACGAGATGGCAGGACGCCGAGTCGAGTCTCTACGGGGCCTTCCTCGTCGAGAAGACGCTGATGTACGCGGTTCTCTCGCTTCTCTTCATAATCATCGCGGTCTCGATAAAGTCGAGTGCCGCACTTTTCAGCCGCTCGAGGGAGAAGGAGATGGCGGAGCTCGAAATCCTGGGACTTTCGAAGAGACGGACGGACGCCGCGGCGCTCTTTTCGTTTCTCATCGTCATTCTTCTCGGCATTGTCCTTGCACTCATCTTCGGGGAGGCGGTACTCTACGCCCTCTCAGTCTTCTCACAGAAATCCAGTCTTATAATAACGATGACACTCTCCCCCCCCGTGGCGGGATTTACCTTCTACTCCCTCTTCATGACGGCAGTCACATTCATCTTCGTCTCCATCGAGAACGGAAAGAGGGGCAAGCGCGAACTATATGAGGTGATACATGCAGAATGACGAGCTTTTGAGAATGGAGAACATAACAAAGTCGTTTCCCACTCCGAAGGGAGGGGAGCTTCCGATATTGAGGGACATATCTCTTGTCCTCCGCTCCGGAGAGTCCATTGCCATAACAGGTAAGAGCGGAAGCGGGAAATCGACACTGCTTTCGATTGCGGCTCTCCTTTCCCTTCCCACAGGCGGCAGGATCTTCTATCTCGGGAAGGAGATCTCCACATTCTCCGACAGTTCACTCTCGACCCTGAGAAACAGGAATATGGGATTCGTCTTCCAGAATTCGCTGCTCCTGGAGGATTTCACGGCCCTCGAGAATACGGCGATGCCGCTTCTTATCGGGGGGATGAAGAAGAAGGAGGCATTCGAAAGAGCACGCTGTTACCTTTCACTCGTGGGTATGGAGGAGAGGGAGGACCACAGGCCTTCCTCTCTCTCCGGGGGCGAGAGACAGCGCACAGCCATTGCACGCGCCCTTTCGGGGGGAGCCAACATAATCTTTGCAGACGAGCCCACGGGGAACCTCGACGAAGAGACGAGTCAGGCCACCGAGGAGCTTCTCCTCGATGCAGTGAAGAAGGAGAAGAGGGGACTCCTCCTGGTGACACACAACCCGTCCTTCGCCCTGAAGGCCGACATCACATACACGCTTATGAACGGAGTACTCTATGAGAAATGAGTGCGAGAGACTATACAGGAGACGTAAGAGCGGAAAGGGAATGAGCCTGAGATACAAGCTCGGCCACTTCTCTCCGTCCCTCCTCGTCTTTTTAATAGTGCTCACGCTCACATTCGTCATGGTCTTCATGTCATCGATGACGGGGGCCATCGAACGCATGATCGTGCTACTCGGGTGCGGAAGCGTCACGACGACGACTCCTGTCGATGTCTCGGGATACAGAAATGCGAGGAGCGACGAAGTGAAGGAAGGCGACGGCATTCTCTATGCCTCTTCGGGAAAGAGCCTCGTCCATCTCAAGGGTGTGAATATTTCAGAATATTTCTCCGGAGAGAGGGAGACGGGTATGAAGCTCACCCTCGGAGAGGAAAGCTGGAGAAACGAGATAATAATCTCCTCGACGCTCGCGTCCTCCCTTTCCCTCGAAATCGGTGACCAGATGACGCTCCTTCTCTACGAAAAGGAGAAGGGAAGGGCGAGACCCCTTCTCATGACCGTGAAGGGGATATATTCCTCGGGCTACGCGCAGCTCGACAAATATCTCGGCTTTGTGGATATATCACTGGTGGACGGGGATTCCTCCTATGAGATACTCCTCGACAAGAACGAGGACATAGCAGCATTCCTCTCCTCCCTCTGGAAGGAGGGGATATATGCAGAGAGCTACAGGACGAAGTATTCGGCGCTGTGCACGAACGTCGACCAGTCCGTCATGATCCTCAACGTCATACTCATCTTCGTCGCACTCCTTGCGGCCTTCTTCAGTGCCGACATCGCACATGTCTATACGTCCCGCGACCGCAGGGATATAGCATCCCTCAGGCTCCTGGGACTGACGGAGAAGAGCGTCAGGGGAATATACCGCAGGATGACGATAGAGAGTCTCACCGTCTCCTCCGTGCTCGGAACCGCGGCGGGACTTCTGCTCTCCCTCCTCTCTCCTTCGCTCATATCGTTTGTTGCGCGGAAGGAGCCGGATCTCATCGAGTACTACATATCGTCATTCACGCTATCCGTTCCATACAGGTCGCTTGTTCTCATGCTTGTCCTGATGATCCTGTGTTCTTCCGTAACGCTGAGGATCGAACTCTGGAGAACGAGGGGCGCCGAACTCTCGGGAGAGATAAAGGGAGAGTGATGGAACTTTTCTCTCTTCTGTTGTAGTCTCTTTCCATGAACTTAGAGGTCTTTTCCCTCGGAACAAGCGGTATGATGCCGCTTCCGGGCAGATTCCTCACATCGGCACTCGTGCGCCGTGACGGGGAGTTATTCTTATTCGACTGCGGCGAAGGCACACAGGTGTCGCTGAAGATGCTCTCATTGAGGTGGAAGAAGATTAGTGCGGTCTTCATATCCCACATGCACGCCGATCACGTCACGGGACTTCCGGGACTCCTGATGCTTTCGAGCCAGGTCGAGAGAGACGAGCCCTTATATATCTACGGCCCGCAGAGACTCGGTGAGTACATCGACTCCTCGAGGCGCATCCTCGATATGTTCATCAACTACGACATAGTCTTCACTCCCGTCGAGAAGGGCGTCGTGCACAGAGGAGAGGGATTCACAATCAATGCATTCCCCCTGAATCACACGAAGCCGTGCTTCGGCTATTCCCTCGTCGAGGAGCCGAGAAAGGGCGAGTTCTTTCCCGATAAGGCGCTCTCCCTCGGTGTTCCGAGAGGTCCCCTCTTCGGCGCTCTCCAGAGAGGAGAGGACGTCACACTTGACGACGGCACGGTGATAAGGCCGTCGGATGTGATGGGCCCCGAGAGGGACGGACGCAAGTTCAGCTACATAACCGACACACTCTACTTTCCGGAGATTTCGGACTTCGTGCACGGTTCTGACATCCTCTTCTGCGAGAGCATGTTCGAGAACGACCTCATCGAGTCGGCGAGGGAGAAGAAGCACATGACGGCAGGTCAGGCGGGTCTCATCGCAAGGGACGGGGAGTGCAGGAAGATGTGCCTCCAGCACTACTCACCGCGCTACACCGACAGGGAACTCAGAAAACTCCTGAAGGAGGCGAGGGAGGTCTTTCCCGGGACCGTCCTTACACATGACCGCATGTCGTTCGACATCCCTCTCAAGGACTGAGACGGGATCCGGATTGAATGTATTTCCAACATTTTAAACGGCTGCCCCTGTGGTATTTCCAACATACTATTCATTGTCTCGTAAAACATTAAGAAAAAGATAATCTTTTATATTTACAATTTCGGACCGAATACTTAATATTCTGAGCCATGAAAAAACCTATCGTAATATTAACACTGCCGTAAGCGTATTTTCGACTGACGTATCAACGCCAATAGGCCTTGATGTAGTCTAT
>CAVDOI010000044.1:0-15232 GCA_963610485.1 Lachnospiraceae bacterium
GAGTTAAACCATCCCTCCCGCCATCAAAAAAGATCGCTGTGTGTGCCGGTCCTGGTCAGATAGAGAATCAAGTCGCCGTCAGAGATTTCATAAATCAGAAGCCAGTCGGGAGTAATATGACATTCCCTGCATCCGCTGTAATTGCCGACAAGGCTGTGGTCTTTATATTTTTGAGGAAGTTTACTTCCCTCTGCGAGAGCGTCCACAACCTCTCCCAAGAGGGAGAGATTGTACCCTCGCTTTCTGGCAGTTTTCAAATCCTGTTTGAAGCATCCGGTCGGAACAATTCTGTATTTACTCATTTATCCAAATCCTCTAAAAGCTCCGAAAATTTTCCGTAAGTCTTTTTATCAGGATTCTTCTTGAGGCGTTGTACTTCCTCCATGGCGGCAATGGTTTCAGCATTTGGAATCTCGTACTGAATTACATCCTTCATATATTTGATTATGTTGCCTTTCACATTATCGCCGTTTCTGACAACAATACTCTTGTATGCATTGTAGAGATCTCTATCCACTGTAAACGAGCATGTAACTGTATTCTGATTCGCTGCAGCCATATTTGCCTCCAATAATTACTTAGTGAACATACTTAGTAAATATAGTATAGCGGTATTTAATTTGATAATCAATTCAATAGTTCCTGAAAACAATACGAACGAATGAATGAATGATTGAGTGCTTCACACACCCGATTGAACATATTACGGCCGCAAAAAGACGATTTTTTTGACAAAAAGGCGAAAAAAACTGCTTTATAAGTATGAGCAAAGAAAAAACAAGATTCACTGACGGCGAAGAGCCGAGAGAAAGACTTAAGCGTCTCGGAGTGAGGTCGCTCTCCGACAGAGAGCTCCTGATGATCCTCATCGGGCAGGGCAACGGGGCACGCAGCGTCGATGAAATCAGCGACGATGTGCTATCTCTCCTCGACAGAGGGACGAGCTTTCCTCTCATGACGCTGATGAACATCCCGGGAGTCGGAAGAGCCAAGGGGGCGACGATTCTCGCGGCCCTCGAACTCGGAAGAAGGAAGAACACGAGGAAGCCGAAGCAGATTCTTCACCCCCTCGATATCTTCCAGGAGGTGAGGCACTATGCCAACCGCAACAGTCAGGAGTACCTCATAGTGCTCTCCCTCAACGGAGCGAAAGAGGTTCTCGATATCACGGTTGCGACGATAGGCTTCGTCAACAGGGCCTTCTTCCACCCCAGGGAGGTCTTCTCCGAGCCGTTGAAGAAGCGGGCGACGTCGATTGCGATAGCCCACAACCATCCTTCCGGACAGCTGAGACCGAGTGCGGAAGACAGGCAGGTGACAAGGAAAATCGCCCTTGCGGGCGAGATACTCGGAATCAACCTCGTCGACCATGTCATCTTTACAGATACGGCCTACTACTCCTTCCTCGAACACGGGGAGATGGACGAGGTGGACCGCTTTGTCGATGGAGAGGTCAGAAGTGCGGGGAAAAGAGAAGAGGCTTTCCTCGCACTCGAGAAAATCAGATCTTCAGGAAACCCTTGAGAACGAGAAGGGTATTCCGGACGCCGTCTACGTGGCTGCGCTCGTTGCAGTGGGACGCAAAAACACCCGGTCCGATAAGCGCATGCCTTATATCGGCACCGCCGGAGAGTGCGGCTTCGACGTCCGAAGAATAATGGGGATAGGTGTCGACTGCATAGGACGCACCTTCCCTCTTCGCGGCGTCGATGAGTTCTCCGACCATCCTGTAGTTGTAGGGGCCCTTTGCGTCCTTTGCGCATATGGAGACCTCCCTCTCAGTGCACGAGCATCCTTCCCCCACGCATCCCATGTCGATGGCGAGGCCTTCGGTCACACCCTCAGGAACTGAGGACGATGCACCGTGTCCGACCTCCTCGTAGGCCGTTATATGCACGTAGGTGTGACGGGAGAGCATAATACCGTTATCGGCAATGTACTTCATGAGTGCGAATATGATGCCGAGGGAGAGCTTGTCGTCGAGGAAGCGTGACTTTATATATCCGCTCTCTGTCACATGAGCGCCAGTAAAGAGACACACAGGATCACCCACTTCGATTCCGAGGGCCTTTACGTCCTCCTTCGTCTTCACGTCCTCGTCAATGACGCATTCGAGAACGCGCCAGGTACGGGGTGAATTGTTGAAATCGTTATTCACATGGACCGAAGGATTGGGTATCTGGATTGTACCTTCATATACTTTGCCGTCACGTGTGTGTATTCTCACGTTCTCACCCTCGATTCCGACGGGATGGAGACCGCCGAGCATATCCATTCTGAGACGACCCGACGGCTTTATCTCGCTCACTATCGCGCCGATGGTGTCCATGTGCGCCATGACGGCAAGTCCGTTACTGTCATCCTTTCCGCCGAGGTCGATGATGACGCCGCCCTTGTTCGTCAGGCGTGCCGGAAAGCCGAGAGACTCTGAAAGAGAAACGATGAGAGACGCAACTTCATCGGTGTAGCCTGTGGGGCTGTCGACCGCAAGAAGCTCAAACGCCTTCTCCACTGCATAATCAACATATTTCTTGTCCATAACGGAGGTATTATAAAACGAAACCTCCACCGTTGAAAGTGGAGGCTGGATCCGGCACCGACTGCAATCAGAAGAGATTGACGAGCACGGAGAACGCAAGCTTTCCCTGCTTGAAGGACTCAAGATTCTTGAAGTCCTCACCCTTGAAATAATCAACGATGGTTCCAAACGGAATCTTGTAGTCTACGCTGAGTCCGACAGGCCCGATGTTGACACCGACGGCCGCACGGGCAAGAAGCTGGGAGTTCTTGAGAACATCGAATGCCTGGCTGACGGGCTTTCCTTCAACAATGACACCGTCGCTGCCGAACTCGATCGGAAGAGCATAACCGACACCGAAAGCGAGGTCAACGACCGTGAAGTCGGCGCGGATGTTGGCTGTGATGATTGTATTGAGGACGGTGTTGCCGTCATTCTTGCCGAAGAGGATGTTCGCAGCAAGACCGAAAAGGTTGAGATTGAGCCTTGTATCGAGACCGTAATCGTAGTTCTTTATATCCTTATAGTCTTCAATCTCGGCGATGTTGCCGCCGTATCTGGCAGTGGCACCGATCTGGAAAGTGGAAGCGAAGGCACCTGTGCAGACGAGTGCAAGAATAAGAACGATAATGGTTAACTTTTTCATTATGAAATCTCCTTATCTTAAAGGAAGAACACATCAGTGTCCTTCAGAAACACAATTATAAACCAATATTGAAAAAATAAGTTACAAAAATCATATTTATCTCGAATGCCTGTCCTTGAGAACATCGACGACCTCTCCCAGTGTCGAGTCCTTCTGTGCAAGAAGCACCAGGAAATGATACATGAGATCCGCAGCCTCTCCGAGGAAAAGATCCTTGTTGTCGTCCTTGCTGGCGATGATGAGTTCGACAGCCTCCTCCCCCGTCTTCTGCGCAATACGGTTGAGACCGCGTGAGAAGAGGTGGTTTGTGTAGCTTCCTTCGCTCGGGTTGAGTCTTCTGTCCTGTATCACGGATTCAAGGTAGAAGAGGAATTCCGGGGAGGAGAAATCGCCCGGCTGGTTGTCTTCGCCGAAGCATGTGTCGCTCCCCGTATGACATACAGGCCCCGACGGCATTGCCTTGATAAGAAGTGTGTCACCGTCGCAGTCGACGAGAATCTCCCTCACCTTGATGTAGTTTCCGCTGTTTTCGCCCATCACCCTTATGCGGCCCTTCGAGCGTGAGTAGAATGTGACAAGACCTCTCTCGATAGTCAGTCTGTAGGCCTCCTCGTTCATGAAGCCTACTGTAAGGACATTGCGTGTGACGGCATCCTGTATGACCGCAGGAACCAGACCGTCCTTGTATTTTGAGAAGTCTATAGTCATTTTACCCTCGTCTTCCTTGTTATATTCGTTCAGTATCGGATTTTTATAATCCTGTTGTCAACAACAAAGAAGAGAAGAGGGCATGAATTCTATAGTCGTGAAAGAGTTATTTAACCTCTTCGTAGTCGACGGTGTGGCTCTTCTCCATTTTCTTCGCCTCTCTTACGAGGATGAATACCCTGACACCCCAGATGAATACACATACACCTGCGATGATGAGGATGATCCCGAAGACGTTCATTAGAGTCTGCCCGACGAATGCCGGGAAGATGAAGAGCAGCACTGCCGCCACGATGTAGACGATGCCGTTACCGTTGAAAACCGTGCTGAGGTCCGTATAAGGCTTGAGACGGTGGTTCTCGATGAGGTTCACGATACCCGTATACAAGAAGCCTGCCGCTATCACATAGATGACACCCTTCATTATCCCGTCACTCTTGTTCTTGAGGAAGGCAAGAGCAAAGATGAGCGCCAGAACTCCCAGAAGAGCGGAGATGATGCCGTCAAGGAGCATCGTGAACTTGATTTTCTTCTGCTCCTCCGTATCTATGGGCGAGCCGTTGACGACGACCTTCACTGCCTTTCTGCTGAAGCGGAGGGCATCGATGAGTTTCCTTGAGCCGCGGACGGCAAGGATGACGGAGAAAGCGACGGCCGCTATATTGAGAACGGTCGCCGGCTCGACGATGACGAATACACCGAAGAGCAGTGCTATGATACCGGAAAGCCAAAAAAGAATCGCACTTTTCATATTCATTTTCCTTCTACCCAAAATATGACATCAAAAATGGAAATCGTGTAGAAAAAACTTTCCATTATGATAAACTTTCCACATGCGCTACTTGCTTTTTGATGCAGATCAGACAATCTGGGACTTCAATGCTACAGAGAAAATCGGGTTGGGAATAGTATTCGAAAGCTATTCTCTTCCCATGACAGAGGAAATGATTGACGCATACATGGCCGGCAATCTCCTCTGCTGGAGAGACTACGAGGACGGAAGACTGACGCTTGACGAACTCGAGGTGAAGCGCTGGAGGCTCTTCTTCGAGCGCATAGGAAAATCTGACGGGAATGCCGGAGAAGCCGCTGCTCTCTTCAAGGAGGCTCTCGCCCGCAACGGACTCCTGCTTCCGGGAGCACAGGACTTTCTGATGAGCATAGAGGGACGTAAAAAATCACTCGTCACGAACGGAATAGCCTACATACAGCGTCAGCGGCTCAGGGACACCGGATGCGACAGACACTTCGAAAACATCTTCATCAGCAGTGAAATCGGCTACCATAAGCCCCAGAAGGAACTCTTCGACTGCGTTCTCTCTGCACTGGGAAAGACAAAGGACGAATGCGTCATGATAGGAGACAGCATCCACAGCGACATAGAGGGTGCTGCGAACGCCGGAATCGAGAGCATCTACCTCAATTTCGAGGGAAAGGAATGCCCGCTGGCTACATGGTCGGTATCTTCATATGATGAGCTCAGGGCTCTCATCGATCATATATAAATCGCCCTGCTTCATACCTCTCTCCTTCATGTAATCGTCCAGCGTCCTCAGAAAGAGGGATTTATCCATGAAGTGCCTCGGTTCGAGAAGGCGGTGCATCGGAGTGTCGCATACAAGACGCTCTATTATGATGTCGCTTCTGAGGTGTCTCAGGGCCAGCGTGCAGTTCTCGAGGTGTCTCATCGTCGACGACGACACGATCTCCCCGTCGTAGAAGCCGTCGGCAATCTTCGTACCACCGGCGATATGGAGATTGTGTATCTTCACAGCTTCCGCCCTGCTCTCATTGACGCACTTCACAGTATTGAGGTAATCCTCCCTTCCTTCCCCCGGAAGCCCCAGAATCATGTGCGTCGATACCCTGAGACCGTAAGAATGCGCCCTCTCTGCAGCTTCCATATAACATAATGCCGTGTGTCCCCTGTTTATTATTCTGAGGGTCTCGTCGTTCGCACTCTGGAGTCCGAGTTCGACCCATACCTCCCTCTCCGGAGTGATGTATGAAGAAAGGAGTTTACACACTTCATCTCCCATGCAGTCGGGTCTTGTGGAGATGATGAGTTCGCTGAAGGGATAGTACGAAAGACCCTTGTCGTAGACTTTCCTGAGGTTTTCAATCGTATCGTATGTATTCGTCCAGCTCTGGAAGTAGAGCGCGGCCTTCTCGGCCTTGTAGCGCCTCTTTATGAACTCGAGTCCCTTGAGTATCTGGGCCTCGATCGAGGCATAGCGCACATTGATCCTCTCCGCAACATCAGCCTCGTAAGTCGATGTGCGTGTGAACGAGCTCTCGCTCCGTCTCTGATAGACGGCGACGCTCCCGGTGCCGTCGCAGAAGGCACAGCCGCCGGAATGATCCGGGCGCCTGTTGGGGCAGTTGAAGCCTCCGTCGACCCCCACACGGTAGAACGGGCCGCCGTACTTCTTCTCAAGATAGTCCCTGTAGTTGTTCCAGCTGGAGTACATGACAGAAATCTTAATTGTTATCGAAAAAGTTATCTACTTCTTCGTTGAAGGCTTCCGGATTCCTGTATGCGATGAAATGGTCGCCTTCTATGAAGACAAGCCTGCTTTTCTTTATCGAGCGTGCGATGAGCCTCGTGTGGGATTTCAGAATCATGTCATGCGTTCCCGCGATTACGAGAACCGGCATATCGAGAGAGGAGAGAGCGGACGGCTCGATATCGGGCTCGTCGGTCATGAGCTTCATAAGGGACGCCGTCCTCACGTCCCCGGTCCTCAAAGCCTCCGCATACTCCTTCTCAATCCACCTGTTAACGCTTTTCGTACACCCTCCGGGAAAGAGATTGGCGCCGTTGAGGATAAGCTTATCTACCCTTTCCGGATACCTCAGGGCGAACATGAGTGCGATATTGCCGCCGTCGGAGAAGCCGAGGATGGAGGCCTTCTCTATCCCCTTCTCTCTCATAAAGTCGTAGAGGTCGTCGGCGAACTGACTGATCGTGAAGGGCTTCTCTCCACGGGGGGAGAGGCCGTGTCCTCTCGTATCGGGTGCGATTACACTAAAGCGCCGGCTGAAATGTTCGATCTGTGACGAGAACGAAGTGTGGTCCTCACCATTACCGTGAAGAAGGATGAGCACATCACCTTTACCTCTTTCTTCATAGTTGAGCTCTATATCCATGAGACAAATATAGCCGTAAAGGAGTCGTAACGCTACAGACAGCGTGAATGTGTTTCTTGATTTTTCCGTCTGATTCTGCTAAAAAATCACAGGCAAACACGATACGATACAAGAAGATTTTCCTTCCGATACGACACAAGAGCTCTCCGTGATTCTTCAGCACGGAAAAGGAAGGAAAAAGTAATGGAAAAGCTCAATTCATTCATGGAAACGGAAAAGGTCGGGAAACTTGTCAGGAAGTTCTCGCTGCCGTGTGTCGTGTCACTCCTCGTGGGGGCCCTCTACAACATAGTCGACCAGATATTCATAGCAAATGCGCCGTATCTCGGGTCATACGGGAATGCGGCAAACACCGTCGTCTTCCCGCTTACGGTACTCGCCCTTGCTCTTGCTGTTCTCATCGGAGACGGTGCATGCGCCTTCGTATCGCTATCCCTCGGTAACGGTGAGAACGAAAAAGCATCCGCGGCAGTCGGAAACGCCGTCATGCTGACAGTTTTTTCAAGCGTCGTGCTGACAGCCATCTATTTCGTATTCGCTTCTCCGATCCTGACGTTCTTCGGAGGAGATGTCAACGAAGAGACGTTCGCCTTCAGCAGGGAATACTTCTTCTGGATCACCCTCGGCATTCCCTTCTACATGTTCGGACAGGCCCTCAATCCCATCATAAGAAGCGACTCATCGCCCCGCTTTGCCATGATATCGACTCTGGCGGGAGCTGTTACAAACCTCATTCTCGACCCCGTTTTCATCTACGTCTTCCACTGGGGAATGACGGGAGCGGCAGTCGCAACCGTCATCGGCCAGGTGATAACGGCCGTAATGGCACTCTGGTATCTTTTCCATATGAAGGCTCTCAGGCTCAGCGGAAAGGACCTTAAACCCGATAAGACAGTCATGAGAAGATTCCTCTCGCTGGGAGTCACAAGTCTCCTCAGCCAGGTGTCACTTGTAATAAGCATGGCGGCCGTTCAGAAGAGCTGCACGAAGTACGGTGCCCTCGATCCCGTATTCGGAAGACCCGAATATGCCCAGATCCCCCTTGCCGTCCTGGGAATCGTAATGAAATTCTTCCAGATTGCGATTTCGATATCGATAGGAATCGCGGCAGGCTCGATTCCGCCCGTCGGCTATAACCGCGGAGCGGGAAGGAACGACAGAGTGAAGGAACTCTTCACATACGTCCTGCTCTCGGAAGCTGCAGTAGGACTTATCGCCCTCTTCATCGTCGAAGTCTTCCCCCTCCGGATAGCAGCCCTCTTCGGTGCAGCGGGAGAGAGTGCCTACTACACCGAGTTCACCGTCAGATGCTTCAGGATATATCTCTCGATGATGGCCCTTGCTACCGTCAACAAGGGAACATTCATATTCCTCCAGGCCATGGGAAAGGGACTTGCATCGACAATCATCAGCCTCATGAGGGAGATAGTCTTCGGCGTCTTCCTCCCCGTCATACTTCCCGTCTTCATGGGACTCGACGGACTGTTGTGGTCATTCCCCCTCGCCGACATTCTTACTTTTCTTGTGACTGTCGTCTTTGTCGTAAGGACATTCAGGGAACTGGGAGAGAAGAAGCCTTCCCTTCAGACAGCGCAGCGGCATCTTTGAGATGAAGAAGCGAAGAGAACATGCTATGAGGATGCAAAAGCAGATCAGCATTGCTCTTCATCCTCGTCTCCGCTATCGGAAATCGCGGCCGGCAAGAACCTTGTTGATTTCGTAAATCGTATCCTCATCAAGAAGAGCTCTGTCTTCAGAGCTGCTGTAGTCAAAAAGGACGATTTCATCCCGTCCGTCTCCGTTGTATGCAATAACCCTCATCGAACCGTCGGATGTCAGATAACGCCACTTTTCTCTGCCAAAGACAGCCCGTACGAACTCCGTGAATGCCGTAGCATATGCAATTGCTGCGCCTTCGAGAAAATTCGCTTCAGAGAGGTAGTTGAACTCCAGGTCATGTCTGTATTCTTCGTAGATATCGGCGTACATCACCTTTTTCTTTGAAACGATGTTAACGTCCACGATATCTGAATCGAAACGCCGGCTTCTGAAAATGTAATAAAGCAGCCGGTTGATCAGGATTGATGATATTTTCGTGTTCATATATTTCTCCTCCTGTTCCTGTTGAAGATGAGGTTAATTGTGCGTTATCACAAATCTGTCCGTGCTCTCCTGTTCTTCAGGAGAAAACTGCGGACACGCTGAATGCATTGATCCTCACCCGGCCTCCGGAGTAAGAAAGCTGCACTCTTCGTCTGTCATCAAGTCACCGACCGAACAGCCGGAAGGGCAAGGAACGACAAACATAAGAAACATAGTCAAACCTTCTCTTTGGGGAAAGCCGGGAGAAAATGACATGCAATCCTTCCAAATATAATGTAGCCCACTGGAAGGAAAACGGGAAAAGCAACAGCGTCGAAATACCGTCGAGAGGCAAAAAGAAGACGGCTGCTGCAGATACGGGAGACAGTCCATCTCGTCAGTATGAACATCGCTTCCAGAGAAAAGCAGGCTGACAAAAGGAAGAAGATAGTCTTCGGTGTAATCCTTCCCGGTTTCACAGGATTTGACGGACTGTTGTGGTCATTCCCCCTTGCCGACATTCTTACTTTTCTTGTGACTGTCTTCTTCGTCGTAAGGACATTCAGGGAACCGGGAGAGAAGAAGCCTGTCCTGCAGACGGCAGTATAGGAGATATCACAGCCTCTAATCTGAAGATACATCATACCATTACAGTCAAACTTCTCCACACAAAGCTGTGGAGAAAATAAAACATTTATAGTAAAATGAATGCATGAAGAGAATAACCGTAAATGTACGTTCATTTGAAGATATACGAACGAAAGGCGACTATATCTATGTCGATAAAACAGAATACGTTCATAATCTCGTAAAAGACGAACTCAACAATTATTACTTTCTCTCCCGTCCACGACGTTACGGCAAGAGTCTCATGTGCTCGACTCTTCATGCTCTCTTTGAAGGGAAGAGGGAACTCTTCAGGGGGCTCTACATCGACAGCACTGATTATTCCTTTGAAAAGTATCCTGTCCTGCATTTGAATTTCGCGGATTTCAGTACGGAAGACTATGAATCGTTTCTTGACGATTTCCAGACTGAGCTTATCGGAGAGTGCAGGAAAAACGGAATCAAGGTAAAAAAGTCCCGCCCTTCTTCCATGCTGAAATCATTTTTCAATCAACTGGACAAGAAAGCCGTCATTATCGTGGATGAATATGACACCCCTATCATACACACATACAAGAACATTGCACTGGCCGATAAAATCAGAGATGCCCTCAGCACATTCTACAGCGCCATAAAGAACAATGATGACAAAGTGCGTTTCTTCTTCATCACCGGAATCACAAAGTTTTCCAACATGTCCATCTTCTCTCAGATGAACAACCTCACCGATATCACATTCTCGCCGGATTATGCTGCGGCATTCGGGTACACCGAAGAGGAACTTGAAACGAACTTTTCGGAGTATATCGACGCATATATGTCAGAGGACGACAGGGAATACGAAAAGCGTGAAGATTTCATGACCGCCGTCAGAGATTACTACGACGGCTACCGTTTCTCCCCCGACAGCCAGAGCAAAGTCTACAACCCTGTTTCAATCGGTTTCTTCTTCAAGGAAGGCTGCAGGTTCCGCTCGTACTGGATCAATACCGGAGCAAGCACTCTCGTCATCAACCTCGCAAAAACCTACAAGCTCTCCCGCCTCATCACCGACGACGTCAATCTCGGCATAAATTCCATAAACACATTCGATTATTCACTTATGGCCGAAGAAAAACTGCTGGACAGCCAGGTGCTTGCCCTTCTCTTCTTTACGGGTTATCTGACAATAAAAGACGGCAACTATGATTTCCTCACACTTACGTTCCCAAACACCGAAGTCAGGAAGTCTTTCACGCAGAATCTGTTTGAGAGCTTCTCCGGAATCGACCTTTCGGTCTTTGCATTCCGCGGCGTACAGGCGGTTAGAGCCGGAGACATCGAAGAAATTGTCAAAGTACTGAATGCCTACATAAAGGAAATGCAGTACGACGGCCTCGACAAGGCGGAGAAAGGTTACCAGGAGATTTTCATAGGTTTCTTCCTCATGATAGGAGGAGTGAGAGCAAGTGTGGAAGACTCCTCTCTCCTCGGCAGAAGCGACGTCGTAGTGGAAAGAAGAAGGGACGTCTACATCATAGAGATGAAAGTCGACCTTACAGCAGATGAGGCCGTCACCCAGATAAAAAAGAACGGCTACTACTTCCGATACATCAATACCGATAAGACAATCCATATCATCGGGATGAACTTCATATCTGCTGAAAAGCAGGTTGACGGGTGGAAAGAGGAGATCGTCGACAAGACGAAGGAGCCCTCATACCTCGGGTGACGATCTTACTATTCGAGTATCGTGCCGATGAAATCACGTGCGCCGTTGATGAACGACAGTGCATCCATCTCCTTCTTCATCGGAGGAAGCACACGGCTTACATATAAGTATCCATCGCCTGTTGCAATCTTAAGGCCTTTCTTCCTGTCGAGTGCGACGACAGTGCCCGGAGTCTCGGAACACGGCTCGAAGGGAAGGAACGACGAGGAATGGACGCCGCTTATGATGAACGGAGAGCCCTTGCAGATACACCATGCCTTCGGGTAGGGATAGCATGCCCTGACGAGGGCATGAATCGAGGAGGCACTCTCACCCCAGTCTATTCTGCCGTCATCCTTCTTTATGAAGCCTGTGTAGCTGGCCTCCCCCCGCTGAGGATAGGGAATTATGTTCTCAGCAGACTCAAGGATCGAAAGCACGAACGAGGGCGCCATTTCAGATATGACTGTCTCGAGCGACTCCGTCGTCTCGGTGCCGTCGAGTCTTATCGGTTCCATGCCGTAGATATCACCCTCGTCGATTGCAAGCGAGATACGCTGGACGGCGATGGCAGTCTCCCTTTCGTTGTTCCTTATGACGTTGAATATGGGGCTGCATCCCCTGTAAAGGGGAAGCGGGGAAGGATGTACGTTGAAGGTATATCTGAACAGGGAGAGGAATTTCGGACCGAATATCCTGCCGTACGAGAATGAAAGGAGGGAGTCCACTCCGAGGGACTTCACTATCTCACGCTCCTCCCTCATGAGGTGTTCGGGTGTGAATACCGGAAGTCCGAGCTCTTCAGCTTTCACCTTTACAGGCGTCGGTACAAAACCCTGCCCCCTCTTCTTCGGAGCATCGGGTGTAGTAAAGACAGCCGTCACAATCTCCTTCTCTGCTAGTTTCTCCAGAAGCGGGACGGCGATTTTCTCTGTTGCGGCAAAAAGCAGTTTCAATTCTTCTTCCTCTTTGTTTTCTTCTGTCCGTTCTTCTTTTCATAGGAACGGAGAAGCTTCGCTCTCTCCTCATCGGAGAGATGATCAATGAAGAGATGACCCTCAAGATGGTCGTTCTCATGCTGGATGACACGGGCAAGGAGGCCGTCTGCATCGAGGACGAAGGCCCTGCCGTATTCGTCCTGTGCATGGACTTTCACCCTCACGGGTCTCATCACGTTGTGATAGACGCCGGGAATCGAGAGGCATCCCTCTTCATAGGGTCCCAGTTCCTCGCTTGTCTCGAGAATCTCGGGGTTGATGAATACATACTGCTTTCCGTCCCTTATATCAACGACGAAGAAGCGTCCGTCGACACCGACCTGAGGAGCTGCGAGCCCCACGCCTTCGGCTTCCTCTAATGTCTCGAACATGGCGGACGTCAAAAGACGCAGCGCATCGTCGAACTTTTCAACGGGTTTGCACTTCTTTCTGAGGATGTCATCACCGATTTTAACTATTTCAAGAGCTGTATCTTCCATTACTGTTACCTTTACTTCTCAATCATACCGCTTTCCACGACAAGAAAAAACAGAGCTTCCTCTGAAAAATGAACTTTTATGCCGTCAAAACCCCTTCTGCAAGTAACACTGTTTTTTCTATGATAGCTCCCAGGAGAAGATAATGGAAAGAAAAACACCACACTACGGTCCTTCCGACAGGCCCCCTCTCAAGGAATGGATCCCCCTCTCGATCCAGCATGTATTCGCAATGTTCGGAGCAACGATTCTCGTTCCGATTCTCGTCGGCCTCGATCCCTCGACGGCCCTCTTCACAGCGGGAACGGGAACGCTGATCTACATCCTCCTGACAAAAGCGATGGTACCGGCATTCATCGGTTCCTCGTTCGCCTTCATCACACCCCTCATCACGATATCATCACAGTACGGGTGGCCGTACGCGATGGGTGGAGCATTCGCATCGGGCCTGATGTACGCCCTCGTCGCGTTCATCATATCACGCTGCGGGTCGGCATGGATCCACAAGGCACTGCCCCCTGTCGTCATCGGTTCGGTAATCATCGTCATCGGTCTCAACCTTGCACCGACAGCCATGAACATGGCAATGTACACCAACACCTCCGATACATCGACCTACAGCCTCGTCTATCTCTCGATAGCACTTGTGACGCTTGCAGTCACAATAGCGGCGAATATGTTCTTCAAGGGCTTTTTCTCGGTAATCCCGATTCTCTTCGGCCTTGCCGCCGGCTATATCTTCACCCTTGTCATGGGACTCTTCTTCCCGTCATACGCAATCATAGACTTCTCGGTAGTGAGAGAAGCCGGCTGGCTGGGATTCCCGACATTTGCACTTCCGAAGTTCAACATCGTGGCTGTGCTGACCTTCATCATAGTCTCGTTCGCGACAATCTGCGAACACCTCGGGGACACCTTGTGCATATCACGTGTAGTCGGAAAGGACTTCTATGAGGATCCCGGCCTAAAGCGGACGCTCCTCGGAGACGGACTAGCAACGACATGGGCCTCCCTCTGGGGCGGACCGCCTAACACGACATACGGCGAGAACGTCGGCGTACTTGCAATCACGGGAGTATACAGTGTATGGGTGACAGGAGGAGCTGCGGTCATCGCAGTGATCCTCTCCCTCTTTCCGAAGTTCGGCGCACTCATCCAGACAATCCCGAACCCCGTACTCGGCGGCATATCTATGCTGCTCTTCGGCGTCATATCATCCTCGGGACTGAGGACGCTCGTCGACTCCGGCGTCGACTACCAGGACAAGCGCAATCTCACGATATCTTCAATCATACTCGTCATCGGAATCGGAGGCGGACTCTTGAAGTTCAACATAAGCTCTTCCCTCGAGTTCTCCCTCGGCTCCGTAGCACTTGCAACCCTTGCGGGCATCATACTCAACCTCATCATCCCAGTCAAAAAGGAAGAGAAGTAACATCACCGGCCGGGAAACCGGCCGTCTTCTTTCTCCCCCTTCCGATAAGACAGAATACGACCGGCCTGCCGCACACTTCAATTGAGAGCAGCGACACTCCCCTGCCGGTTGAGTCCCAAAATTGCCCCACCCTGAGGACTAAAAATGAACCCCATCACTTGATCTGGCACTCGAAAACAGGACGTTGGCACTCGAAAACAGGACGTTGGCACTCGAAAACAGACTGTTGGCACTCGAAAACAGACTGTTGGCACTCGAAAACAGACTGTTGGCACTCGAAAACAGCAGATTCTTGGCACTCAAACGAGATTCACCTGTCAACTTACAACAACTTGCTATCCAAATGAGAAGAAATTGACTCTCTGGAGAATAACCTTCCACGGGGAAAGCGAAAGATAGAGCTTGGAAGCGAAAAACTCCCGTATCCGGGGGGAGGCATTCCTTGAGATACTCCTTATCCCTGTGATTACTGTATCCATCAGGGCGGAAATCTCACCGAAATGCCCGATACTCAATAAGTGAAGATCCTTACTGAGCCTCACTTCAAACTTCAGCACCTCGAAGTCGTCGAGGAAGGCCTCGAGGTCGGGCGTCTTGTCATAAGCCCTGTTGGCCCTGTATATCGACCTCACCAGCACCACGCTGTCTCTCCTGATATCCTCCCCGAGCGAATACTTGTACTCCTTCGGATAATCCTTCGTATACTGGAACAGGCGTAGCACAAGTGCATACACATCCTTGTAGACCTGAAGATTGTAGTAGAGGGCCATTATTTATCCTTGCTCTTCTTCAACAGGTTCTTCGCTTTCTCAATCCCGATATTACATATTTCATCGAGAGATTGCGCAGTTTTGTCTGACAGTAATGTTTTCGACCTGTGCGGATGAAATTGACTTAAGGAATAAAACACTGGTTTGACCATG
>CAVDOI010000045.1:0-14989 GCA_963610485.1 Lachnospiraceae bacterium
CATATTTTTTATTCCTTGTATCTTTTAAGACAGGAAAATCCGGGATTTTGTCAGACTTTTTTTCAGAAATCGATGAAAATTTCATAAAATCAGACAGATTTCGGAGATTGAAGCGGCAATAAAGGGAAAAAAGGCTGGGAATCATGATGACGAAGACTCATATTGGAGGCAGCAGAAAAAAGCGAAAAGAACGGGGTGTCAGATTGACTCTCACTCTCTCTTTTGGCTAACATTAGTCTACCTCTTTATCCGATGTTATCGGATCAAATTTTAAGTCCACAAGGAGGAATTCATGATTTCAAATTATGAGTTCACAGTTATCTTCGATGCAAACGAGGATAAGACAAAAGCAGGACTCGAACTCGTAGAGTCCAGTTTCGCCAAGTACGGCGTAGAAGTCGATAAGAAGGAGGACCTGGGAGTCAGGAACCTCGCTTATCTCATCAACAAGCAGGAAAAGGGTCACTATTTCTACTTCGAAGTAAAGGCTGAAGGTTCTGTCATCAAGAACATGAGCAGGGCGTTCGAGCTTTCAAACGATGTTTTGAAGTATCTGTTCATCAACCCTGAAAAGAACTGAGGAGAATTATGGCAACAGACATCTGTTTTGTAACATTGACCGGTAGACTTACCAGAGATGCTGAACTGAGGTATGCACAGAACGGGAACCCGATTGTACGCTTTTCAATAGCTGTCAACAGAGGAAAGAGGAATGCTGACGGATCATGGGGCGAAGAGACGACTTTCTTCGAATGTTCGTATTTCGGTAAAATCGCTGAATCTGTCAACTCCTATCTCACAAAGGGACGCACTGTCTGCGTGATGGGTGACTTCAGGTATTCCAGGTGGGACGGTAATGACGGACAGACAAGATACAGACTCGAAGTCATAGTCAATCAGCTTACACTTACAGGTGGACAGTCCAGAAGCGGAGAAGGATCTGCAGCAGAAATGGCTATGCGCCAGGGCGGCGGTGCCGGAAGTTATAATGGCAGCGGTAACAACGGCGGTTATAACAACAGCGGGAACGGCGGCTACGGCGGCGGCAGTTATTCTTCCTCTCCGGCGGAGAACAGCAGCTATACAAGACAGCAGGCTCAGGCAAGGCCGCAGGTCGGCAGCGGGCCTGAAGATTTCAAGGACGATGATATTCCGTTCTGATTATTATTAGGAGTAAAAAATGAAAGACGATAAAGACTTTGCAGAAATGGATAAGGGCGGCTTCAACAAGGACAGGAAGCTCGGCGGTAGAAAGACAAGCTTCAAGAAGAAGGTCTGTAAGTTCTGTCAGGGTGCACCTGCAGCAGATTACAAGAATCCCGAAGCTCTCAAGAGATACATCACAGAGAGAGGCAAGATTCTTCCTGCACGCATCACCGGTACATGTGCAAAGCACCAGAGAGCTCTCAACAGAGAAATCAAGAGAGCAAGAACACTTGCTTACCTTCCGTTCGAGAAGCAGTGAGTGAAATGATAGAAGAGGGACGTGAAAGGGGAAGATTTCCATACAGGGACGCGCTGATCACGCTGATAATATCGGCAGTGATGGCGCTGAGTTCGTTTCTGACGCTTTTCATCGCACTTCCTCTTCTGGGTTTTTCAACAAGGCACACGAAGAAGGAATGCCTTATCGTATTTGTTCTGGAGTGCGTGCTCATAACGGCACACAGCCTCTGGGAGATGTACGGAAGTGCATATTACCCCTTTATGGTGCTGTTGGATTTGTTTTTCCCTCTGTCGCTGTCAGCGGCGGGAATCATATGGACCTGTACAAAGGGCAGGAGAGTGGACGGACGGCTGCTGTTGTCGTTTCTTCCGTCTCTCCTGATGGTACTGGCTGTCAGTACCGTTCTCTGTACAGATAGGGCGCTCTTCAGTGACATCTACGGTGCCTATGAAGATGCGTTTGTGCCTTACCTCGAGAGCATATTCGAGAGTGTGGGGGTATCTGTTGACGTGAAGAGTGTCTTCCTCGTCATGATAAGCCTTGCATCCGTCGTGATGTTCCCTCTGGTGGTGGGTGCAACCTGTGTGGTGCTCTTCATAAATGAAAGGGTATCACATTCAAGAGAAGGCGACTGGGATGAGAAGCTTTCCGCACTTGAGTTTTCACCGGCCCTCATATGGCCTCTGATCATTCTTCTTGCGGTTTCTCTTGTCTCGCGCTTTGTATCTGTACCGACTGTCGTCTTCCTTCTGAGTATGAGCGGGACGGCGGCGTTCATGATCCTCTACGGAGTGCAGGGTTTTACTGTTCTCCTGGTGTGGATCAGGCGGGGTTTTCCGGAATTCGGGAGTCTCAAGCTCTTCGTTATTCTGGCTCTTACAGGACTGTTGATTCCGGGATTGAATATTATCGTTCTCACAGGAGTACCGTTCATCGGTATACTTGAGAACTTCTTCGATTTGAAGAAAAGGAAAGAAAAATGAAGATTATTCTCAACCAGGATGTCGTACACGTCGGCGAAGAAGGCGACATCGTAACAGTCAAGGACGGTTATGCAAGAAACTACCTGCTCCCCACAGGTGCGGCTGTTATCTACAACAAGGCAAATGCAGCTGTCTTCAAGCAGAAGGCCGAGCAGATCGAGAAGAGAAAGGTCGAGAAGAGAGAGGCAAGTGCATCCCTCAAGGAAAGACTCGACAAGGTTACACTCACAATCACTGTTCCTGCAGGAGAAAGCGGAAAGCTCTTCGGTTCCGTCACATCTCTGATGGTCCAGGAAGCTCTCAAGAAGGAAGGTTTCGAAATCGAGAAGAAGAAGCTCGATGTTCCGACACACGCAATCAAGATGACAGGTTCATACTCGATCGTCGCTCATCTCTATGAGAACGACAAGTCCGTCATCACACTCAATGTTCTCAGCGAAGCAGAGGTGAAGGCTGCGGCCAAGAAGGCGGCAGAGGAAGCTGCAGCAGCGGCAAAGGCTGCTGAAGAAGCTGCAAAAGCTGAAGCTGAAGCTGCAGCAAAGGCAGCATCCGAGGCTGAAGAGCCCGCAGAGGAAGCTGCAGTTGAAACAGAAGCGGAAGCTCCTGTAGAGGGTTAATCAGAAAAAATGCCGGGTTCTCAGGATAACGAATTAAGGGGTTTACGCACCCTGCCACATGACGAAACAGCGGAAAAGTCTATCCTGGGAGCTCTGTTATTGAGTTCGGAATGCTGGGATAGGGTTGAAATGCTTGTCTCGCCTTCCGATTTTTATTCCCCCGCAAACAGGGTTATTTTCGAGTCGATTTCCGCCCTTGTAAACGATGAGGGCAAGTCGAGCTTCGACTCACTTATCCTCCTCGAGTATCTGAGGAGGAAGAATCTCCTGGAAAAAGCCGGGGGAGCGGGCTACATCGCCAAACTTACTGCACAGCCCTTCATCGTCGCCAATGTGACCGAGTACTGCGAGATAGTGAAGGAAGCGTCGAGGCGTCGTCTTCTCTTCCACGTTTCGTCTTCTCTTATGGAGAGTGTGTTTGATCCCGCAGTTAATATCCAGGAGAAGCTTGAAGACGGAAGCAAGACGCTCAACGACTCCATCCTCAGCGGTCTCAACTACACCGCATCCGAGTACGAACTCGGAAAAATCCTTCTCGATACTTTCCGCTCCGTCGTCGACAAGATGACGAACAAGGATCTTAACGACAGGGTGGAGACAGGATTCGAGGTTCTTGACAGATACACCAACGGCGGCTTTGCCAAGGAAGAGTACGTGATCATCGCCGCACGTCCGAGTATAGGAAAGACGGCGTTTGCACTGAGTATGATGCACAACATGATCAACAACGGGAAGAAGGTCGCCTTCTTCTCCCTTGAAATGCCTGCCGCATCGATTGCAAAGCGTCTCTTCGCCATGGACAGTAAGGTCGAACTTTCGAAGATCATGAAGTCATCATTCTTCTCCGACGAGATGGACAGGGTCAAGGACTCGCTCGAACGCCTCTACGACCTGAGAGAGAATCTCTACATAGTAGATGTTCCGAACATCTCACTGACCGAGCTCAGGACAAAGGCCCGTGTCATCATGAAGGAGAGGAACATAGACTGTATAGTCATCGACTACATAGGTCTCATAAGTCCTCCTAGCAGCATGATGAGCGCAAAGAAGTTCGAGCAGGTATCCTACATATCACTCAATCTCAAGCAGCTTGCACGTGAGCTTAAGGTCCCGGTGGTCGTTCTCTGCCAGGTCGGACGAGAGAGCGAGGAGCAGGAGCCTATACTCTCCAACCTCCGTGATTCGGGATCCATCGAGCAGGATGCCGATATCGTATGCTTTCTGCACAGAAAGAAGACACTCTCGGATGAGGAGAAGCAGAAGAACCTCAAGGACAGCATGGGAAGGGCCTCGATCCAGGTCACGAAGATGATTGTCGCAAAGAACAGAAACGGTGAAACCGGATACTTCAAGATCGGTTACAACGGCCCTCTGACGTACTATGCCGACGTCGCACAGTCAAGCGAATTCATAGATTACGAGCCGAAGGATGCCGGCGGAAAGCGGAAGAGCAGCAGCTGAAGACGGGGGTGGGGAAATCCACCCTGTTTTTTGGGTGGTAAGTTTCCTTACCGGGTTTCATTGAACTGTGTTGACGATGAGCGGAAGTTCCCGGAAGATAACAGCAGAGAGGACGGGGTTGAATCTGCATTATCATGTCACAGTTATTCCCGGGAAAAAATGTGATTGAACACAATTATTCCTTGGAAAAAATGTTGAGCATGCTATTCTTGAGTTGAGGTCAACATGTACAGGACATTGATGGAAGAGCTTAAGGAGTGGCGTACGTCACCAGACCGCAGTCCGCTCATACTTCGTGAAGCAAGGCAGGTCAGAAAGACGTATCTTGTCAGGGAATTCGGAAGGGAGTACTTCGGAAACACAGTCGAAATTAACTTCGAGAAGAATGTGTCCGCTATATGTTACTTTGAACGGTGACCTTGATCCGGCACGCATCATAAAGACGCTTTCCATTGCCTTCAAGACCGGGATAAAGGAAGAGAAGACTCTTGTTTTCCTTGATGAAGTCCATGACTCGCCGAGAGCACTGACAGCTCTCAAGTATTTCAAGGAGGATGCTCCGGGATTCGCCGTTATTGCCGCATGTTCACTTCTTGGAATACAGGAGCACAAGGGGCTTTCATTTTCTGTCGGAAAGGTCAGTTTTCCTGAGCTTCTGCCTTTCTCTTTCCATGAATTCCTGATGGGAATCGGGGAAGAAGGACTATCCGATGAACTTGAAAACGGTTCCTTTGATGATATCGCTGTCTTCTGTGAGAGATATCTTGAGCTCTTAAAGGAATATCTTCTTGTCGGTGGAATGCCCGGCTGTATTCTGAAAATGGAAGGAGACGGCGTCCTTTGTCAAAGTGCGTAAGATACAGGATGACATCGTCGAATCGTATCTGTCGGATCTGTCCAAGCATATTCCTTCACATGTTGCGGTACGCTGTCGTGAGATTGTGTCATCCATCGCTTCCGAGCTCGGTAAGGAGAACAAGAAATTCATCTTTTCCCATGTAGGGAACGGGGGAAGGGCGAAGGATTATGAGGAGGCTTTTGCTTGGCTTGAAAGCTGCAGAATCATCAACAAGGTGAAGCGCGTAACAAGACCCGGGCTTCCCCAGACGGCGTATGAGGATCAGACTGTATTCAAGGTCTACATGCAGACGTAGACCTTCTGTCTTCTCTTCTCGGGACAGACTCTTCTCTCTTTATCGAAGGAAATGACCTTTTCGATGCTTTCAGGGGAACACTGATGGAACAGTTCGAACTCTCCGAACTCAAGGGACAGAAGTATGAGGCATCAGCATATTATTCTAATGACAAGAATACCGCCGGGGTCGATCTCCTCGTGGAGGACAGGGGGAAGATAATCCCTCTTGAAGTGAAGAGCGGAATAAACACGAAGGCGAAGAGCCTCAGAGCATACTATGAAAAGTTCAAGCCTTTTATTGCTCTTCGTACATCTCCTCTTCTTACATCGAACATGACCGGGTTACAAACATTCCTCTGTATGCTCTCACACGAATGAGAGAAGTCATCGATACGAAAAGGCAGAAAGTCTGATCCTGTAACGCTTCTGTCTTGAGACTGCGGTTATCAAAAAGGACAACCGGCAATAACAGGTTCTCTGTCCCGGCATAACTCAGAGCACAGAGGAGAGCAGGGAGAAGGAGTTCATAACAATGACGATTGACCAGGCAAGAGCAAGGCCTGTAATGTGAAGGATGAGGTAGGCACGGGGTCTCAGGGGACGTCGTCTGATGATTTCCGCCGTCGATATCAGCATCTGGCCGCCGTCGAAGGTCGGGATGGGAATGAGGTTTCCCACACATATCGATATCGAGACGATGGCGAGGAGGTAGAAGACGGTTCTTATGCCGCTGGATGAGCTTGTCCTGAACGCCAGTGTCGATATTCTTCCCATATTCGACGCACTCGAGAACGGGCCCGATATTTCCCTGAGTGCCTCCCCGATATGGAGTGTCATCAGCTTTCCGATGGCTTTTGCAGTCCGGAGGAAGAAATCCGATGTGCGAACATATGCTTCGCCGAAAGGATTTGCCGTATCTGCATAGACTCTGAGTCCGCTTCGGAATGCAAAGGGGAATGAAGTTGAATCGAGTGTCACAGTTCTCGTGTTTCCGTCCTCTCCCAGAAGTGTGAACGTAAAGCTTTCACCTTCGATCGAGAGTATATCGAGATCCCATTCGACGCTCTTTCCGTTGACGGCGGTTATCCTGTCGCCGGGAGCGAAGAGAGGACTCTCGCTCCGTCCGATGACAGGTTCTACGAGATTTGTTATCCCGTAGGTCCAGGTGCCGTCGATCTGCAGCGGCGTGACTGTACATGTAATTTCCTCTCCGTCCCGGATGAGAGTCAGCGTGACGCTCTCTCCGTCTCCTGCAGAAAGATATGATGCAAGATCCTCGTAGTCCTTCACAGGAGTGGAGTCACAGCTTATGACCTCGTCTCCTTTCTGTATGCCGTCCTGTCCGATATCGAGATTGAAAAGGGAAGGGTAAGCTGAAACAGGAGCGACATACGCCCTGTTCGATACACGTTCGACGGGAATGACTGCGACGATGAGAAAGAGAGTATAGGCAAGTATGATGTTCGTCGCCGGACCCGCGGCATAGATGAAAAGCTTCTTCAGCGGATGGATGGCAAAGAGGGACCCCTGCTCCGCATATGATATCTTCTTCTCGTTGTTTGCGAGGGCGACCGAGAGATCTTCGGATCCTCCGAGTCTGCAGTAGCCGCCGAACGGGATGAGAGAGATACGGAACTCGGTGTTCTTTCCCATGTGCGAAAAGAGGGGGCGGCCGAAACCGAAGGAGAGTATCTCGACGCTGACATGGCACATCTTCGCCGCAGCGTAGTGGCCGAGCTCGTGGATGAATATCACGATACCGGTGCCGAAAAGACCTATGAGAAGGTAGAAGAGAGTGAGAGCATAGCCGACTAGCCTCTCCATGGTTTCTCCCTTATAAGGACGGAGGCTCTGTCCCGCACTGCTCTGTCGAGCGCAAGTACGTCGTCATAGTCGGAGGGATGCTTCTCTGTCAGTGTCTCGTCGTCGAGGAGAAGGCCGACGACCTTCTCTATTTCGTCGAATCTGATTCCGCCCGAGAGAAAAGCCCTCACTGCAGTCTCATCGGAGGCATTGTAGATTATTCCTCCAGCCGCTCCGATTGAGAGTGCCCTGTATGCGTATCCCAGAAGGGGGAACTTTTCTCTTTTCGGCTCCTCGAATGTGAGATTGAGGGCGCTGAAGGAAAGCGGGCGTACGATATTCTCCGTCTCGAATCTTCCGTCCCCGATTGCGCTCATTATGGCGAGGGACATGTCGGGAGGAGAGAGCTGTGCATATACGGCGCCGTCGGATGTGCGGATGAGGGAATGAACAACGGACTGTCTGTGCACGACAACCTCTATATCTTCACCCCTGAAGCCGAAGAGACAGCCTGCCTCTATGACTTCCAGGCCCTTGTTGGCCAGTGTGGCGCTGTCGACTGTAATCTTCTCTCCCATCTTCCATGTCGGATGGACGAGGGCTTCCTCCTTCGTAACCGTCGAGAGGTCCTCCCTGTCGACGAAGGGGCCGCCGGAAGCGGTTATTACAAGCTTTGAGGCCTTTCTGCTCCTGAGAAGGTTGTAGATGGCGGAGTGTTCGCTGTCGACGGGGATTATCCTGGCTCCGGTCTGGGCCGCCAGACGGAAGATGAAGCAGGAACCGGCAACGACGCTCTCCTTGTTTGCAAGTGCGAGGTCAATTCCCAGTTCGAGTACGGTTTTCGTTGCGTAGAGGCCGTCGAAACCGGCTATTGCGTTGAGAACGATGTCACACCTTGTTTTTTCAAGAAACTCTCCAAGACCCGAGTGCGCGATGTCACCTTCACTCAGAAGAGAAGGGCAGCCGTATTCTTCAGATATTCTCTCCAGTTTCTCCCTGTTTCTGTCAGCACTGACTCCGACGACCTTTACGGGAAAGGAGTGGCTTCTCAGCGCCTCAAGGCATGTCGTCCCGATGCTTCCTGTAGCACCCAGTATTACAAGTCTTACCATACGAGGATGAGTTCGATGCCGAAAACGAATATCGGGGCGGCTATGGAGAGGGAGTCGATGCAGTCGAGCATGCCTCCGCGTCCGGGGACCATCGTTCCTGCATCCTTGACGCCGCATGTGCGCTTCAGCATCGATTCGAAGAGGTCACCTGCAGTCCCGAAGAGGGCTGTGAAGAAGAAAAGGACGAATGTCGTGAGGGGGGAGAACGGGTAGAGAGCCGGGAAGGCGAGGGTGACTATGCTTCCGATGAGACCTACAACCACAGTACCTCCGATAAAGCCTGCAACGCTTTTATTGGGGGAACATTTGACGATTCCCCTGTTGTTCTTCCCGAATAACAGGCCGAAGAAATATGCAAGAGAATCTGAACCGAAGACGACGCAGAGGAAGGTGAAAATCATCTTCTCGGCCTCCGGAAGGTAGCAGATTCTTATTCCGTAGACCATGAAGAGGCCCGGGTATACTATGTTGAGAATCGTGCATGCAATACGCCACAGTGAGTTTTCGAAGTTGTCCCTTGCACCGTGGATTATCTCCCACAGGAACGATATTCCAATGAAGGCAGCGAGAACGAACTTTGTTATCTCGACATCGGGAAAACAGTTCAGGTTGATAAGTTCGACTGCCGGCAGAAGAATGCCGAGATAGGCAGTACGGGGTGTCTCGATCTTCCTTTTTATGAGGTTGTTCTTGAGTTCGCAGCATCCGCATGCCGATACGAAGATGACAATGATGCTGAAGAGAAGATGATTTTTCTGCGGGAAGAAGAATATCGAGCAGAAAATGACGGGAAGGCCGACTGCGGCCGTAATCAGTCTCTGTTTGAGTGAACTGCTCATTTTTTTACGTCTCCGAATTTACGTACCCGCTTATTATAGTCATCGACAATCTCCTTTACCATACTTTCATCCCAGTCTGGCCATAGTTTGTCGTAGAATGCGAACTCGGAGTAGTTGGACTGATAGAGCATGAAGCCGCTCAGTCTCTCCTCGCCAGCGGAGCGGACTATCATATCGGGTTCGGGGATTGACGGATTGTCGAGATACCTCTCGAGCGTGTCGGGCTCGAAGCGGCTCACTCCGTCCCCGAGGGCTCTGTTGACGGCACGTGCGATCTCGTCGCGTCCGCCGTAGTTGATTGCCAGCTGGACGGTGAGCTTCCCGTTGTCCTTCGTCTCCTTCATTGTCTTATCGAGTGACGAGAGGGCGGAGGAGGGAATTCCCTCCCTGTTGCCGAGGAGGACTACTCTGATTCCGAGGGAATTGAACTTCGGAATGTTGAGGACCGTCTGCTTTGCAAGAAGCCCCATGAGGTATTCTACTTCCTCACGGGGTCTTTTCCAGTTTTCCGTTGAAAAACAGTAGAGAGTGAGGAACCTGATACCGCATTCAATGCATCCTCTTGCGACCCTTTCAGCGGCCTTCGAGCCTTCTTCGTGGCCTTTGATGCGCTTGAGGCCCCGGCTTTCGGCCCAGCGGCCGTTGCCGTCCATGATGCATGCAAGGTGTACAAGTTCCTTCATTCTTATATTTCCATGATTTCCTTTTCCTTTGCTTCGGCAATCCTGTTGATTTCCGCGATGGAGGAATCGGTGAGCTTCTGGATCTTTGTCTCTCCTTCCTTCTGCTGGTCTTCGCTGATGGATGCAGCCTTCTGCATCTTCTTCAGTTCGTCCATTGCGTCACGGCGGATGTTCCTGACGGAGACTCTGCTTTCCTCGGCCCTTGATTTGGCAACCTTGGCAAGTTCCTTTCTCCTCTCGGCCGTGAGTGCGGGGAAGTTGATTCTGATGAGCTTTCCGTCGTTGTTCGGATTCAGTCCGAGCTCGGACTTGAGGATAGCTTTCTCGATCTGGGGCAGAACAGACTTATCCCAAGGCTGAATGACGACCATTCTTGCTTCAGGAACAGAGATCGACGCCACCTGGGAAAGGGGTGTCTCGGCTCCGTAGTAGTCGACCTTGATCTTGTCGAAGAGGGCGGCCGAAGCTCTGCCTGTTCTGAGCTGGGTGTAGTCAGCCTCGAGGGCCGCTACACTCTTCTTCATTTTGCTTTCAGTATTGTTGATGACAGTCTGCATGGTGACTCCTTATTTGAGACCTGCCTGGAAAACAGAGTAGGAAACGACTTCAAGCTTTGCGCCGGCAGCCTTACCGCAGTCTGCGAGAGCCTGGGCAACGCTCTTGGAGTCATCCTTTACGAAGGCCTGATCGAGGAAACAGATTTCCTTGTAGAGCTTCGAAAGCTTTCCTCTGACGATTCCTTCCTTGACCTTGTCGGGCTTGGATGCGAGTTTCTCGTCCTGGCTGACCTGGGCGCGGAAGATCGAGAGCTGCTCGTCCTCATAGGACTTCTCGACAGACTTGTCGGAGAGGTACTGGGGCTTGTATGCAGCGCAGTGGAGAGCGAGGTCGTGAGCAAACTCCATGACCTTTTCATCCTTGAAGACTTCCGGTTTGTCGGATGTGAGGATGACAGATACCGCGACAGCGCCTTCACCGTGCACGTAGGTTGCACAGTAGCCGTTCTCCGGGATATCGTAAACGACGAAGGAGACAAGGTTCATGTTCTCCTTGATGATTGCGATGAGTGCATCGACCATAGCCTTGAGCTCGTCATTGGGCTCCTTGTAATCCTTTTCGAGGATGACGCGGCAGAGGTCCTCGCCGAGCTTTGCAAAATCTGCGTTCTTCGCGACGAAGTCGGTTTCGCAGGAAAGTGAAAGCATGACGACCTTCTTTCCGTTCGAGAAAACGAAGACTCTTCCGTTCTCGGTAGCTCTGTCCTGTCTCTTTGCGACAGCTGCAAGACCCATTTCCTTGAGAATCTTCTCAGCTGCAGCGAAATCGCCGTCAGCCTGTAAGAGAGCCTTCTTGCAGTCCATCATGCCTGCGCCTGTAATATCACGTAATTTCTTGACATCAGAAGCTGAAATAGCAGCCATAGTTTTTCTCCTTAATTACTTGTTGAAGTATTCTTCTTCGTCGTCACTCTCAGCTGTCTCTTCCTCTTTCTTCTCATCGGAAGGAACATAGTTGGAGTAGTCTTCAATCACTTCGTCCTTCTCTGCTTCGGGAGGAAGTGTGCCCTGTAATGCTTCTTCTTCATCGTCGAGTGATTCGATGATCTGGATTCCTGCCTCGCTGTCAGCGTCGATTACCGCGTTCGCGATGATCTCGACGAAGAGAGAGATGGCTCTGATGGCATCGTCGTTTCCCGGGATGGGGTAGGTGATGTCTGTGGGGTCACAGTTTGTGTCGACGACTGCAATGACGGGGATTCCCAGTCTCTTTGCTTCAGCGACTGCGAGAGCCTCCTTCTTTGTATCGATGACGAAGAGTGCGCCCGGAAGTTCCTTCATGTCCTTGATTCCGCCGAGGTCTCTCTCGAGCTTCGCCTTCATCTTGAGGTTCTGTGCAACTTCCTTCTTCGTGAGGGAGTCGAATGTGCCGTCAGCTTCCATTCTTTCGATTTTCTTGAGTTTTGCGATGCTCTTCTTGATTGTTGTGAAGTTCGTGAGCATACCGCCGAGCCATCTGTTCGACACATAAGGCATGCCGCATCTCTTTGCTTCTGTTTCGATAGCCTGCTGAGCCTGCTTCTTTGTACCTACGAAGAGAATCTGCTTCTCGTTCTGAACCTGTGCTCTGACAGCTTCATAAGCTTCGACGATGCACGCACTTGTCTTCTGAAGGTCGATGATGTGGATTCCGTTTCTCTCTGTGAAGATGAAACGTGCCATCTTTGGATTCCATCTCTTTGTCTGATGGCCGAAATGTACGCCTGATTCGAGCAGGCTCTTCATTGTTACTACTGCCATAGTAGTTACTCCTTTTCGCAAACCGCTGTGGTGTCCGGAGGGGCACCGGGTTCCCGTCACTATATCTCTTCCATACGGAAGGAAATTCATTGCGTAGACGCAACTGAAGCCATCGTACACAAAAGAGGGAGGCTTTGGCAATAGGGCGGGAGGATGTAAATTCCACATAAAAAGTCAAAGTTGAATATTGCGTTCACCATATTTTGAACATTAAAATAGTGCCAGGAAGAGGAAAAGGGCCGTCTGAGGAGGAAAAATGAAAGATATCTTTTCCCCGTCAGTAACCCGGAAGCGTGTATAATTGTTATCAAAGTGGCAGATAACTGTATCTTTATATATATAGTCCCCAGTGAGGAGGAAAAAAGATGAAAGGAAAAATCATGACAGCCCTTGTGGCTCTCGTCCTCTGCCTCGCCCTCGTCTCATGTGACGCAATGGTGAACATCATGGGCAGGATGGGAGGCAATGTCCTGGGCGCAGACTCGAAGCAGGTTGAAGCTGCAGTCGAAAGCGTCAAGGTCAGCGAGGAGAATGAGACGAAGAAGAAGGAAGTTCCCGCCGGAGAAGACGGAAAGACGAAGATCAGAGGAACCGAGGTCTCAAGCGGCAGTACATTCACATACAGGGACGGAGAAGATGACGTGGAGCTCTATTCCATCGGAAAGACGGAAGGCGGTACAGCTGTAATCGGAATCGGCTCCAGCGGTGCCGTCCCCCTCTCCAAGACAAGTGATGAGACCAAGGCTGCTCTCGACAAGATCGAGACTGTTCTTCCTCCGCAGGACATCTCCCTCATAACATCGGCTCTCGAGGGAAGCGGAAAGGCGGAGACACTCGAGAAGCTTAGTAAGCCCATCGAGGACGAGGCTACGAAGAAGGCTGCTGAAGGCACGAAAACCGTAATCGTGGCACTCCTTGAAAACGCGAAGTTCGAACCGGCGGAAGATGCCGACGAGAAGACGAAGAAGGCAAGCGAAGTCGTAAATACCATTCTGGAAAATCTGACAAAGAAGGATGAAGAGACCGGAGAAACGAAGGATCTGACGATGGGAGACCTCATCGTTCTTCAGACGATCACAAACGTCATCAGCGATTCAAGCAGTTCCGTTCTCGAAGTCTTCTCCGACGGCGGAGATACTTCCAAGGCCGTGGAGGATGTACTTGACAAGGCCAACGACTCCCTTGTGGGTACTGCAAGCATTCTCAATACGGTATCGGGAACGACGACGATGTTCGAAGGCGTGGATCTCGAGAAACTCATCGGCATGGTGATGTAAGGAGGAGCGGAATATGAAGAAGATATTCACAGTTTTACTTATTGCATTGATCTGCTTCTCTTCTCTCTATGCAGAAGAGGCTGCTGCGACAACGACAGTAACGGATTACAAGGCTGATTTCAAATCTGACTACGATAAAACGCCTGCTGCATATTCGTATGCCGGCTCGCGCTTTGTCCCGACGAATGCTAGAATGGCCGCAATGGGAGGCGCAGGGCTCTCGCTTGTCAAGGCCGAGAACGGGCTCTTCGTGAACCCCGCATCCCTTGCAGAGGGTTCATTCAAGCTCTCCCTTCCGTCGGTCAGCGTCACTCTCTATCACGTATATGACATATTGGACAACAAGCTTATCGACAAGGTGAAGGAAGACAACAAGGATGCCCTTGTAACCGCCATACTCGACACTGTCGGAACGGAGACTGCTCCTCTTTTCAGTGCCGATGCATCGACATCGCTCGTTCTCCCGTTCGGACTGGGACTCGGCGTCTATGCCAGGGATACCGTCTATACAAGTTCGGGAACCGTCATCGACTACGTCGAGACATCCGCGGCCCTCGGTTATGCATACGCATTCAACTTCGGGGACTTCCGTCTCTCGGCCGGTGTGACAGGAAAGATGAATGTCATCGCATTCAACCAGAGACTCAAGCTTGCACAGGTTGTCAAGAGTGATGACCTCAAGAAGATGTCGATGAACATTGCAGTCGGCGCTTCCATCCCCGTCGTCGATTTCGGTGTGACGGCAGAGTGGAAGGGCCTCAGTGCCTCCGTCGTGCTCTCGAATCTCTTCGCGAATTACAAGATGGGAATCGTGAACACATCAATTGAAGACGCATCTGAGACAGCCAAGTCGAAGATCACCTATGATGATTTCACAATCGAGACAAAGCCCTCGCTCGACGCCGGTATCGGATATGAATTCGATTCCTCGATATTCGGTTTTGCTGTTGCAGCCGATATGAAGGACCTCCTCGGTATGTTCGACGAACTCAAGGACGGTGAGAAGGGCAGAGTAATCATGAAGCATCTGAACGCAGGTGTCGAAGTCTCCCTCATCGACATGCTCATGCTGAGGGGAGGCTTCTCCTCCGGCTACTTCACAGTCGGTGCCGCACTCGATTTCTTCGCTCTCAGAATCGAAGCTGCATACTACTGGAACGAATACGGCAGGGTCGAAGGCCAGAAGGGGCTTGACGGACTTACCATCCGTTTCAATCTGGGCTATGAACGCTGAGGCAAACTCAATATAATACGGGCTACCGGAAACGGTAGCCTGTATATTACTCAAACTTCGCAGTTGCGTGAAGCCTGAATTTTAAGCAACTTTCTCCTCTT
>CAVDOI010000046.1:0-14918 GCA_963610485.1 Lachnospiraceae bacterium
CATCTGATATGCTTGCATTTCTTCTCATGCCGAGGACAATCCTCATTGCGGCGGCAATAATCCCCGCCGTCTTTCTTCTTGTCAGGGTATATAAGGGCGACAGACTCGAGAGGGAGGATCCCGTATTCATATTCCTTCTTGTCGTCATGGGGATAATATCGACAGCGGCGGCATCAATTCTCGAAGAAGTCGGTTCCATTGTACTCGCTCTCTTCCTCAACGAAAACGAGACACTCTACCAGATACTCTTCTACTACATTGTCGTTGCCCTCAGCGAGGAAGGCTCCAAATATGTTCTCCTGAGAAAGAGGACATACAACAGCAGGGAGTTCAACTGCCGCTACGACGCCGTCGTCTATGCAGTTGCGGTATCTCTGGGGTTCGCACTCTGGGAGAACATATTCTACGTATTCCGTTTCGGACTGGGTACAGCTCTCTCGAGAGCTCTCACCGCCATCCCCGGACACTGCTCGTTCGGCGTCTTCATGGGAGTCTGGTACGCAAAGGAGAAGGAATGCGACCTCTACGGAGAAAAGGGAGGAATGTATTTTTCACGTCTTCTCTCTCTTCTTCTTCCGGTTCTTCTCCATGGAACATACGACTACCTCTGCTCGATCAATACCGGAGAAGGGGCTCTCTGTTTCCTCATCTTCATCCTCGTGATGTTCGCCCTCTCGTTCCTCACAGTGAGGAAGAAGAGCAGGGACGACGGCTACTTCTAGAAGAGCTTTCCGACTGCTGCGTCGGCTGCGGCTTGACTTATCGAGTAGAGAAGACGGCCCTCCCGATACTCCTCGAGCATCTCTGCGATGGCGATTTCGTCGTCAGAGAGGACAGCGGGGTAGAAGTCGTTTGTGAAGACTGTCGTATCTGAGAGAGTTACATGGGAGAGAGTCGGATAGCGGCTGCACTTTCCCTCACCCCTGTGAAATACGAAGTCCATGTTCACCGGATAGCCATCACTGCCGACAAAGATAACTCCCTTCTCCGTCACGACTCCCCTCTCTCCTCTTATCTCGATACGTCCCGGCATGATGGAGCTGTGGTACTGGTTGGATGAGAAATCGCATATGAAGACCTCACCGGACTTGAAGGTGACGGAGGTTATCTTACGCCTGTATTCCTCCGTCTCCCCGCTTCTGATAAGTCCTGACCTGTCCCCTGTTTTGAGACAGACGGAGTTTATATCGAGAAGTCTTTTCACCTCCGCTGTTTCCTTATCAGGGAAGATCGCCCTCATGATTGATGCTGCATGATGATTATGGAGGCCCGAAATATATGCATATGATATCCGGCCGATTCTTTTCACGGCCGTCATGACCGACGAATAGAACGGAGTATGGAGGTACTGCTCGAGTGTCCATCCCCTTATTCTCTCCGCCCTTGAGAGCTCGGAGTCGCTCAATGTGAGGAAGGACGTCTCCGTGATGATTCTCTCCCCCCTCTTCTCGAGATATTCAAGGAGGGGAAGAAAGCCCTCTTTTCCCGATGCGACGATGACGGCGTCATGCTCCGCACACAGTGCCTCTTCGATATCCGTCACCGCATTCAGACCTTCCGCAGCAAGCTGATCTCTCCTCTCCTCCGACCGGGTATATACAGAAACAATCTGCAGAAGTGACGGAACGGCAGAAGCGATGCGGATGTAGAAGCGGGCACGCCAGCCTGTCCCGCAGAGGACGGCTCTCACTTCTTTCATAGAGGATTCTTTTGGTTTCTCCGAGCATCTCATTATGAAGATTCTATTCGCCGTCAGACCGGCTGTAAAGGCAATAAAAAACCCCACATGGCAAAAAGGAGGAAACCATACGTGGGGAACAAAAGGAGGTTACTAGAAACCGAACGATTATCATTTTCCGATTTCTGAATGAGAATATACAAACATTGAAAAAGAATGTAAACCGATTTTCTGAATTTTTTTGAAATTTTTTAAGTTTTATCCTGTATTCTCTTGTTTAAGAAAGAAATATGTAAATGAAAAACGGTATTGTCCTAATTCCTTTCCGCTTTTCCTCCATATCTTCGGCTTTTTCATATCCAGCCGGCTGCCGGCAACAGCCTGTGCATCAGGCGCTGCCTTGACAGAGCCCGTTGTTTTGTCACTTCCTTTCCTGTATCAGTTATGCCCAGGGATCCTCCGCTTCCGGAATGCGGATGCCGCTCAGAATACTGGAATATTCCCAGAGGAACCATTCTCCGGTCGAACCCTTCTGCCTGAGCTTCATGGGGCGCGGTGAATCTGCACCCGCCGTTTTGAGAAAGACACGAAGATAACCGGGCTCTATATCCTGCGCCCTGGGATCCTCCAGCACATTCAGAACATACGGCACAACCGGCTGATAGCCGTTTTCCGGCGTAGCCCCGTCAAAATATGCCAGCGGCAGATAGCTTTTGCCGCGCAGACGGTCACGCAGGAACTGCTGATCGTAGGCTGTCATAGGCCGCGGGCCGCGAAGGAGATTCATCGCTGCCGTGCCTGCATCCTTATCTCTGTCAAACAGCGAAAGCGCACAAAGGAACAATGCAGAGATCTTTTCCGGTGTCATTGACACCTCAAGAAGCTCTTCAAATTCCTGTAAACTCTGCGGAATCTTCTGAATAGTAATTTGCATGTATCCACCCTCCTCTACAGCGTATCACTTACTCCGGCAATATTCTGTTTGTACTTATCATAACAGCCGGAAAGCTGTCTGACCACCAGACAGGCATTACAGAAGCAAACTTTTTATGCATTTTTAACTGAAAGCCCCCTCTCTCGAGGGGACCATGATCTTATTTCCTCTTTTTCCTGTAGTGGACGTGCAGCAGTTCGTGTCCCTTCTCGTCAAGAAGACGCTCGTAGAGGGATGCTACACTGGGATTGAGCTCGGAGTGTCTGATGCTCATCATCCTGTCGGCATCATAGAGCCCCTTTCCTCTCTCCTTCCTGACGTCTGAATGGACGAAGGGCTGACCGCCGCCTGCGACACATCCGCCCGGGCATGCCATGATTTCGATGATGTCGAACTTCTCCCCGTCCTTCTGACGCTTAAGGAGCTTTTCCGCATTCATCAGGCCGGAGGCGACTCCGAGACGCAGCGCCACTCCGTCCTCAGTCGTGAGGTCAAAGACCTTGATGCCTTCGTTGCCTCTTTCGCCGACAGCCGCTATCGAAAGAAGAGATGAACGTGACTTGTCGGAAATGACGTTTCTGAGTACGGCCTCCGTGACACCGCCTGTGACACCGAATATGACGCCGGCACCGGAGGAATAGTCATAGGGATGGTCGACGCTCTCTCCTTCGATTTCATTGAGGAGAATCCCCGCCTCCCTGAACATATGTGTCAGCTCCTCAGTCGTGACGACTGCGTCGACATACGGTTCTCCGCTGCGGTCTCTGAACTCCTTTCTCTCCGCTTCGAACTTCTTGGCTGTACAGGGCATGATGGCGACGCTGAAGAGCTTCTTCCCTTCCTCTCGTCTCTCCTCCTTGATTACGGATGCGAACATCTCCATCGGGGAACGGCATGTCGAGACATTATCGAGCAGCTCGGGATGCTTCTTTTCGCAGTACTGGATCCACCCGGGGCAGCATGATGTGATAATTGGAAGCTTCTTTCCTTCCTTCAGCCTCTCCAGGAACTCTCTGCTCTCCTCGATGACCGTGATGTCTGCACCGAAGGATGTGTCATAGACTTCATCGAAACCCATATTTCTGAGAGCGGCGAAGATAAGCGGAGATACATCCCTGCCGTCTTCGATGCCCGCAAGGTTACCCAGCGCGACTCTCACCGCAGGTGCGACCTGGACGACTGTCTTGGTGTTCACATCCGAGATTGCATCCCAGACTCTCTTTATGTCACTCCGGGGCATGATCGCACCGGTGGGGCATGCAACAGCACACTGGCCGCAGCCGACGCACGGTGTTTCTGAAAGAGGACGTCCGAATGCCGTGGATATCATCATCTTGCTTCCGCGGTATGCAAAGTCGATTGCTCCGACGTTCTGCACCTCGTGGCATGTTCGCACACAGTCGCCGCAGAGAATGCACTTCCCCGAATCGAATGTGATGCAGGAAGATGAGTTTGTAACCCTGTTGTCATCTGCACGGTTGGGAAACCTCACACCGTCGATATTGAATCTGACAGCAAGGTCCTGGAGCTTGCACGCCCTGTTGTTTACACATGTCGTACAGTCCCTGCAGTGGTTGGCGAGAAGCAGCTCGAGGATATTCTTCCTGTACTTCCTGAGTCTGGCGGTATTGGTCTTTATTCTCATCCCTGCCTTCGGGGGCGTCGAACATGCCGTGAACAGATTGCCCTTCTCATCCTCGACCATGCACATTCTGCATGCTCCGTAGATAGAGAGGTCCGTATGATAACAGAAGGTCGGAAGCTTGACACCGGTCTTCCTTATTATCTGAAGCATGTTCTTTTCGCCTTCGATTGCTACAGGAGCTCCGTCTATATAGATGAAATCTGCACTCATATCACTTCTCCTTTACCGCACCGAACTTACACGTGGTTATACAGGAACCGCACTTGATGCACTTGTTCTGGTCAATGAGGAACGGTTCCTTGATTCTGCCGCTGATGGCTCCGACAGGACACTTGCGCGAACATGCGGAGCAGCCTCTGCACTCCGTCGGATCGATGTAGATGGTCTTGAGCTTCTGGCACTGGCCTGCCGGGCACTTCTTCTTGTAGACATGAGCCTCATACTCGTCCCTGAAGTTCTTTATGGTACTCATGACAGGGTTCGGAGCAGACTTTCCGAGACCGCAGAGAGAAGTATGGGAGATGGTGTCGCTGAGCTCTTCGAGAAGTTCTATATCCCCGTCCCTGCCGTTGCCGTCGACTATGCGCTCGAGTATCTCGAGCATCCTCTTCGTGCCTTCCCTGCACGGGACGCACTTTCCGCAGGACTCGTTCTGCGTGAAATGCATGAAGAAACGTGCGACTTCGACCATGCATGTGTGGCTGTCCATGACGACGAGGCCGCCGGAACCTATCATGGCCCCGATATTCTTGAGATTGTCGAAATCGAGGGGAAGATCCAGCTGGTCCTTCGTAAGACATGCCCCCGACGGACCTCCGATCTGGACTGCCTTGAACTCCCCGTCGCCCCTCATGCCGCCGCCGATGTCGAAGATGATCTTCCTCAGCGTCGTACCCATCGGAACCTCGATGAGTCCTGTATTCGTTATGTTCCCCGTGAGTGCGAACGCCTTCGTTCCCGGACTTGTCGCCGTACCGATCGTCAGATACCACTTCGCCCCCCTGGAGATTATCTGCGACACAGTTGCAAATGTCTCGACGTTATTGAGAACTGTCGGGGAGTCGAAGAGTCCGTGCTCCGTAGTACGGGGAGGTTTGACACGCGGGAAACCTCTTCTGCCTTCGATGGATGCTGTGAGTGCGGAACCCTCTCCGCAGACGAATGCCCCGGCGCCCTTTGCGATGTGGATACGGAAGTTGAATCCTGAAGAGAGAATGTTATCTCCCAGAAGGCCGGCCTCTTCAGCCTGCTCTATCGCCCTCTGAAGCCGCTTTACGGCCAGCGGGTACTCGGCTCTTACATATATGTAGCCTTCTCCGGCACCTACGGCACGCCCTGCGATCATCATGCCTTCGATCATCCTGTGGGGATCACCCTCCATGATGGATCTGTCCATGAATGCACCGGGATCTCCTTCGTCCCCGTTGCATACGACGTACTTGTGTTCGCCAGAAGCCCTCTTCACCTGCTCCCACTTCTTTCCCGTGGGGAAGCCTCCGCCTCCGCGGCCGCGGAGAATCGAGGCGGACACCTCTCTGATAATCTCGTCTCCGCTCATCTCGAAGAGTGCCTTTTCGAAGGCCTCGTAGCCTCCGATTGCGATATATTCGAGTATGCTGTCCGCGTCGATTCTTCCGCAGTGCTCGAGGACGACTCTCGTCTGCTGCTTGTAGAAGGGAATCTCCTCCTGTTTGCGGTACGTCACGCCGTTTATCGAGTAGCTGAGACGTTCGACGCATTCGCCCCTCTTTGCAGTCTTCTCGACGATCTCGTCGCAGTCCTCGACCTTTACTTTCGTATAAAGCCAGCCTTCCGGCTCGATTCTTACAAGCGGTCCCATCTCACAGAAGCCGTGACAGCCGCTCTTCTTGAGGCCGATCTCCTTCTCGTGGGGTTCCTTCTCGAGGGTGACGGCGACATAGAGTCCCTCAGCCTCCATAAGAGCCTTCAGCCTCTCATATATCTTCAGCGATCCGCCGGCTACACAACCCGTTCCTCCGCAGACGATGATCTTTCTGGTCTGGTTCACGTAGCCGCTTCTCATATCCTCTCTGAGAGAGGCGAGGTCTTCTCTGGTTATGAGCTTTGTCATTTTGCACCCTCCCTGACCTTCAGCGAGTAGATAACCTCCATTGCCTTGTCGGGCGTCATGGCGGGATGAACTTCGTCATTGACTGTCATGACGGGTGCCAGGCCGCATGCACCGAGACAAGACACAGTCTCGATGGTGAACATCTGATCGTCCGTAGTCTTCTTCTTTTCATTGACGCCGAGTTCGGCCCTCACCCTCTCGAGGATAGGCACCGAGCCGCGCACATGACATGCCGTCCCGTCGCAGAACTTGATGACGTACTTGCCCTTCTTCTCGAGCGAGAAGTTCTCGTAGAACGTCGCGACGCTGTAGATGCGCGCTTCGCTCATGTCCAGCTTTTCTGCAAGGTAGGGGAAGACCTCCTGAGGCAGATAGTGGAAATGTTCCTGGATTGTCTGGAGAATCGCAATGATGGAGGACTGACTTTCTCCACACTTATGGAGAGCCTCCTCTACGATTGAATAGTCAAAGGTATCTGACATATGTTTCCTCTCTTACTGTCAACAGAATAGAGTTTACAGGAAAAAGAGAGGTAAATGATAGAATAATTTTAAGGAATTGTTACACTTTTATCGATACCGCCGTCAGCGGAATATCTTCTTGAGATCCATCGACGGCTCGTTCCACCCCGATCTCACGGCTTCCTGGATAAGATCGCTGCGCATCGAACCATGCATCATCATGACGAATGCATAATATGACTCCTCGTTGTAACAGAAGAGGTCGTAGCCGCTCTTGTAGATGCAGTCGGGTCTTATCGCACGGGAGACGTATCTGATGGATTCGAGATAGTCCTCGAGGTCAATGTAACCTTCCTTTATGAGAGGCATCACGCTCCTGGGCCGTTCAACCTTGATCTCGAATGCGAAGTCGTCGTCGAAGAAGATATCCATATAGAGGGAGTAGCAGAAGGGAGAGCCCTTCTTGCGTCCGTTGTGGGCGGTGCACCGCTGGCCCTTGAAACGCTTCTTGAAATCGGGACGGGGCTTCCCCTGGGGGATCAGGACGTCCTTGATTTCGAGAGAGCGGCAGAGTTCGTCGCACCAGTCGAATTCCTTGTCGGCTGTTTTTTCAAAGAGCAGTGACGGAAGGCCGGGAAGCTCCGAGAACTTCATCTTCTTTCCGTTGATCTCGACGCCTTTCTTCCTAACTTCCTCCGTCTCCTTCATCACCTTCTCCTGCGCCGCCTTGTAGGTGATTGTCGGGGAGAGAATCATCGTCAGGGGAATGGACGGGAAGTAGTCATAGCTCTGCTCGGCAATGTCCTGGATATTGAAGATATAATCCGTCTCTATCGGATTGTCGAATACGGAGCCGCACGCTGCGAGGGCGTCGTCCATCGTCGGGAAGACCTCCCTCTGCTCCTCTTCGTCCATCGTAAAGGCCGTGGAGAAGACATAGCCGGGTAATCCGAAGGCGCGGCATATTATATAGCTGAGAGCCCCCAGGGAGACTGTGTCGGGGACAAGAATCCACCGCTCGATATGGCCGTTCTCGATATTGGCATACTCCCGGAGGTCCTCCTTCTGGTGTTCGTCCAGGGACATGAAGTCGAAGGAGAGCTTGAGCGGTATGACGTCGTAGACGGGGTTGGATGATGTGCAGTACTTATCAATCAGGGCCAGATCCAGATCGAGCTTTTTCTTCTTGTTTCCCATTATTACTCCTGGTTTTTCATGCTTATAGGCTGACGGGTGTTCTCGAGGACGTCTCTCCAGAGAGCTCCCTCCGTATTCACATGGTTGCGTTTTGCGACTGCAGCGGCAATCGGAATATAGACGAAGCGGTTGTTCACCGAGGATGCGATGCATTTCGTCTTGCCTGCCATTGCGGCGTGGACGGCATGTGCCCCGAGACGTGCACAGTATATCGAATCATAGCTGTTTGCCGGAGTCGATCTGATGATGTACGAGGGATCAATGTATTTTACAGATACGGGGATACCCTCCTCCTTGAAGTAATCCTTTATCTTCTGTTTGAGGAATGTTCCTATATCCTGATAGAGAAGGTTGCCGCCGGCGTCCCTCTCCCCTGTGGGAGGAATGAGGTCGGTTCCCGCACCCTCGGCAACAAGGATGACTGCGTGTCCGCGGTCGAGCATTCTCTTCTTGAGGTGTGCCAGAAGGCCGTTCTTTCCGTCGAGGTCGAAGGGGTTCTCCGGAATGAGGCAGAAGTTGACGTCGCTCTGTGCCAGCGATGTGTGGGCTGCGATGAATCCCGACTCCCTGCCCATGACCTTCACAAGTCCTATGCCGTTGTATGCGCTCTTCGCTTCGACGTGCGCCCCTCTTACTGCAGGAACTGCAGAGGCCACGGCTGTGTCGAAACCGAATGATGTATCTATGAACGAGAGGTCGTTGTCGATTGTCTTCGGAACTCCGACGACTGCGATCTTGAGATCCCTCTTGCCGATCTCCTCGCTGATGGCCGCCGCACCCTTGAGTGTGCCGTCTCCTCCGATGGTGATGAGTATGTTGATGTTCTCGCGCTCGAGAGTATCGACGATCTGTTCGACTTCCTTGCCGCCTCCGCGGGCCGAGCCGAGAATCGTGCCGCCCTTCTCCTGGATTTCATCGACGACGTCGGGATTGAGTTCGATCATCGGCCAGGGAGAATCTGCAAGAAGTCCCAGATACCCGAAAGGAATACCGGAGATTCTGCGTACACCGTATCTGTACCAGAAACATCTTACGACGCTTCTGATGACGTTGTTGAGTCCCGGACATATGCCGCCGCAGGTGCAGATTGCGGCATGAACACGCTTGGGATTGAAATAAATCTTCTTCCGCGGACCTGCAAGTTCCAGAAGGTCCACCTCCTCGTCGCCGCCCTGAGGCTTATGGTCGATGTCGAGAAAGATCTTGTCGCTGTCCTCGACGTAGTCGGCCTGACCGTCGCCGGGGTGAACCGACATCTGTATCGGGGAGAGAATCTTCGCTTCTCCGATCGTCTCAATATTGAATGTCCGCTTTGTCACTTTCTTCCTCCTTCAAAAGGAAAGCTAACTCTTCTTTGTATCTATTATACTCCACAAGAGCGGCTTTTTTGGCTTTTTCCTGAAAATTTCTGTAGAGGTCCATGTAACGTCTGGCAAACGGGGTCAGTTCAACCCCTTCTCTCAAGGCCCCGCCCCTCTTGCGGGACACAAACGGCCGTCCGACCTCCTTCTCGAGCTTCTTCAGCATATTGTACGCCTTGGAGTACGAGAGATTCATCTTCATGCTTGCAGCCCTGAGCGACTGCTCCTCTCCGATGTTCTCGAGAAGCCACAGGACTCCGATTCCCATGAACTTCTCCCCTTCGTCATCCACAAGATAGAGTTTGGTGTCTAGTTCCACAGCTCCTCAGCCCCCCTGTACACAAGATCGACGAGATCGTCTATCTTTTCCTTCTCGACGGAGCAGAATGCAAGCCTCAGCGTCTTATGCATGATGTTGATCGCCCCTATCTGATACTTATCAAGCAGATAAAGCCTGAGCTCCTCGGCGTCGTGTCCGTTCGTACTGAATGCCATGAAGTAGCCGGAGTTGAAGGGATAGGCCGTCAGCGCCCTGCTGCCGCTGTGTCTCCCGACTGCTTTTTTCATCAGGTCATACCTCTCGTTCATCCTGTCGAAGAGATACTTCTTGTCCTTGTCGTAGTTAGCGCCGTCTCTCATCGCCCTCAGAAGCAGGGACTGACCGGGCCTGTCGCAGTTGGAGACAGTGCATCTTATTGCGCCGAGAGTCTTCTTCTCGAGAGCTTCAAGGGCTTTGTCTCCCATTCCCTTCCCGCCGTATGTCAAAAATCCTATTCTAAAGCCCCAGACCATCTCCTCCTTCGTCGCCGCATCACCCTTGACTGCAAGGATGTTCTCATGAGCGTCGGAGAGGAACGCAAAGAGGCTCTCCTTCTCCGTCACGTCCTCATAGAAGAGGCCGTAGTACGCGTCGTCCGATATGACGAGAATCTTCTTTCCGGTATCTGCAACGTCCTTCACGGCCCTTACGATATCTTCCGCCTCCTTCTTTGAAGGCGAATAGCCTGTGGGATTGTTGGGGAAGTTCAGAATGAGGCGTGCCGTACCGCCTTTTGTTTCGAGAAGGGCTTTCTTCATCCCTTCGGTGTTGAAGCCCCCGTCACGGAACATCGGGAATGTTTTAAGCTTTCCGCCGCCGTAGTTTTCGAAGATGAGCTCGTAGTTGTCCCAGAAGAGATCGGGACATACGATTTCGTCCCCCTCGTCGACGAACATGAAGGCCAGAAGTGATATCGAATGAGTGAGGCCGCCGGTTACAAGGCATCCGCTCGTCTTCTTTCCTTTGAGTGTGGGATTCTTCTTCTCCATCCTCTCCTTCCAGAGGGCCCTGAGGTCCTTGTCACCGCCGCCCGGGGCATATGAGAAGATCTCCTTCTTCGAGAGGGAGCCCGGAACAAATGAGGAGTAGATGTCACTGAGGCAGAACGGCTCGCCGTTATCTGTCGCAAGGCCCACCGTCGCATTGTAGCGCTTTGCCTTTCCTGCAGCCTCTGCAGACTGCGCGACTATTCCCTTGGGGAAATAGATTCCCTTTCCGCGCTGAGAGAGCAGTGCCTGTGCCGCCGTGCCTTTAAGGGCATCATTGAGTTCGAGTGCGAGTTCGTTCATATTCAACCTCCGATGAAAGAAAAATATTAGGAACAAGGATATTTAATCCTTGCCCGCTTTGCTACCGGATAATTCAATTTTTTCAGAAAAGATATCCCTGTCCGTCGCCGTCTCTCTCCGTTTTCTTCTCCTCCTGTCCGAGAAGGGACAGGAATTCGTCCTCGCTGACGATCTTGACGCCGTTCTTGAGAGCATCGGCCATCTTGCTTCCCCCGCCCTTTCCTGCAAGGAGGTGCGTGGTCTTGCCCGTGACGGAGCTCACCGTCCTTCCTCCCCGCTTTTCGACTTCGTCCATCGCCTTGGAACGCGGATTGAAATGTGCAAACGAGCCTGTGACGCACCATACCTCCCCGGCGAAGATCTGCGCTAAGTCCTCTTCGTCCTTTCTGTCCATGTCGAGGGAGAAATGAAGGCCGTGGGACCTCAGTGAAGTCACCATCTTCATGAAGTTCCCGTCCCTGAATGTCTTTATTATGTTGAGTGCAGTCTCCTCCCCCATTCCCTTGATTGAAGTGAATGCGGAGGTATCACCATTAACGGCCTTCTCGATTATCTTATCGATGCTGTCAAACCCGCCCGAGATCAGAATCTCAGCGCTCTTCTTTCCGATTTCGGGGATGCCGAGAGATGCCAGCACTGTCCTGTATGGCTGCTCCTTCGACTTCGCGACGCTTTCTTTTATCGCATCGACGGTCTTCTCACCGATGCCGGGGCCGATCGCTTTCGCATAATCTGCAGTGTATATATCCTCGACATCCCTGAGGATGTTCATTTCATAGAGAACGTCGATGGTCTTGGGACCGAGCGTCTCGATATCCATCTGGTCACGGGAGGAGAAGAAGGAGAGTCTCCCCTTCGCCTGGTCGGGGCAGTTGTAGTTAGGGCAGTAGAGATGAGCGCCCTTCTGCACAAGAGGCGTCTGACAGCAGGGGCAGAGTGAGGGAAGACGGTATGTGGTGTTGCCCTCCTCGTTCTTCTCTATGACATCCTCGACAGCGGGAATGACATCACCGCGCTTCGTTATCGAGACGGTGTCGCCTATGCTGAGCTCCAGTTCATCTATGTATTCCTGGTTGTGGAGTGTCGCCCTCCTCACCGTAGAGCCCCCGATATGAACCGCTTCAATCTCGGCAACAGGTGTTATCCTGCCCGTTCTGCCGACCTGGCATGTTATGGCCTTCAGCTTCGACTCGGCACGCGGCGATTCGAACTTGTATGCTATCGCCCACCTGGGATGATGTACGGTGTAACCGAACTTCTCCCTGACATCGAGCTCGTTGATCTTGAAGACAAGACCGTCTATCTCATGGTCGAGAGAGGGCCTCTTCTCCGTCATGAGCTCTATGTACTCCGAAAGAGACGAGAAGCTGTATGCCCGTCCCTCCCCGAGACCTGCATCCCCCAGTCCCTTCTCCGCCTCTTCGACTGTCCGTGCGATATATGCGAAATCCGGATTGATGCGGAAGCCCAGGTCCCTGAGCTTCTTCAGGATATGGAGATGGTCGGAGGGAGTGAGACTACCGTCCCCCCAGAATCCCTCGTAGCAGTACATGTCAAGCGGGACTTTCGCCGCCTCGCTGCTCTTCTGCCGCCTTACGGTTCCGGCAGCAAGGTTACGGGGATTGGCCGCTCTCTCATCCTCCGGAAGCGCGCTGTTCACCCTCTCGAATTCGGCCTTCGGGAGATATACCTCGCCCCTTACGGCAAGGTCGATCTTCTCAGGAAGCTCAAGAGGTATGGACGGAATCGTGACGATATTGGGAGTGACGTCGTTCCCGACAGCCCCGTTGCCGCGGGTTACCGCACGTGTGAGGATGCCGTCCTCGTAGTAGAGCACCATCGATATGCCGTCGATCTTCTCCTCGGCTACGAAGCTGAGCTCCCCTCCCTCCTTTTCAATGGAGCGGGAGAAGAACGAGAGAACCTCGTCCTTCGAATAGGCCTTATCCAGAGAAAGTACGGGGATAGTATGCTCCACTTCCGGGAAGTCGGCAGTAAGGTCGGAGCCTACACGCCTTGTCGGCGATGAGGGGGACGCATACTCGGGGTTCTCCTTCTCGAGGCTCATCAGCCTGTCCGTAAGTCTGTCGTATTCACTGTCCGAAACGAGGGATTTCCCCTCCTTGTAATATGTGTCCTGATAAAGCCGCAGCCTTTCCGTCAGGCTCTGCATCTCTTCTTTTATATCCATAGCGACATATTAGCACAGAAACCGGGGAATTCTGAACATTCCCGGCGGTTCCGGAAAAAGAAAAAGACTGCAGCGGTAAAGATAAGGGGCTCCATGCTCTCTGCACGAAGCCCCTTTACGCTACTTGTTTTCTATCAGAAGGACCTGATCAGACGCAGATAGTCATCCGCCGTACGGAGATGCCCGTCTTTCTTTCCTGTAGCGAAATCCTGATAGCACGCATAGTAATAACTGTGAGCACCGTCCTCATCGAAGTATTCGGAGCTTGTCCAGTAACGATCGTTTCTGAAGCTTCCGAGTCCCTTCTTATGGAGATTCTCGTACATGAGATTGAGCTCATCCCTGCTTGGAACGAACCAGTCCGAATAACCGTAGAACTCTTTTCCCCAGATCTTGTAGACCATGAAATCGTTCTTGCCCTGGTTCTTGAGCTTTTCGGAATTGGCCCTGCCGGTTCCTACAGCGTATTTGGTACCATAGTTGTCGCCCGAAGAATCTCCCCAGTGCGTTGTTTCAAAGTAGTCATCCTTTGCTGCTTCCAGATAGCGCCATCCGCATTCCGTGGAGATGAGGCCGTCCTTGTTGCCGTCTGCATTGTCGGCATCGCAGTCGTAGAAGATATAGCCTCCGGCAGGCCCGATATCACCGACCCTGCAGTCTCTCCACACAGCTTTAAGCGTTATGTCTTTCGTTACAGGTACAGTAAAGTCGTATTCCTTGCCGTCAAGCTCCCAGTGACTGAATGTCTTACGCGGATCTGAACAACCCGGATTGACGGGCCTGAATGCTGTATCGCCGTCACCTATGGTTTCGGGAATGACATCAGTGCCGCCGGTGGTGTCAAATGCGACATGGTGGACAGAACGCTGCCATTGTGCCGCCAGAATCGTATCTGATGTAATAGGCGTATTGAAACTGAATTCCCTGCCGTCATCGGTCGTCCAGCACTGGAAGATATAGCCCTTTTTCGTCGGAGACGTCGGCTGATATGCCTTATTGTTTTCCTTCACCCTCTGGAGAGGGACATAACTGCCGCCTTCTGTATCGAATGTGACTGTATAGTATTTAGATGTGCTCCATAAAGCATCCAGCGTTATGTCTGTCGATATCAACTCGTTGTCGAAGTCAAATACCGTGTCTCCTAAAACCCAGCAGAGGAAATAGCTTCCGGCCTTTGTCGGATCAGCAGGTTTCTCGGCCTTTCCCCAGATTTCAACTTTCTGAGTATCAACAGTCGAGCCGCCGTTTGAATTGAAGGTGACTGTCAAAACACCGGATTTTGCCCATATGGCTTTCAAGGTGATGTCTGATGTTATCTCCGTGTCGAACTCGAATGTGTTACCGTCTTCCGTTACCCATTTGTCCAGTACATATCCGACTTTAGTCGTGTCCGGCTTAGCTGCCGTCTTTCCTTTCGCTACAATCTGAGGCTCGACTTCAGTACCGCCGTTTGTATCAAATGTAACCTTACAAGCTTCCGTCCAGTGAGCGGTCAATGTAATATTGGCATTAACTGTATCGGTATCGAAATTAAACTTATTATTATCGGCATCATACCAGCCGTCAAAGATGTCATTTCCCCTTGTCGGGTCTTCAGGCTTGACTGCCTTCGTCCCTTTCTCGACCGGCTCGGGCTCAACGTCAGAACCTCCGGCTGAATCAAATTCAATATAGAAGCACTCCTTCCATTTTGCTACAAGCGTAAGATTCGATGTGGTGAGTGCATCGAAGTTATATTCCCAGCCGTTAAG
>CAVDOI010000047.1:0-14546 GCA_963610485.1 Lachnospiraceae bacterium
ATCTACAACCTTTTCAGTCGTGGGCTCGAGGTGGAGCTGCTCTGAAGCGAGCTTGACGACTTCCGGATCGGGAGCGACAGGAGTCTTTCCGAAGTAGCCGAGAACCATCTTTCCGTAGCCTTCAGCAAACTTTTTCCAGGGCCCGAACATGACGTTGTTGAACGCCTGCTGGAAATAGAACTGGCTTACCGGTGTGACGGATGTGCCGAAGCCGCCCTTTGCAACCGTTTCGCCCATGGCCTCGACGATCAGAGGATACTTGTCCATGAGGTTGTTGTCTCTGAGCATCTGTGTGTTTGCCGTGAGAGCGCCGCCGGGAAGCGGGAAGAACGGGATTTCGGGGTTGACCATCGTCGCCTCGGGAGGAAGGAAGTAGTCAGCCATGCATTCTTCGAAGACCTTCTCGGCCTTCTTGACCTTCTCGATGTCGATATCGAGTGTGTAGTCCGTGCCTCTGAGAGCGTGCCACATCGTGATGATGTCGGGCTGGCATGTTCCGCCGGAAACGGGGCTCATGGAGAGGTCGATCTGGCTTGCACCCGCCTCGATGGCAGCCCAGTACTGCTGGATGGAAACACCTGCCGTCTCGTGTGAGTGGAATACGATGTTCATATTCGGACCGACGAGCTTGCGTGCTCTCTTGATGGTCTCATAAACATTATGAGGTGTGGATGTGCCGGAAGCATCCTTGAAGCAGAGAGAATCGAACGGGATCTTCGCCGCGAGGATTTCCTTGAGGATCCTTTCATAGAAGTCGGGGTTGTGTGCACCCTTGACTCCTTCAGGAAGGGACATCATCGTGATGGTGACTTCGTGCTTGAGACCTGCGTCATGGATTGCGTTTCCGCTGTCGATGAGGTTATTGACATCATTGAGTGCATCGAAGTTCCTGATTGTCGTGATACCGTGCTTCTTGAAGAGCTCGGCATGGAGCTTGATCATATCTCTCGGCTGGGAGTCGAGACCGACGATGTTGACACCGCGTGCAAGTGTCTGGAGGTTCGCATCCGGACCAGCGACTCTTCTGAACTCGTCCATCATGTCGAATGCATCTTCGTTGGTATAGAAGTAGAGAGCCTGGAATCTTGCACCGCCGCCTGCTTCGAAATGTCTTATGCCTGCTTCCTTAGCAGCAGCGACTGCCGGCATGAAATCCTTGGTGAATACACGTGCGCCGTATACGGACTGGAAGCCGTCTCTGAATGCCGTACACATGAAGTTGATTTTCTTCTGAGCCATTTAATTCCTTCCTTTGTCGAGAGAAGCGGCAATAGCCACTGCAATCTTCTCGTCATCGTTAGATTTTGCTACTGTTGCAGGTTTAGCAGCGACCTTCTTCTTTGGTTCTTCCGCCGGCGCATTATTCCCGACAATCTTCGACATCAGCTTGATGGAGTAGATGAGGATTGTTAGGAAAATGAAGACAACGATCATACCAAGGAGCATTAAGATAATACCGTCCTTAAGCTGTGCACTCAGATATGCACTGGGCAGATTTTCTAGTAATGTCAACATTTATTTTCGTCTCCTAAACTGGAAAATAGATTTTGCTGTATTCTACCAAAGAACAACTGTTAAATTCAACAGTCGGGAAGGAATGTAAACGTTTTTTAATCTATTCATAAGTTTTTTGTGATTATATTGATACAGTGTACTGTTAAATTGGTTGACCTTTGTTTTTTATTTATTATAGTGAACGTTGGAGTTGAAAAATGGAAAACACACAGAAAAGCGAGTACGATCTTCAGACTGAAAGAATAGACAGCAGGATGGCGGCGATATCACGGAAGATAGTCGTCATGTCGGGAAAAGGAGGAGTAGGCAAGACCACTGTTGCCGTGAACCTTGCCTTCGCTCTCAGCGAAATGGGTAAGAAAGTGGGAATCCTGGACTGCGACATCCACGGCCCGAACGTCGCGAAGATGCTCGGCGTGAAGGATGCCGAAATCTTCTCCCCTGACGGTCAGACGATGTATCCTGTGACGGCGAAGAACGGAATCGAGGTCATGAGCCTTGCATTCGCGCTTCCCGATCCCGACGACGCCGTAATCTGGCGAGGGGCCATGAAGATGGGCGTCATCAGACAGTTTCTGGGCGACACGGAGTGGGGCACACTGGACTATCTCATTATCGATACACCTCCCGGAACGGGTGACGAGCAGCTCACAGTCGTCCAGTCGATCAAGGACATAACGGGGGCGATAATCGTCACGACACCCCAGGATGTCGCCATCCTCGATTCCAGACGCAGCGTGACATTTGCCCGTAAGTGCGGTCTTCCCATCATCGGTGTCATCGAGAACATGTCCGGACTGAAGTGCCCGGAATGCGGAACTGAAATTCCGGTATTCGGAAAAAACGGCGGTAGGAACATGGCTCTCGAGATGAATACTCCTTTCCTCGGTGCAATCCCGATGGAAATCGACCTCATGAAGAGCGAGGACAGCGGAGAGGAGTGGATCAAGGACACCACACATCCGTCGGCCGAAGCTCTTGTCGCCATTGCCGACAAGCTTGAGAACGGCGATGCATGCACGACGGGACGCGAGATGAACTATCTCGGCTCATCTTCATGTTCACCCGAGGCATGTGCACACTGCACATCGGAGTGCCCGAGCAGGAAGAGCTGATGAAAAGCGGTGACAGCCTGATATGGACGACACACGGTAAGAGGAGGGTCTTCACTTCTCCCATTCTCAGTGTCGACCTCTCCGAAAGGACACACGGGGATAAGAAGGGGGAGTTCGTGACTCTTTCTCTTCCCGACTGGGTTTCCATCATTCCATGGACGAGGGACGATAGCGGAGTGCCGGTATTCCTCATGGAAAGACAGTACCGTCACGGAAGTGAAAGTGTAACCCTGGAGTTTCCCGCAGGTTTAACAGAAGAGGGGGAGAGCCCCCTCGAGGCTGCGAGGCGTGAACTGAGGGAGGAGACGGGGATGGAGGCAGAGCTTATCGAGCTTGCGTCATTCAATCCCAATCCCGCGTTCATGACTAACAGACAGACCTTCTTCCTGGCAACGGGCCTTGTGAAGAAGGGAGAACAGGAACTCGACGAGAACGAGGAGATAGAACTTCTCTTTGTCCCTGTCGAAGAAGTCATAAGGAAAATGGGGAAGGGAGAGTATTCCAACGGAATAATGCTCGCCGCACTCTTCGCCTTCATGAGGGAGGCAGAGAGGAATCCCGATTTGAGGAGGAGAATATGAGAAAGATAATCGTTTCAGCCGCTCTCGTCTTTGCCGCACTTCTGGTCTTAACGGGCTGTGCGACGACTGAAAAGCAGGATACATCTTCATACATCACCGTTACGGCTACGAGTACGGTTGCCGTAAAGGCTGACACGGCATCGTTCTCGATAACAGCCGAGGCTCTCGAGAGCACGACTGAAGGGGCGAGGAACGCGTCGAGCGCGATGGTCGAAGAAGCCGTGAAGATACTGAAGGACGAATTCGGAATCACCGACGACGAGATCACGACAGACTACATGAACATCAGCCCCTACTACCAGTGGCTCGATACAGGACGGACTCTGATGGGACAGAAGGCCACACAGACGCTGAACATCAAACTCAGGAACGGCATCGACAAGGCCGGCAGGGTCTACGACAGACTCAGCATCCTCGACGGTATCTCGATTTCCTCCATTTCGTATTCCAAGAGCGATACGACCTCGGAGGAGGCTGCCGCCCGTGAGTGGGCCATGAAGAACGCCATCGCGAAGGCTGAGGACTATGCAAAGGGAGCGGAGCTTACAGTCGGCAGGGTCGTTTCCATAAGCGAAGGCTCATCCGACTATTCGTATTCGTACGCAAACAGTAAGGTCATGATGCTTGAAGCGACGGCTGCATCTGGAGACAGCTATTCATCGACCACGTACTATGCAGGCTCACTCAGTGTCAGTGCAACGGTCACTGCAGTATTTGAACTTAACTGAAAGTGAACATAGGAAAGAGAAGACGGCCGTCCTGAAAAGGGCGGCTCTGCTTTTACTGCGTAAGTGCTTTGAGAATCTCCTCGAAGCCCCTTACTGACTTTGTAAGCTCATCGATTTCGATGTATTCGTCCCTGACGTGTGCAAGGCTCTCGAGAGAGGGCCCGTAGCCGATTGTGGGGATTCCCTTCTCGCCGCAGAAGTGGCTGCCGTTCGTGCAGAACGAGAAGTGTGAGACCTCCGTCTCGATTCCCGCTTTCCTGAGAGCCCCCAGTGCCTTCTGCACCAACTGACTCTTCTCGTCGACGGCCCATGCCGGATAGTACCTCTCCGCCTTTATTACGGCACCCGTCCAGCATGGTGCTTCTCCCTCCCTTATATAGCACTTCGCTTCAATGGACGGATCCTCCGCCTTCGCCCTTTCTATCGCCTCGTTGATCTGGGACAGTATAGTCTCTTCGGTCTCTCCCACGAGGGTACGGCGGTCGAATGTGGCGATGCACTTCGACGGAACGACGGAAGAGCCCGGATAGGGATACGATTTGATGTCCGTCAGCTCGAGTATGCCCTTACCGAGAAGGGGATGTTCGTTCGGAACAATCTTCCTGATTTCCTCTATGACGCTCATCATCTTGTAGACGGCGTTCTTTCCCTTCTCGGGATTCGACGAGTGGCACGAAATCCCCTCGGTCTCCACGACAATCTCAGCCCTTCCTCTCTGTCCGATCTTGACCGTCGATGATGTCGCCTCCCCGATAATGACATAGTCGGGCTTTACATACTCCGAGACAAGACGGCATGAGATACCTTCGAAGCATTCCTCATGGACCGTACACGATACGGCAACACGACCCTTGAACTTACCCCTTGTATCCTTCTTGAAGTAGCCCGCAGCCATCACCGCCGCAGCAACGCTTCCCTTCATGTCGGATGTCCCGCGGCCGTATATTCTGCCCCCTTCCTCCCCGGCTCCCCATGGACTATGTGTCCATTCCTTTTCGTCTATGACGTCGACGTTGTCGATATGGCCGTCGATGAGGACGGTCTTTCCCGGCTCGGAGCCGTTGATTATCCCGATACACGATCCGAAGTCATCGATTATGACGCTGTCATATCCGAGCTCCTCCATCTTCTTCTTCATGAGAAGGGCCACACCCCTCTCACCTCCGGAGGGACTCGGGATCCGGATGGCCTCCTTGCAGAATTCTATTACTTCCTTATCTCTGTCGTTCATTTTCATAACCTCTCAATTAAGCTTATCTCCGGAAACAGAGCTGTCAACTCGAAGTTCACTCAGGCGAAAAGATCGTCGAGGGTTATCTGCGTCCGTATAAGCTCCGAATACTGGTTGTATTTCATCCCGGAGACAGTGGCAAGAACAAAGGTAACTGCCTTTCTCGTCTTTGTCTGGGACAGGAAGACGCTCTTCTTGTCCTTCAGGCTTTCCTCGTCTTCCCTTGTCATCGAGTATATTCTTCCGTCCTTAGACCATTTGACTTCCACGATGTTGATTATTTTGTCGGCCCTGTCGATGAGAATATCGATCTTGGCTCCTTTCTGGCCTTCTTCGAGCTTCTTTCTGTCACTGACCCAGCAGTAGACGGCCGTCGCAACCCCGCTGATTCCCATAGCCCTTTTAACTGCATCGATATGCATCATGATTATCCTCTCATAGGAGAGCGCACACCAGGTACGGTAATTCGGGGAGGCTTCCACTGCACTCCAGCTTCCGCTGTAAGAGTTGTTCTTTATGAACGAGAAGTAGAAGAGTGTATAAGAGTCCATGAGACGGTAGTATGTGTCATTCTTCATCTTCCCCATAGGGTGGGAGGAAGAGAGGAAACCGCATTCTTCGAGTTCCTCAAGCATGTCGCCGAGAGCTCCGTTGTTCTGTATTCTGCATCCTCCGGCTATCTCGGTCCTTGTTCTGCCTCTTCCGTTTTTCCCCAGATATTCAACAATCTTCAGATAGTTTTTAGGCTCTCTGAAAAGTGATGTATAGCAGTTTTCGAACTCGTCTGAGAGCGCCGGCGAAGACGAGAAGAAGAGGTATTCAATATTCTGCGATGCCGAAAAACCTCCGACAAGGCGTGTCCAGTAATATGCCACACCTCCAAGAACCATGTAGAGCTGGAGAATCTGGTCCCTGCCGTATCCGAAGTTGAAATATCTGCAGTATTCTTCGCATTCCGCCAGAGTGAACTGCTCGAGCTTGATTCTGGCCGTGATCCTGTTGTGAAGTCCGCCCCTGCTGTGAAAGACCTTCTTTAAAATCCAGGAAGCGGCGGAAGCACAGATAATGAGAAACACGTCATCCCTCCATGCCGCCCATTCGTTCCAGAAGCCTTCGAAAGCGGGGAGAAAATCGGATCTGGGATTGTCCATCCATGCAATTTCGTCAAGGAAGATGATTTTTCTCTCATCGTCGCTCTTACTCACAAGTCTTTTCAGCGACGAGAATGCCTCTGCCCACGAGGAAAGATCCGGGCAGTCCCCGAGGCCCTGTTCTTTCAACGCTTCACGGAAGAAAACGAGCTGTGAAGAGCGTGTGGAGTTGCCTCTTCCTGCATAATGGAATGTGAAATGATTGTTGAAAGCCTCTCTGATAAGAAAGGTCTTTCCTATCCTCCGCCTTCCGTAAAGAGCAAGAAATTCGGATTTACGGGATTCGGACAACTCTTTGAGAATCTTCAGTTCCTTCTGTCTTCCTATGATCTTATTCATATGGTTATTTTTAGGCGAAAAGCGGGGCAAAATCAAATGTTTTCGCAGAATAAGGCTGATAATCAGCGAAAAGCATCTTGAAAAATCATGTTTTCGCAGAATAAGCGGGATAATCAGCGGAAAGCACCTTTTTCAGATAAGTTGGCGCTGTGCTATGCCGCGTTTTCAATTCCCGCCTTTCTTCTGAAGAGCCTGGTGCCGCGTCTGAAGAGGATGGGGAGTGCAAGCCCGAGGGCACGGAAGGTGTTGTCTGCCGCCATGCACAGCCATACGCCGGTGAGAGAGACGTGAAGGAATCTGATGGCGATTGAAGAGAAGAGTATTCTTATCCCCCAGGCTCCGATTGTCTCGATGACGAAGGGGAACTTCGTCTCACCCAGTCCGTAGTATATTCCTTCGCTTACAATCATGAGTCCGAAAAGGGGTTCGGTGAATGCTATGAGCTTGAGTATCTCGGTTCCTTTCCGGATTACCTCCTCGTCGGGTGTGAAGAAGGACATGACGGGACGGGCGAGGAAGAAGAGAAGGGCGCCTGTGAAAGCCATCATAAGGAGTGTGAGAACGGAGGCCTGACGCTCGATTATCCTGAACTTGTCCTCGTCCTTCTCTCCGACAGATATTCCGATGAGTGTGCTTGTGGCACCTCTGAGGCCGTAGCCGGGAACGTAGAATATGGTCTCGGCGGAGAGTGCTATGGAGTGTGCCGCGAATGTGACCGTTCCCATAGAGGAGACAAGGGATGCAAAGACTATGTGCCCCAGACAGCTTGTCGTGTTTGTCGCCGCCGCGGGAAGACATATCCTGAAGGATTCTCCGAGGAGATCCTTCTCCGGTTTCAGGTACTTCACCCTGTAGCTTATGAGTTCTTTCTTCTTCCAGATGACGGCGAGAGCAAGTGCACCGGCTGTGTAGGAAAGCAGTGTTGCTATGGCTGCACCTTTGACTCCGAGCTCGAATGTGTAGATCAGAAGATAGTTGAGGACTATGTTGAGGAGATTAGCCGAAAGGTTGATGATCATCGGAGTCCTGCTGTCCTTTACGGCCCTCATAGCCGAGCTTCCGATTATTATGAAGGCCCTGGCGGGAATCGCGGCGCTTATTATTGCAAAGTACAAGGATGCGGGCGCTCTTATCTCATCGGAGGCGTTCATCCAGGCCGGGATGTATGGGCTGAGGATGACGGCCGCGGCTCCTGCTGCGGTGCCTGCAAGCAGGGAAATGGAGAATGCTGCGGACGACGCCTTCTCTATCTTGAGGTAATCCCTGGCACCCAGTGCTGTCGATATTATTGCAACCACTGCAATGCCGAAGGATGCAAAGAGTGAGTAGATGAGCCAGTTCACGGTTCCCGTGAGGCTCACCGACGCCGTCGCTTCCGCTCCCAGTCTCCCGACCATCGCCGTATCTACATACTGCAGGAGCGTCGAGAGAATCTCCTCGATGACGATTGGGAAGGCGAGTGTCAGAAGAGCCTTCAGGTTTTCCCTTCTCTTTATCCTGTCCATTTCTACTTAAGAACCGCGAGGAAATAGTCGTTGACCTTTCCGTCTTCATATAAGAGATGATAGAGGTTCATGACGAGCGGAAAGTCCTTCTCGAGTCCGAGCTCGAGAATCTTCCTCGCCACGAGATATATCGTCCTTTTTCCTTCGATTACCGTTGCGGCATTCTTCTCCTCGTTGAAGAGGAAGCCCTTTCCGATGAGCATGCCGAAGGTGCGGTTACGCGAGAGGTCGTTGAGGGCCGTAAGTCCCAGGTCCCCCAGTCCGCAGTAGCAGAAGATGGTCTCCTCGGAGCATGAGTAGAGCTTCAGAAGCTTTTTCATCTCCTTGACCGCCTTTGTGTAGACGAGGAAGTCGACGTTCGGGGAACCGTACTTTCCAGATACCAGTCCTATGGCAATGGCATACATGTTCTTGAGGATGGAGCATAGTTCGACGCTTCTCGTGTCCTCGGTCCAGTCGAGCGTGAAGAGGGTATGGGGGAGTATGGAGTCTCTGAAGTATTCATAGTCGCTCTTCTCACCGCCGAATGTGAATGATGTCGGGAAGCCGTTCATCGTCTCGATGGCGAACGACGGGCCCTTCATGCTTGCCCTTCTTTCGAATGGGATGTCCTCCGTTATGAATGCACCGTCGTCGCTCATCCCCTTTGCAAGGTTTACGATGAGAGGGTTCGAAGATGTGTGTCTCCTGATTCTCTCCGAGAAGGGCACGATGGCCTTCGACGGGAGGACGAGGAGAATTACGTCGGCTTCTTCGAAGACAGCATCGTCCATCGTAGCCGTCAGGGACGGAGAAAGGAACTTCGTCGGGAAGTATTTCGTATTCTGGTGATTGTCTCTTATATCTTCATAGACGTCCTCTTCGATTGTGTGAATCGTGACGCTGTTGTTTCTATTCCATGTGAGGCGCTCTGCGACGGATGTACCGAATACACCGCCTCCTGCAACTACTATTCTGTTCACTGTTTTCCCTCTTTCTTCTTTATGATGTAGAGCCTCGATGTGTTGTCGCCGAGGGTTCTCATTCCGTCCTCCCAGCCGTTGCCGCTCGTGTTGTCCGCCAGTGTGATTCCGGCCCATTTGAGAGCATCGCCGGAGACGTTGTAGCACTCGATCTCCTGCGGTTTCATGACAAGGTCGATTCTGTTCTGCATGTGGCTGCGGGCCATGAAGGAGTAATCATAGTTTTCGTTCGCACACTCGACGTAGAGTTTCTCCGCCGTCGTGTTTATTCCTGCCTTCTTGAGGTAGTAGAGCAGCAATATCGTAGAGGCGTCGCCGTTCGATACTGTCCATATGGTACGGCTGACGCTGTCTTCCTGGAGGCGGAACGTGCCGTTCTGGATAAGGTTCCTGTACGCCTTGTAGAATTCGATCTGCTGTTTGAGTATGAAAAGCTCGGTCTTCGAAAGGTCATGCGGGTTGATAGAGCAGGTGAGAGCGCCGAATACCGACGTGTTGAAGATCGTCTCGTTCTCTATCATGCGCCCCGTAAGTCTGTCTGGGGAGGAGGAGAGTGAGACGTTCATCACGGAGAGGGGATAGACAAGCGCCGTACCCTCTATCGTCTTCAGCCTTTCGAGGGGATCTGTGCACTCCGTCACAGTTATCGAAGGACAGTAGGAGAGCATGCCCATGTCGAATCTCAGTCCTCCTTCGCTGGTTCCTTCAATGTAGAGCCTGGGATTCGACTTCGTTATCGTATCGAGGATGTTGTAGAGACCGAGTACATAGCGGTGCATGAATTCCCCGGCGTCCCTCTCTGTCATATTCGACCAGAGGTCACCCTGGTTACGCGAGAGGCTCCATCTTATATAATCGATGTGCGATGAGTCGATGATGTTCGTCACTGTCGATATCACCCATTCGCGGACATCCGTGCGTGTTATGTCCAGAAGCAGTTCGTGGCTGCCTTCGGCGCTCTCTTCGGCGCTCTTTCCGACTATCCAGTCGGGATGGGATTTGTAGAGGAGACTGCGCTCGCTTATTCCCTCCATTTCGAACCACAGTCCGAACATAAGTCCCAGGTAGTGGACTTCGTTCGCAAGGTCTTTGATTCCCGAGGGGAAGTGGCGTGTGTCGGCATACCAGTCGCCGAGGGACGATCTGTTGTCGCTGCGTGCTCCGAACCAGCCGTCATCCACGACGATGCCTTCCATCGAGAGTTCCTTCGCCTTATGGGCCATCGTCAGAACTTCCGCTTCGTCGGGGTCATACGAGAGTGTCTCCCATGTGTTCAGCATCACCGGCTTCATCTTGTTCTTCCATATGCCGCGTCTGATGTGGTTCACTATGAACTTTTTCATCAGACTTCCCGCACCGTTCCTGCCTGACGGCGAGTAGGCGAGGACGGCCTCGGGAGACTCGAAGCTTTCGCCTTTTTCAAGTTTCCAGGAGAAGAGATCGGGATTTATGCCGCATGTTATGTGCGTGATCCCCGACGGAGTCTGGCTTATCGTGGTGCGGTGGGCTCCCGAGTAGACGAGGGACGAAAGATATGTATCCTTCCCGTTCTCTATGATGACTGTCGGGTCGCTTGTCCCGCTCTGTATCGTCCTCGTTTCAACTGAAAAGAGGCCCTCTGTCATCACCCTTTCCTGTATGTGCTTCTCCCGTCCCCAGGATCCCGAGAGCGACGTTATCTTAACCCCAACGGCTCTCAGATCCAGAGAAGAGGAGAGAAGAGAACGCAGCACAAGTGTTTCGTCACCTTCGTTCTGCACGGTTGTGCGTCTCGTGATGACATCCGAGCGGTAGAACGAGGTGTAGTATGTGATGAGCTTTATGCGGCGTGATTTGTCGGTGTATGTGACGGCAAGCGTCTCAGCTTCCTCCTCGCTCCCGACGCCCTGCGGCATTCTGGGGCCTCTGAAGCGCACGATTCCGGGTGTTATCTGATGGGAGGTGTATCTGAAGTCGAGCGTCCTGTCACCCCCCTTTCCCAGAGAAGCGGCGATGAGGGGCGTCTTGTAGTCGCCCTTTCCCTCGCTTGAGAATTCAAGAAGTGTGTCGTCGAGCGAGAACTCCCCGTACTGACGGCTGAGAATCGTCGACATGTGCGGTGCCTTGAGATGTTTCTCCCTTATTGCAGAGAGGGAGGATTCGGGATCTCTGAGCCTCCGGCCGTAGTAAACGTGCTCCGGCACCAGGGTATCCTCGACGGAGAATATGTAGCTCGTGTTCTCTGTTTCTATGAAGAAAAGTCCGTTTGAATATCTGATCATCGCTTTCCTCGCTCTATTATGTTATACTACAGCAGAATTCTGTGACAACAAAGTAACCTTTATGATTTTCATATGTTATTATAATCACATATGGATATCAGAAGACTCTCCCTCTGGGAGGGAAGATACGCGACTTACATGAGTAACGAAACGCTCCAGGCCCTGATAGAGGATCAGGGTGAAGTCATGCTGGAATTGAGTGTCCGCAACAGCCAGGGGGCACGCACATCTTCTCTCTCCCTCCCGTACTTCCGCGGCACGGGAAGCGGCGTCATGAGCGACGAGAACGGGCAGTGGTGGCGTATGAGCCAGGGGCTCTACCAGGCGGGCGGGGCCTACTTCAATTTTCCTACCGGAACTGATGACAGAATAAATACCTCCAACACCTACTGGACACTCAGACGTTACGGCACCGAGGACGAATTCGGAGGTGTATGGAAGTACAGCGAGATGAAGTCACGCCAGGAGGGCAACCGCTACAAGGCGGGGCGTGTCGACCTCATCCTCCCGGGGCAGGATGTCATCTATACTGCCATTAGCGTAACGAACACAGGAGAGGAGAGTCTCAGCGGCAACGCCAAGTGGGTTTCGATGCTCTCGTCCCCCCTTGTCGAGAAGGGAACCTTCATTTCATCCAATGCCCACTCCTACTGTGTATATCCTCTGACATACAGGGAAAGCGGGGTCAACCGCTTCGTCCCCAACGTCATCTTCGACGATCTCCGTTCTGCCCCTCTTCTCAGAGGCGGAACCGCCGATGCCTCGACCGTTCCATCCCCCACGGGAACCTATGACTACATAATGGGCGAGAACGAGGGCGAGAGCCTTTCGTGGATAAGCGTGATCAATCCCGGCGACCAGATGTGCTACTTCGTCTTCCAGCCGAAAAGGGAGAGCGAGAACGAGTTCTTCTTCCCGTACTCGACAATCGGCGAGAACTGGTACGGGCGCATGGACTCTCCGTGGGCACTCTTCGACGGAGCGACGCCGCAGACAAGGTCGCTCTCTGTAGGCTTCGCGGCAGGAGAGAGGGGCTCAAGCAACTTCACACTCCTTCCGGGAGAGACCAGGGTCATATACATTGCAAACTGTTATACGACAATCGACAATCCGCGAATCGCTGCGCTGGGTTTCTATCAGAACGAAATCAGAAGCGACGGCTTCAATCTCAGACGCACACGCACCTCATCGCTTATCAAGGCCGATACCTCGTTCCGTGCAATAAGAAAGCTCTCGAAGAGGATATTCTTCAAGAGCCAGACGACCGAGGATGTTTAACCGCAATCAATAGTGGGAGTAGATGGTGTCGAGAACGACATCATAGACATCGGGGTAGTAGACTCCGATGAAGGGCTGGAGGATCGTGAAGCCGACGTATGCGCGGCCCGAGAACGAGAGGCCCGACGAATAGTCTTCATAGTATGTAAGCGCTCCGCTGATTCCGCATGTCAGTCCCATCTGGACACGGTCCCTCTGTTCGGAGACTGGAATGAATGTGTATGCCGCGGAGAATCCGACTCCGAATCCCGCCTTGTCGGTATACTTATATGACGATGCGGGAACCGCGACGTCGGGACCGATTATGAAAGATATCGAGTCGCTCTGTGTAAGCTTGACGGCGAATGCGGGGCCTGCGGCGACGTTGATGAGCGCACTGTAGCCCGTATCCTTTATTCCGTTGATGGGGAAGCCTGCATTGAAGTATGTTCCGAACCCGAGAGACACCCTGTCGCTGAGCTGGAAGCCGAACTGGTAATGGGTGTAGATGCCGGGTGCCGGAACAGCTCCCGTCTCCCTGTCGAAATCGACGCTTCCCGCAATTACTATATATTCCCTCGCTGCAGAGAGCGACGAAAGTGCGATGACTGCCGTAAGGATGATGATCAGTATCTTTTTCATGATGTAAGCATATTTGCGGGTGAGATATCTGTCAATTATTATATTGACAGCAGGATAATTGGAACGGAAAATAATCTCAGTGGGGTTTTACTATGGCAAAGACAAAGAATGATGCCGCAGAGGCGGCAAAGGAAGTCAAGTCCGAAGAGACTAAGGAAGTAAAGGACGTTCATGAGCTCAGCTATGTCGAAGGCAAGGGCTGGGGCGTCAAGAGACAGGGCAGTACCAAGGTCATCAAGTATTTCAAGACGAAGCTTGAGGCTGTCCAGTACATTATCAAGGTCTCCGAGAATCAGAAGACAAGAGTCGTCATCCATCTGAAGAACGGTAAGTTCCAGAAGTTCGACAATGCTGTGAGAGCTCTTGCCTATGCTAAGACGAGCTCGGAGGACGAGTAATCTTTCTATTGACTAACACTGCCCGATTAGGGTAATGTTAGTCACGCATCGGTGTTGTGCCCGAGTGGCCTAAGGGGACGGTCTGCAAAACCGTTTTTCATCGGTTCGAATCCGATCGACACCTTAATAAACGGCTCCTTTCAAGGGAGCCGTTGCCTTTTCTATCTGTAACTCTCCAGAAGACTCTTCATCCTTTCCTTCGCTTCATCCAGTGTCCCCTGATACTGATCTGTCAATCTGTCGAGGTAGTTTCTGACCATCTCGAGGCTTTCCTTGTCGTTCTCGATGGTGAGGTGCACGGGCTGCCCGTATTTTTCTCTCATCGCCTCCTCCTTCTCTTTCAGCATAGGCTCGATCTGTGCCTTGAGCTGCTCCATCAGCTTCTCCCTGTGTTCCGGATACTGGGAGAGGTGCTGGCAGATCTGGTCATAGTAGGAGAGAATGTCCTCTGACGGGAAGGCAGTTTCCAGAAGGGTGCGGATTCTTGCCGTCTTCTTCTCTGCACTCTCTTTTTCCTGCGGAAGAACCATCGAATTGATGATCGTCCCCGTGAGGGCCTCCCTGACGAGAGCGGGGTCGGATGCGGAGAGCTTCTTTCTGAGATCCTCTTCGTTCTCCTCTCCTTCATCTGCTGTTATGAACTGACCCGCTGTGCGGCGGATTCTGTCTATCTCTGTGTTGTGTCTTATCTTCTCCTGGTCGATTTCCATTCCCTCGGTCTTTTCGAGGGCGATCTCCCATGCGCTTTTAATCTTGCCCATATTCGGCCTCCGGAATAAATATAAGCAAAAAACGGCTTGCTGTTAAGTCAATGCTGTTGACTTAAGCAAAACTACCGCTTCCTGATTGGAAGTATTCACA